>PAEL01000113.1 GCA_002700775.1 Gammaproteobacteria bacterium | reverse complement strand
CGCACATAATACCTTGCCCATTTTAACTCGGGATTACAGATGAATTGTATCTCCATGCTACCCTCGGTTAATGAAGAAGGCCCCATGAGTGTTCAGCATTGCCTCTAGCCCATTCATAATCCGATTCTTTACGAACACCAAACTCATCACGAATCCTCAAGTGTTCCATTTCAAGTGGATACTCATTGTATGTAAGATGGGATTTCAAACCACCGCGTGTGGGTTGGTTAAATGCCCAATGGGCACGTTCAATTGCTTTGACCCTCAATTCGATTGTTGTTCGTTCATTCCACATTTTTATCTCAAAAAGAGGCAGTGGTGAACCTGGTGAATGGCCATGAGTTCCCTCCTCAAGTTCCGATGCGATTTTACGAACCGTAACTTTGGAAAATCGTTCACTCCGCTTGTTGACTGGGTCGTGGAATAACCCACCTTGGGATAGGCCTATGTGTCCCAAATCTCTTCGTTTCCATGGTCGGTTATCACGAGCACTGACTGTAAATGATATATGCGGTAAGAACCAATCAATGTACGAGCCATCATCGAGATGCAGCATTCCCCAGTACCATGGAACGGACGGCGCTTGAACACAGACTTTTTGGAAATACGCAGTTCCAGACACATTCTCGTCGTCGAGTTTGCCGTTGACACGGGTTCCATGAAGTCGTAAAATATCGTACCCCATGTTCGCCGCATAGGTGGCATTTGCTTGTCTTGCGGTCGACATAGCGGTGTTCCAAGGGGTAAGTTTGAGGTCAAACTTTTTTGGAATTTTGGGATGTTTCGCTTCTTTGTCAGTGTGAAGGTGAATCCAAAATTCGCTTAAATCACTCTTCAACCCCATCGAGAGGTCGTCATCCAAGAGGGGTACGACGGCTCCTCCCCCTTGACCTGTATCATCGGACTTTTGGGGCCAATTTGGATGTGAGTCTGGTAAAGCAATCATGCGGCAAATTCTCTGAATCACGGGTTCATGCATCTGTTGACCATCAAACCACCATGCACAAACCATTCCATCAAGGGCCAATCCCTTGTCCTCGTCGTAACCAGGTCGCCCGGAGGGTTTCCAAGGCATGCCGTTAACGTCGACAAGTGGATTGTCCTTGGTTGACCACAGTACCATCAACTGCCTTCCGCTTGGTCGTCCATCAGGGTCATCCAGCATCACGAGCCACCACCACCAATCCCATGTCAGGTGGTGGAGAGGTGGCCGATCTTGAAGGGTCCACAATTTTGACAAGTCCCCTGTGAAGACTGGAATCGGAGACATCATTGAATCTCCTTGCCTTTGAACAAAACACTACCGAGGAACCAAAACACTGCCGCCTGAAGTAACAGTACGAGCGTCGATATAATGGTAGCAACAAATGGAGAGAGTCCTAAACCTGGTTTTGAAGAAAAGAAATTCAGAGGAGCGGATCCTTGGAGCGATGAACCAAAAATGGTTCCGCCGTCGCCGCCACCTCCCCAATCACCCATGGCAATAAACATGTCCAAATTCGGCCAAACCATCATTGCTGCTGCATCAACAATCATTAGTGCCCATCCAATTATTGAGAACCGTAGTAATGTCGAGTCTGGAGCACCCATTGACAGCAGTGCCATGCCAAGTTCCCATGCAGCAAAAGGTATGGCAAGGATAATTCCATATTTCCAAAGAACTCCTAGAGCATTGAAAAGCATTCCATAAACCAATGTCGCCATCATCGTAGCAAATACAATAGCAAGCCAAACTCCAAGGTCTGCAAAGCGGAAGAAAGAGTCTCCTGAGCCGACAAAGCCAGATACTAAACCTCCAAGGATTCCAAGAAGAATGACATAAGGCCAAACAATACCGAGATAGCCAATTACTCTGTAGAGGAATATTTCTGAGCGAGCGATTGGTTTAGCGAGCATGAAATGCATGGTTCCCGAAGTCATCTCATCTCTGACAAGACCGGTTGCCAAGAACAGAGGCAGAAAAATTCCGAGTAACAACACAAAGCCGAGTTTTCCAATTGATAGAATGAATGCGAGATGAATTGCTTCTCGGGAATAGGCATCTTCGTCAGGATCTTCGTCAACACCATTGTCTGCATCAACATCGATGACAATTCTATCCCCTAACTGAGATTGAGTCGAAATGAAGGAGACAACAATGTCGCAAGGAATTCCATTTCCATTTGTGTCTTTTTGTGAGTCAGTCCGATTTACATTCAAGCAATCTCCGTCATCATCGTATCCTACAGATTGGTCTCCAATCTTTGTGGTAATATCCCAATCAAAACCGTCTTCATTGATGTACATTGAGGCTGGTTCCGGTTCTATGGGTGGGTCAAACAAGCCTGGGTGAGACTCGAAATTGAATGGGTCGGTTCCCAACTTCACTTCTTGACCGGTAGGATATCCGTCGTTATCATAATCGTAAGAATCTCCGTCGTTATCGATAGACTCAAATTCTGAACTCATCACATCGATGTAAATCATAAAGATGAGTGATAAAGCTGTGAAACCTACGCCCAAAACAACCCATGTTGATTTCTTTGTACGGTATTGCCGTAGCGTAAATTCGACGATGGCAGCAGCCTTACGGTCCAAAGAGCGGTATATGGAATCCGGTTTTGTTGCCATCACACCCTCCCTCCTGAAGTAAGGTAACCGAGAATTGATGCCAAGTCATCATCCGGATTATCAATCGTTGTCACTTTGTGGTTATTTTCAACAATAATTCGTGGCAGTTGGGCGTGAATTGCACCCAAGTTATGAGTTTGAATCGACAGGTTTTCCCCGTCTGGAAATGAAATTCCAAATACTTCATCGATGTCAATAACATCTTTTGCCAACGCTTTCGGGTTGTCAGCTTGAATTGATATGCGATGAGGAATTTGGTCGAGGCGCTCTCGTATTGAGTGGAGGTTTCCAAGAGCGAGTAGGCGTCCATGGTGAAGAATAACTATTTGCTCAGTTATACGTTCTATCTCTTGCAAAATGTGACTGCTTACCAAAACGGTTCGACCCATTTTTCCGAGTTCTCGAATCACGTTCATGATTGTTGTTCGAGCCAATGGGTCACAGCCTTGAAGCGGCTCATCAAGAATGATTAATTCGGGGTCATTTACCAGTGCGTGGGCAATTTTTACTCGTTGGCGCATGCCTTTGGAGAACTGACCAATTTTTTTGTGAGCAACATCTGTGAGCCCGACAAATTCTAACACTCTGTCTGCCTCTATTCCTGCTTCATCTCGAGTGAGACCATTGAGTCGCGCAAAGGTCGAAACAAATCCATGTGCAGTCATCCAATCATACATTTTTTCGTGTTCAGGAACAAAACCAACACGTGCATACGGAGCGGGATTTTTCCAAGGGTCAGTGCCAAACAATTTGATAGTGCCTTGGCTCACTTTGAGCTTACCCATGAGCAGATTGAACAATGTTGATTTTCCTGCGCCGTTCATACCTAATATCCCCGTTACTCCGCCGTTAAGGGCCAAGGTGATGTTCGAAAGCGCAAAGATTCTGCCATAGCTTTTTGAAACATTTTCTAGCAAGATTGCAGGAGCATTGGTTTCTGGAACCCATTCTTTTGTCTGGGCGGCACCTTGCTGGTCAAAGTCAGGCATCATTCACGAGTCACCTCCATGGATGAAACGCGAGTACTCAATACGAACAGTGCCAAAGCGTTCATGGCTGCAAGTGAGGCAAGTGACCAGGTCCAAGAATATTGGTCATAGGTAGGTTGTGTTCCAATGATTGCCTGGCCGACATGTGCTAAGCAATCGTAAGGCGATATGAGGTAGAGGATTTCTCTGTCAAATAGGTTCGAAACGATAAAGGCTAAAACTTTGGTTCCAAGAATAATCGACAGTAAAGCAATACCAGGGAAAAATTTCCCTTTTGAAACGCTCGAAAGTGAGAGTCCTATGCTTGTGTAAGTGAAAATCAGCAAAAAGCCGCTCACTACGGTCGCCAAAAACATGGGGAAAGTATCGATAATCCATGCCCATCCACGCCCCATGGTAATAATTTCAGCGAGATAATAGAGGCCGAGTGTAACGTGAATAATGAGTGCTTGAATTAAGGCTACTGAAAGGAATTTCATCGATACGTAGTCAAATCTTGAAATTGGTCGTGAAAAATACATTGCAGATGTTCCATGTTGCCTATCTTCGGAGATTACACCGCCTACAAGAAGCGCTGCGACTACAGGGTAATACAGCATGTTGCGCGGGAGGAATCCAAGGACATGTGCGTAGAGATTATCTCTACTCACGCCCCAGACTGAGTGGAAACCAGAGTCTCCAATCAAGCCGGAAATAAGTGTCATGCCAACATCGGTTAATGACGCGACAAAAACAACAAGGAGGTAGAGTCGAATCGGTACTCCCCAAGGGCGGTGACCTTTTTTGAAGATTCCAAGCAGGTGGTGTCGAAGTATTGACCAATTTCTCATCCACCGTGGGTTTAATTGTCCGTTCCAGGGCTTGTATTGTTGTTCAAAGACATGACCTTCATTTTCCGTTTTTGGCTTTTGATTGACGGTGAGGTCTTCATCACCTTCTGTAGACCCCCAAGCCGCCTCCAAACGAACTTTTCCAGTGACGGGAGCCTCTGGGGATTCTCTCTCAAGAGGTAAAGCATCATTTCTGTTTGATTCAGCAGGTGTGCTTTCATTCATGCAGAGCCACCTCCCATGCTTTCTGGGGCATCAACTTTACGTGCTTGAATTGGAGATGCAAGTAAATCTTCACTCGATTTTACTTCGTATCCTAGGTTTTCCATTATCGACAAGAACAGGTCTTCAAGAGATGCCTCATACTCGTGCATTCTACGAACTTGAGCACCTACTTCAGCAGCACAAGCCAGAATCAAGGATGTCGTATCTTCTTGTTCGTGTAGAATTCGCATTACTCGTCCTTCTCTACGAACTTTTAATCCGACTTTGGTCATTGCTTCGACCAAGCGAGATGCTCCGCCCCACACATGAATTTCGATTTCTCTGTCAAACCCCTTTAAGTCTTCAATTCGGCCTTGGGCTGCAAGTTTTCCTTTGTGCAAGAGAATGAAGTTGTCACATACGCGTTCGACATCGTCCATCAGGTGAGATGCCATGAGCACAGATCGATTCCCGTTCTTGACGGTATTTGTCAATGTTTGAATCATGTAATCACGGGCTGTAATGTCTAATCCGTTTGAGGGTTCGTCTGCAATAATGAGTTCTGGGTCGTGAATGAGAGCGCAAGCTAACTTGGTCGCTTGCTTCATTCCCGTCGAATAACTCCCGATATTTCGGTAGCGTTGTTCTCCTAATCCCACATACTGAAGTGTTTCGTGCGCTCTAGCAAGTGCGATTGTGGGATTCATTCCAAGCAATTCTCCAGAATAACGGACTTGATGAATAGCCTCCATGTCAGGATTAAGTGAATCGTATTCAGGCATGTAGCCTATTCGAGAACGAATGGCATCTCCCTGAGTTCGGATGTCGAGTCCCATAACATATCCTTCGCCCTCTGTAGCCTGTATGAGCCCGAGAATTGTCTTGAGGAATGTAGACTTCCCCGCACCATTTGGCCCCAACAACCCTGTAGCACCTTTTGGTACTGAGATGTTCAGATTTCTCAGAGCGACATGTGGACCGTAAGATTTGGTCAAATTTGAGGTTTTAATGATGAGGTCGTCGTCCATACACTGCTCCCTCAGTTTAAGAGAATCAAGACACCCTTTGAACTATGCTCTCAAAAGTACAGGGAAAGGATGCTACTCCTTTATCCCACCACGGGTTTTGACAGAAACTCCTTTTTGGAAGGTTTCCATATCGCGAACCGTTCCGTTTGAAATTCCATGCCCTAAAAGTTCACCAGATTGATTGACAATGAGGCATGTATCGCCCGGAGAGATCCAAGAATCGCAAGCTAGGATGAAACCATGAAATACATTTCTACCCTGACGGACAAATGGTTCAGCATCTACATTCACGACGACCCAAGCAGGACCTAAATCGGATAATGTCTCACTTGAAGGCTGTTCAAAACCCGTTGGAATTGGAACATTTCGATAGTTGTGGATTGCAACAGCGCCATCGTTTGTGAGCGATAGACCTCCGTCGGTAAGTCGCGGACTCACAATGTGTGTGCCGTCGGAGAGAAGTACATTTTTCACTCGACCCAAGCGATTGACCACAAATGAAGACTCTTCGAGAAGTGTACTGATCCACTTGTGATTCAAATTCATGAGAAGTGCCATTTTATCGCCAACATGTCTTCTTCTTAAACTCAGCAGGGAGTAGGAACGGTCTTTAGAATCAGATAGTTGTGTGTTGGCCTCTGATATCCCGTCCAACACTCCATTTTGTGCAAGAGCGTGAATCGCTCGTGCTTGAATTCCATCGCCTAACATGTCAACCATGATGATTTGACGATTGTCCATACCGTACTGCTTGAGTTCCTGGCGAACCTGCAATGTCAATGGTTTTCTTCTCCAAAGCCACTTTGGACCGTCGATGTGAGTAAATGGATTCAAGTCTTCAAGAGAGTAAGGTAGAAGCCCAATCGGTGTATGAATCATGACTTCAAGACCTGGGCAATGATGCTCAAGTCGGAGCATGAGGTCGCTTAGTCGCTCTCTCCAAGGTCCAGATGTGCCGTATGCAATCAAAACAGAATCATCTCCACGTTGAGATTTCTCTCGCGGTCTCCATCTAGATTTCAATGTATTTTGGGCAGAGATGATGTGAGGGCGAACAATTGTATCTTCTCCGCCCCATGGTTCACCGCCTTTTCGTGGAGATTCTTGTGCTTTGACAATCCAATTCCAAGCATCTTCCCATTTACCAGCAGGGTGGTCGGTGTCTTTGGCAGCATCTCTGTCATCAAGAACCAATTCTTCGAGATTTTTCAGGTCAAATTTGGCATTGTGTGGACTTGTTGATAGCCACAAAAAAGCCTCTCTAAGGGCAGGATGCTGATGACTTCGTCGTTCTGCTAGACGCCAAATAGTTCCGTCACGAATGGCTTGTTTACACCTGTCGAGTTCAGCAAGTGTGACTTCCAGATTATATCGAGCCAACAGTGCAGTTCTCTCTTTTTCTGCCATTTCACGAACCTCCGATGGGGTTACAGAGGATACACAAGGCATTCTCTCTGGCCATTCGACCAATTTGGCAATTTTCTGAGTCCCCCACGGAGTTAACAATCGACCATCTCGCGCAAAGAGGGCGTATGCAGCAGAATCAAACAAATCTGCGCCGAGTGCAATTGACATTGGGAAAAGCATTGGATGACCACATCCAAACATGTGCACTGGACGGTTCGGCGGTAAATGTGGGATTGAAGAAAGCATAATTTTCGCATAATCTTTGTACATATGTCGTTCCATTACGGGGACAATTCCTCCGATAGGATGGACTGAGAAATCGAGTTGACCCATTTTTTGTGCGGATTCAGTTCGTAAGTGCTTGAACAATCCGCCTTGAATGGGACCATTCAACATTGTACTTCCAGCGGCATCTAGGCTCGCTGGTGCTCGCTGAATAGTTTCCTCGACACACTGTGCAACCTCTTTTTCATCCATGTCGGGTCGTGAAAAAACATCGAGCATAGTCGCAATATCAACTCCAATACTGCACTGAAATTGAACGATTTCTTCAACGCCGACCTCAACATCTCCGTAGATGTAGGATTGAAAGGTTCCAGAATCGCTCATGATGACTCCGGGGAAATTCAACAAAGAATGTACGCCTTCAGATATTGCCATTTCCTTAAGGTGTTCATGCTTCCAGATAATGTACGAATTTGTAATCAGTGCTCCAATCCCGTATCTGTCCCACATTTCCCTGGGTTCGATGGTTCGAATATTCGGGTTAATTACCGGCAAGAGCGCAGGTGTTTCAAGAATACCGTGTTGTGTGTGAAGTTTGCCAAGCCGTCCTCGTCCATCTCTGGCAGTTATTTCAAACAGCCCGGCATCAGCCTCTCGGCAAGGAATAGGGTCATCTCGGGTGCCGTCTCGCCATGCTGCCATGTTTAACCGCCACGTTCCGCATGTTTGAATTCATCCGTTGGTTCCGAGAGATTACACAAATTCAACAGCACCATGTGCGAGAATAAACTCTCTTCCTAATTCATCGAAGGTGTCGAGTAATGCCGAAGAAAAACGAATTCTTGAAATCTCTTCATCTGATTCTAAATCCTTTTTCACACCTTCCAGAGTTCCAGGTGCGGCGCCGCATGACAGACAGGCTCCTGTGAGGTCAAGAACAAGGTCAAGTTGAGCATCCTCGCCTTCAGCCCAATCGAGAGACGAAACAGCGATTCCTCCACCATGACCGTCAAGGGCTGCACGTACATCTCCCAGTCGAGACAGTAAGGCAGGAACAAATTCAGAATTTCCAATAAGTTTGAGCAACGAGGTTGAGCGAAGACGTGCCTCTGTTTCAGGATCTGTAGTCTCTTTGATTCGACGATTTGCTTCAGCTGACATCGCAGCCTTTGCTTCTGCAGCATATTTGGCAACCAAATCGTCTTCGGACATGGTGCTTCGTTGATTGCATTCCACTTGAACCCTATTATCTTCAAATTTTTCGTGTGGTTGGCCTTGCATGACTCCATTACACCACTTGATAAAGGAGTTCCGCGAGGGTTAATCAGTTGGGCGACATGACCGAAGAGATTTTGCGAGTCGAGAACTTACATGTTAGCGTCGCTGATGTGCCTATTCTCAAAGGACTTAATCTGGTTATTAATCGAGGCGAAATCCACGCAATAATGGGCCGCAATGGCTCCGGAAAATCGACCTTAGCAAATGTCATTATGGGTCATCCATCGTATGAAATAACTGACGGTCATGTGTTCTATCGTGGTCAAGCCCTCGAAGACCTCGAAGTTCACGAGAGAGCTCGCGCAGGGATGTTTCTGTCGTTTCAGTATCCTGCATCGATACCGGGTGTTCAAGTGGGGACGTTCTTGAAAAAATCAGTGTCTTCTGTGCGTGAGAATCCTCCGAAGGGGCGTGAATTCCGCAAAGAACTCACTGCGGCAATGTCCCAGTTATCTATGGACAAGAGTTTCTTATCAAGGTACGTTAACGATGGATTCAGTGGTGGAGAAAAGAAGCGTTTAGAAATTCTTCAGTTGCTTTTGCTTCAACCTCATCTTGCTTTACTCGACGAGACTGATTCAGGCCTCGATATTGACGCACTTCGAATTGTTGCCGAAGGAATTAATCAAGTTGCACCAAATTCGGCCAGTTTAATAATCACTCACTACCAACGACTGCTGGACCTCGTCCAACCGCATTTTGTTCACGCTATGATTGATGGAAACATTGTTCATTCTGGTGGCCCGGAACTTGCTCTTGAGTTGGAAGAAAGAGGTTATGACTGGCTTGATAATGCTGCATGAGGTGTAAATATGGTGGATGATTCTCAAGAAATTATTGGAGATTACCAATACGGTTTTCACGATCCGGAACACTCGACTATCCGGTTCGACAAAGGACTCACTGAGCAGGTAGTTCGAGACATTTCGGAACTCAAGAATGAACCTGAATGGATGACAGATATTCGAGTGAAGGCCTATCGCCATTTCGTTGAGCGTGTTATGCCTGATTGGGGAAATTGTTCGTTGCTCAACATGATTGATTTTGAAAATGTGACTTATTTCCTCCGTTCTTCGGACAAAACAGAGAAATCATGGGATGATGTTCCAGATGATATCAAGAACACGTTTGACCGCCTAGGAATCCCTGAAGCAGAACAAAAATGGCTTGGTGGAGTGACTGCCCAATACGAATCGGAAGCAGTGTACCACTCCATTCGTGAAGACCTTGAAGAGCAAGGAGTAATTTTCCTTGATATGGATTCAGGCCTCAAACAATACCCAGAGATTGTTAAGAAATATTTTGGCACCGTTGTTCCTCACAGTGACAACAAATTCTCTGCTCTTAACACCGCAGTATGGTCGGGTGGTTCATTCCTGTACATCCCGAAAGGCGTGAGTGTTGAGATGCCAGTGCAAGCCTATTTCCGTATCAATGCCAAAAACATGGGGCAATTTGAGCGTACACTCATCATCGCTGATGAAGGCAGTACAATTCACTATGTTGAAGGTTGTACTGCTCCGAACTATTCGACAGATTCACTTCACTCTGCTGTGGTCGAACTCATCGCGATGAAGGGTGCTAAAATCCGTTATTCCACGGTCCAAAACTGGTCCAGTAATGTGTACAATCTCGTAACAAAGAGAGCTGTTGCCTACCAAGATGCTGTAGTTGAATGGGTTGATGGAAACATTGGCTCTAAACTGACGATGAAATATCCTTCTGTTTTACTCAAAGGCGAGGGGGCACACGCAGAAGTCATTTCTGTCGCATATGCTGGTGAAGGACAACACCAAGATACCGGTGCTAAAGTACATCATTTAGCATCAAACACAACCTCGAATATCCTTTCCAAATCAATTTCGAAAGGCGGTGGGCGTTCTTCATACCGCGGACTTCTGCAAGTTACTCCAAAATCATCGGGATGTCGCTCGAAAGTTGTTTGTGATGCACTTATTCTCGATGAGGACTCACGCTCTGACACCTATCCAACTATGGAAATAGGTAATTCTTCGTCAGACCTTGAGCACGAGGCCAGTGTCTCGAAGGTTTCGAGTGACCAATTGTTTTATCTCATGACTCGAGGTTTCTCAGAGGAAGAAGCGATGGGGTTAATTGTCAATGGATTTTTCGAACCGTTCACTCGCGAACTTCCAATGGAATATGCTGTTGAATTGAACAAGTTACTGGAGTTGGAAATGGAGGGTTCCATTGGATGATGTACCATCAAATACCAATTCCTCCCCGTTCTGAACATCTATGGCGCTACACTCCTTGGCACCGTATTCATCCCAGTAAGCCAGATGTCATCCCCTCCGCAGATGGGATAGTTTTCAAAACACAAGACAATGTTTCACTTATCGAAACATCTTCTACAGAACCCACTTCAAGTGAGATTGCTCGAACATTTTTGCACGAATGTGAAGGTTCATCGTACAATCTTTCACTTGACAATATTACTGAACCAATTCATATCAATGCTCGCTGCTCTGGACATGTATCGGTTGGTTCTCTAAATGTCGAAGTGAAAGGCAGTGCTGTTCTTTTTATTCATCTAACCGGTGAACCTGAGTGGGCTGGTATTCACATCACCGGGACGGTCCATCCTAACTCGCAATTGTTTTACGGTTTTATCAACGAACTTGATTCAAACGCCAAGTTCCTTCGTTGTGAAGATTGGAATCTCCAGCGCGATGCATCTATGGAAAATGCGACACTTTCGCTCGGAGGCTTTCGATGTAAAACCGATATTCGTAGCTCCCTCAATGGAACTGGAGCATCTCTTCGACAAGCGATTACTGTAAATGCAAATGGCGCCCAGCATGATGATGAACATGTTGAGATTCATCATCACCATGGCCATACTTACTCAGACCTTGTCATGAACTCTGCTTGCGGGGGTAGCAGTCACTTTATTGGAACAGGTTTGCTTACAATTGCCGAAGGTGCAAACAAGACAGATGCTTCTCAAGTATTCCGCAATCTTTTGTTGTCCGAAAAAGCGAGAGCTGAAGCGATTCCGGAACTTGAAGTTCTTGCCGATGATGTTTCTGCTGCTCATGGCGCAGCAAGTGCTCCTGTTGACTCTGAACAAATGCACTATTTGATGTCGAGAGGACTTAACCCTGATGATGCTCAAAGTATGATTGTGAGTGGATTCTTGAATGATGCGTTTTCGAATCTGACCAATACTGCATTAATCGAAGAAATGAGAACACGTCTAACTGTCCATCTTGAATGCGAATTGAAAAGGTGATTTTTTGGCTTTGCGTGATGACTTTCCAATCTTGAAGAGAGAAGTCAACGGTTACCCGTTGATTTACTTGGATAATGCGGCAACTACACAGAAGCCTCAGGTGGTTTTGGATGCAATGAATGGGTACTATATGTCGTCGAATTCCAATGTACACCGAGCAGTACATACTTTGGCTGGTGAAGCCACCGAAGGATACGAATCATGTCGAACACGATTGAAGGAATGGTTCAATGCAGATCGAGCAGTGATTACAAGTGGCACGACTGAGGCAATCAATCTGGTTGCTCATGCTTGGGGTCGGGCAAATTTGACCGCAGGTGATGCAATTGTCTTGACGGAAATGGAACACCATTCAGACATTGTCCCTTGGCAAATGCTTGCTGAGGAGCGAGGTGTCGAACTTCGATACGTACCCGTTCTTGAGGATTTTACTCTTGATATGGAGGCTTATGCGGCATCATTGGAGGGTGCCAAATTAGTCTGTGTAGTTCATACTTCGAATGTTCTCGGTGTTCGTAATCCGCTTGAAGAAATCATTGAACTCGCACATGGAAACGGTTCTCTTGTTCTTATTGATGCTGCTCAAGGCGTGCCTCATGAACGAATTGATTTCAAACATTCAAAGGCTGATTTCATGGCCTTTTCCGCCCACAAAATGTGTGGGCCAACTGGTATTGGTGCCTTGCTCATCGATGGTGATGTCTTTGAAACGATGCAGCCTTTCATGGGTGGTGGAGATATGATTGAAACTGTAACCGTCAACGGTTCTACATTTCAAAACAACGAACATAAGTTCGAGGCGGGTACACCACGAATAGCAGAAGCAGTTGGTTGGTGTGCGGCTTTTGATTGGTTGTCGAAAATTAATCTTCCCGAAGAACACAACAGACTGATTAAAATTGCCCGTTGGGTATCAGAACAGTTGCGTTCCATGGGAATTTCTGTTTACGGTCGTCATGATGAAAAAGACAGTGCAGTCGTTTCTTTTTTGCACCCGAAAATTCACAGTGAAGACTTAGCCCATTTGTTTGATTCTCGAGGCATTGCTGTGCGAACAGGCCATCACTGTGCTCAACCACTCCTGCACAGATTGGGGATTTCTGGAACAGTTCGGGCATCATTTTACTTGTACAATACGATGGATGAAGCCAAAATATTTGTCGAGCAACTGAAATTGATTACGGAGAGATTCGGATGACTTATCCTGCCGAATTAACTGAATTGATTGAGGAATTCCAAGATGTCGATGACAAAATGGAGCGCCTCGAAATGGTTTTTGACCTTTCAGATGAAGTCATCCCTCTACCACCATCTGCTTGGACCCAAGAATCGAAAGTTCATGGCTGCCAGTCTGAAGCACACGTCAAAGTGGAACTTCAGGACGGCAAGGTGATTCTACTCTCAGGGGCAGACGCAAAATTGGTCCAAGGATTGATGGGGATTTTATCAATTGCAATCAATGGAACTGCCCCTGCCCAAGCACTTTTGCTCTCTCCTGACTTTGCAGAGGAGATGGGAATTCTCAATTCACTATCACCAAGTCGTTCCAATGGCTTTCGAAACATGTTCGATAAAGTAATGAAAGATATTCGGATGTTTGTGTGAGGTGTTTTTTTTGATTGAAAAAGAGGATGTAATGAAACATTTAGATGAAGTCGAAGATCCTGAATTGGAATTGTCGATTGTTGAACTTGGACTCGTTTACGATATACGCTTTGAAGAGAAATTAGAAGGAATTCATGCAGAGGTTGACCTTACGTTGACCTCGCCGGGTTGCCCAGCTGCGCCTGAAATCATGGCTGCTGCACACAGGGCTGCACTGCAGACAGAAGGTCTCGAAAGTGTCCACATCAATTTGGTATGGACGCCGCGCTGGGACCCAAAAATCCACGCCACTGAAGATGCGCGAATGGATATGGGAATCTGGGACTAATTACCGACGAACTACGATAGTGAGTATATCACCGTCTTTGAGAAGATGGTCAAGTCCAACCCGCTGCCAATCGAACTTTGCACTCGGGCCTTTGACACGAGCATATCTAAATTTGCGAACAAAGTCTCGATGCAATTTATTACAAATGTTTTGCACAGTGGAATCATCTTTGACAATTAACGGTTCTTCCATATCGGCTTCTTGACCTTGAGGCTTGAGAAATACTCGCATGAACCCTAAATTATCATAAATAAAGTCCTTCAACTCCTCAAGTCCAATGTCCTTGAAAGCGGAGATTCTCATTACAGGCCAGTCCTCAGGCAATGATTTCCTTGAACGCACCAAATCTTCTTCGGTTGCGATGTCTATTTTGTTTATGGCTATAACCGCCTTTTCATAAATTCGGTTTTCAGCCAAGCAGTCCACTATCTGCTCCGCAGTCGTGTCGTTTCGAAGAGTCACAATAGCAGAAGTGTATCCAAAAGAACGAATAATTTCACCCATTTCTTCGTCGGAAAGGTGTGTTTGCTCGACGGTTGTTCGAATATCGATTCCACCCCTTTCTGTTCTCTTTATGAAAACGGGTGGTTTAGTTTCATTGAGTCTTAACCCAGCATTATGCAGTTCTCTGTGTAACACATTGAAGTGGGCATCTTGGAAGGGGTCAACGATGTACAACACCATGTCAGCGCTACGAATCACGTTCAAAATTTCACGACCACGACCTTTTCCTTCGGCCGCACCTTTGATGAGACCTGGTAAATCGAGTATCTGGATTTTGGCACCTCGATGCTCCATCACTCCAGGGATACATGTTAGTGTAGTAAATGCATATCCGGCTGCCTCTGAATGAGCGTCGGTAACTTTCGAGATGAGTGTAGATTTACCAACAGATGGAAAACCTACCAGTGCAACCGTTGCATCACCCGATTTTTTTACTTCAAACCCCTTGCCACCTCCACTTGCTTTGGAGTGGGCATGGGCTTTTTCTTCCTTGATTTTAAGTTGGGCTATTTTTGCTTTCAATTTGCCAATGTGCGCATTAGTGGCTTTGTTTTTTTGGGTTTTGTCAATCTCGGCGCGAATCAATTCAATCTGCTCCTTGATTGTCGCCATACAAAGCCTCCATTTCGCTGGGAGGAACCGTTCTTCTTCAATCCTCTTCTCGGTTTAGAGTGGAATTCGCGTTTCAAATCCACTTTGTAAATCCGATGACATCAAACGAGACGGCCTTTTGGCTCATCACATGGGCATTGACTTGGTATTGATGCTCGTCGACAAAGAGTGCTTGGAAAAGATTCTCACTCAACCGTGGAACAGCCTCTATTCTCAGTTGGAAAAAGGAGTCATGCGTGAATTACGCCCTTCACACGACCCTCGTCTCAAACGCAGTTTCGACATCGATATCGAGGCAGAAATTCTCGATTGGTTGGACACTATACCGACAGGTCACGAAGGTTCTGTGTTTGAGGTTCTTCGCGAATTGGAAAACGGATGTGAGGGACTTCTCCTTCTCATGCAATGGGCCAGCCCTGGGGCTTGGGAAGTATGGGAGGGTCGCGCCTATCTTTACCTTGATGTTGCGTTGCAGAGAGTAATTGAGGACAATACAGACCTGTATTCTCAGTCGACATGGTCTGAGGTCTACAGTCGGCTCAATGGGTTGCCCGAAGATGAATTTTCTGAATCCGTATGTCTAGATTGGATGGAACGAAGAAAAGAGTTGGGTGAGACGCTTGATGAAAGTGAAGACCCAAAAATAGTTCCAACATATGAGGCTCACAATCGAGCGACTCGTTTGTTTGTACATGCCGTTACAACCCTTCATTCAAACCCAAATTATGTAGGGATTTTGGGAAGAGAACATCTTGAGCCAGAGAAATGGGGTCATGGCAAATGGAATCTACAAAACTTCCTAACTGATTCGGCGAGGGGTTCAAAGACCACTCCATGAACGCATCACACGATGAGTGAAGAAGTGCCCTCCGATGAACCAGCAGGTTCGGATGATGAAATTGATGATTCAGTTCCTGTTATCGAAGAGGGAATGGATACAATCGATTTGGCAGATACCATCGAAGAAGAGGAACTCGACCCGTTAGAGCAAGCCAATCTTCGAGCAGAAAAAGCAGAAAAAGAAATCGCCTACAAAGATGCTGAAATCCAAAACGTTCGCAAGCGTCTCATGGCTGAAAAAGCTGAATTGATTCAATACAGTGGAATGGGTTTGGCTCGTCGAATGTTAACTGTTCTTGCAGATGTTGATCGTGCATTGGATAATCTTGATGAAAACGATACTTCTGCTGTTGCTCAAGGATTGAGATTGCTTCGAAACAAGATGTGGCACGAACTTTCTGCCGACGGCGTTGTTGCTATTGAAGCCAAAGGACAAGACTTTGACCCAGCAAAAATGGAAGCGATAACTACAATTCCTTCATCTGATGCTTTTCCTCCCGGGAAAGTAGTTGATGTTCTAGAGTCTGGATACATGTACAAACAGCGGGTTTTGATTGCTTCGCGCGTTGTTGTCGCATCAGATGAATAACGGCGCAAGTTTGATGTGGTGCCGTTATAATTCGATTTCATGGTCAAAGGACTGGCAGGTAAAGCTGCAGGCAAAGCGAGTGAAGCAGCGAAAAAAGCAGCGAAGACTGCAGCGAAAAGTGCGAAGCGCCAGGTTATTGACGGTGTGAGCAAGCCGATTGTTGATAAAGCGAAAGAACAGATTTCCAATGTTGCAAACAGTGCAAAGGAGAAGGCTGAGAAAAAAATCAACGAAGTTGCAAAAGAACACGTTAAGAAAGAATTCAAGAAGAAATTGTTTCGAAAGTAACTAGCCTGCATATACGCCGGTTTCAAATGTTGAAAGTCGGAAAAGAGCATCGTTCTCGATAAGCCATTCGATAACAGCTTGAGGAATACTCTCTTTGAGAACTTCTCGAACGGCATCGTCGTCGTAAACCGTGGAAAGCATTTTTGCTGTCTGCCGAATTCTCCACCCCTCAAGACGGTCACGTTCATTCATTTCCAACATTTCAACTTCAAAATTTGCATCATCGTACAATTGTTTTGCTTCCAAATCAGTTGTAACGAGTGTTCCTGTCCCGTGAGATTTTTCTGCATGTTTCACCCAGTTCGGTGGGTCATTGATGTCTTCAATGGACACAATAGTGCAGACAATATTTTCACCATCTGCCCAAGTTTGAATCATCGCCTGACGTTCATCTGCAGTCCAGGGATTGTTTGGCTCCCATCCTGCTTGCTGGGAGCCAATTGCAACGACCAATTCATCTTCATCGGACATCATTGAGAAAGCAGTTTTCACGAGATACTCATGACCTTTGTGAAACGGCTGAAAACGACCCAAGACAATGAATCTACCCACATCAAAACCTCATGCAAAATAGGAACCAATATCGAGTTCAGGGAGTTCTAGACCAAAGGAGTTGAAGCAGTGAACCATTCTTTTGCATCCCTCAACCATTTCTTCAATTGGTGTTTCACCCATCGAACCGATTCTGAACATTTTCCCTTTCAGGTGGTCTTGAGCACCAATGACTTGAGTATTGTAATCTTCTTTGAGTCGGTTACGCCATGAATCATCGATACCATCGGGATAAAGAATCGCGGTAACTGTGCTGCTTCTCTGCTGCTGGTCTGCGAGAAGTTCGAATCCGAGGTCAAGAAATAGATTTCGAACACCATGGGCGAGTTTTTCACAGCGGTTCCATCGGCCTTCATTGGATTCACTCTTGAGATTATCAAGAGATGCAGCCCATCCCATGGCGAGATTAATCGCAGGTGTCCACGGAGTTTGATCATCATCTCCCTTTTTCAGTGCAGATACCATATCAAAGTAGTAGTTTGGATTTGAATCTCCTTGTTCACGGATTGCATGCACTCTTTCAATGAATCGTGAGTTGATTGCGATAGCAGCAATTCCTGAGGGTCCGGCCGTGCATTTTTGCGCCCCCATGACGACGGCTTCAGCATTCCATTCTTGCGGATGAACCGGTAAACCGCCAACTGATGTTATGCCGTCAAGGATGAATGATGTTTTGTGCCGCTGACACATTTCTGCAATTGCAGCGGCATCTTGAGTGATACCGGTGCTGGTCTCATTGTGACAAATTAGAAGAGATTCGTAGCATCCACGTTCAAGCTGTTGTTCAAGTTCGTACAGATCGAATGCACGCCCCCATTCGTACTTTATGTGCTTGACATTGCAAAATCGCTTGCACATCTCTGCGACTCTCTCGCCAAATTTTCCGTTCGTTGGAACCAGTACGAGATCGTTCGAACGGAACCTGTTTGCAATGACCATTTCCATGGCAGCAGTGCCACTTCCAGAGACAACTACAACTTTGTAATCGTCGTCTCCAGCCCACGATTGGGTGCCACGAACTGGCTGAGATGGAGAGAGATTAAACGCGTATCGGAGTCCTGAGTTTAAGTGCGCCATAACATCTCGAAACTCGGTTCCTCGTGCAGTCATGACTGGACTGGACAAAGCTTGGAGACATGATTCACTCATGCGAACCGGCCCCGGGACGAGAAAACAGTCTTGCTTTAGGTCCATGGACATTGCAGTGCATGGAGGCTTTTCAATTCAAGGGGTCAACCACCTCTTTCCGAACTGTTCTTTGTAGAATTGTGTCGTTGGGCTCTTAGGGAAGTGCCTCGACAGACCAACATGGTTCGGGTCGGTGTGGCAATGCTCCAAGGTGCACGGCATGAACACTCTGAAGCACTTAATGCTGCATCTCGACAACTGGGTATAGATATTGAGATTGTTGAATTACGGATGGGCAAGCAAGTTGATTCGGAACTTGATTGCCTGGTTTTACCAGGGGGCGAATCAACTGCAATGCGAAGGGCAAGCCAAAGTGAATCTCTCCTTCCCGCTCTTTTTTCATGGATGAAAGAACATCCTAGCCGCCCAGTTCTTGGTACCTGCGCTGGTGCAATACTTCTCGCACAGCCAGAATTCTCGTTTGCACCCTTTGTGGATTGTAAGATTTCACGGAACGCTTGGGGTCGCCAACGCGATTCATTTGAAGCGATGCTTGATGTAGAATTGGAAACACCCTCCGGTTCAGAGATTGAAATCCAACATCTAAATCGAAACGAATTCAATCACCAACCCCTTCCAGTTGGCACGGCCCTTGAATCACTTTCTAGCGAGCGATTCCATGGAGTATTCATCCGAGCTCCACGTTTTGAACAATCTACAATTCAATGCGATGAAGTTGTCAAATTATCCCATGAAACAGTCGGTGTTCTCGATGGGAATCGTTTAGCGCTCACCTTCCATCCTGAATTAACCGGCGACTATCGTTTCCACCGGTGGTTGTTAAAACATGCAATTGACGCAAAAAATCCTGTTTAGAAGCGAGGGTTTGAAACCATCAGTGCAGTCGGGTGAGCGATACAAATGACCTTGTCTCTACCTATGGCGACCGAAATACTTCCCGCTGATGATGGTGAGGCAGAGGGTTGTGTTCAGTGTCAGCATGGTAGCAAATTGGTGCTTTTTGTTACCGGTAGATGCCATTGGGGGTGTGATTATTGCCCTCTTTCGGACAACCGGAAAGAAACCCCGGACATGTTTGCTAACGAGCGCCGCTGCACTACATGGGATGAGGTCATTGAGGAGGGTCGAGCCATGCGTGCAACCGGAACCGGAATCACTGGTGGCGATCCTTTGATGGATGCTGAAAAGTCTCTCGAAGCAGTGAGGCAGTTGAAATCGGCATTTGGTGCCGAACACCACATACACTTGTACACATCGATTCCGTTCAATGTATCACTTGCTGCTGACTTCGGTTCAGCAGGATTGGATGAGATTCGATTTCATCTTCTTGATGGGACATTGAACAAATATCTTCCAGTGATTGAGGCCTGTTCTGAGGCTGGAATCGATGTCGGGGTCGAACTGCCATGTGAACCGGACAAAGAAACTCAACTCTTTTCCTTACTCGATGAACTTCATGCATCTCCAGTCAAGTTTCTCAATCTGAATGAGTTGGAAATAACCGTTGGAAACCAAGAAAATATGGATGTTCGAGGCTTCAATNTGAGCGGTGGCATCACTGCAGCAGCTGAAGGTTCAGCAGAACTTGCTCTTCGGCTCAANGAAGCATCGAANGACATGGATTTCCATCTAAAGTTCTGCTCAGCCCGNTACAAAGATGCAGGACAACTNCGAGCACGTTTCCGTCGTCGAGGCCAAGCGAATTTGAGACCTTATGAAGTGCTCAGTAAAGACGACACAATTGTGTTTGGTGCAATTCCAACATCTCTTGCCGATGCGACAGATGATGTCGAGGAACTGCAACATGAGTTTGGAATTGCAGACGGTTGGATTCGATACGATGCACACCATCAGCGTATAGAACTCCCGATTTCACTGGCCGAAGAACTTGCTGAAGAGTTACAAGTTCCTGTCTATCTCATCGAGGTTCATCCAACGCATGACCGGCTTGAAGTCGGTCTCGTACACTTGAATTCGTTTCGTTAACTTCGTTTAGGGGACTCTTATATTCAAGAGTCTGCACGTCACAGTATCTTAGGGCTCGTGGTCTAGGGGTTATGATGTCGCCTTCACATGGCGAAGATCGAGAGTTCGATTCTCTCCGAGCCCACTTTTGCAGTAGAGTTTCGACGCTCGAAAGTATACTTCGCATTCATTTCCCACACGAACTGCTCCCCGTTCGAACAATCTTCAAGACCAATGCCCCGCTACCTTGAATAGGCAATTTGACTCCACGAGTTCATGGGCGGTTTCTTGCGGGTCAAGGAATATGTTCTCGGTGTTCCGGGAAAAATTCTTGACACGTTTAAACAGGCAGATTTGGGCGTCTTCAAACGAGCCGAAACATGGAAAGCGTTCGGGATTGCCGGACTTATGTTCGTTGTAGTCTCTTATGCAGCACTTTCCATGTTTGACAGTATGGATGACATATTTGCTTCAGATGCTGAACCTGCGCCTATCCCGAACATTGTTTTCGAATCATTAAATCGAAGCGATGTGGAGCAACCGCTCGCGAATTCAACCGGTTGGATTTCTTTAGATGACCACCGTGGTAGTATCATTATTCTCGACCTCATGGCTCATGATTGCAGTAATTGTCATGCTGTTCAGGAACATATTGAATCAGAAATGGATAACTGGCAGGCCATGGCAAACGCATCGGGAAAGACCCTCAATATTTTTGCTTATGGAGCTTGGTATGGAGAGGATATACCTTATCTCAACCAATCTTCAAGTTCCTACCATGTGCCTTATTACGCCACTGGAATAGGCTCAACGAATGCTGCAATTCTTGAAGACGGTTCAACAACTGATCCTGTGCGACTGTTCACAACGGGTGGAACTGGACAAATTCCAGTCGTACTTATCATCGACGAGGAGGGTTACATCATCGAGAAACAATCCACTGGGACTCCGACCGACAAGTGGTCAAGTTTTGATGGAAAATTGGAAGATGCTTTGTCTGCAAATCCATCCCCCAAAACTGCGTCTGAATTAATTGATTCACGTATCGCTTGGGAAGAGCCGAGTACATCGCTTCTGGCGGTTTTCACTCTTGGTATGATTCTTTCAATCTTGGTATATTTTTCTCCATGTGCGTTCCCTGTTCTTCCAGGATTCATTTCCTATTACCTCTCATTGGGTGCTCGTGAGGATGAACTTACTGCCTCGGGCAAACTCAAATCGAAAATGCCAAATTCTTGGGTTATAGGTCTTCTCTCGGGCCTAGGAATGTTAACCTTCTTTGCAATTGTCGGAGTACTCTCAATGCTCATGGGTGAAGCGTTTATCAAACTTGGAATCGTAAGTCTGGTCGCAAAAATTGTAGCAGGATTATTGATCTTTTTTGGTCTTGTAATGCTCCTTGGCGTTACATCTCACCTCCTCGGATTTGTCGACAGATTTGTCTCAAAGTACAGTACCACTGAAACCGATGAAACCTTCACTCCTCGCAGAAACATGTATCTTTACGGGTTTGGTTATGCCGCTGCCTCTATCGATTGTACTGCAGCTGCAGTGCTTCCTTTCGTCCTGTTTTTGAGTTCGAAAGGTTCCTCAGTTACCGCAATAGGGCTTAGTGGATTGATGCTTGGCCTCTTAATTTTGATGATTGTGGTAACAGTTTCTGTCGGTCTTGGCCGACAAGTCATGATTAATTTCCTTCGTCGTGCAACTGGAATGATTAAACTTGTAGGTGCATGGATGATGATAATGGCGGGTGTTGTTTTGACCATATATCTAAACAGTCCAGAACTCGTTGGCGAAGTGTTCATCTAAAGTTCAGCCATAATCGAATCAAATTGTTCTTGAAACTCTTCAGTCTTGAGACGATCTAAACATGGTTTCATCCAATATTTCCACGCTAAACCGGAAAAGAGCAGTGCTGTTATTGCATCCCAGATATAGTGCTGCTTAAGTGTCAGTGTCGAAATGACAAGGAGAGCCCAACATATCAAAAGCATCGTTTGTAAAAACAATACCTTGCGGGTGGTTGAAGGGTACCAGTAACGTAAAATTAACACCACCTGAGTACTCTGGACGACATGTAAGGATGGCCAAGCGTTCCACGGTTTGTCAACGCCGTGAACTGCTCCCATCCAAGATTCCCAACCGGAGCCTTCAACATCGGTGATTAAATGACGAAGGTCGATTTCCACTGGGAAAAGAAGAAAACAAAAAAAGCACATCCAACACGATAAGAGCATCATTTGATGGAAAACAATGTTTTGCCGCCACATTGTATCTGTTTTGTGACCCATCCATGCGCCGGCTGGATAATACAGGTACAAAGACAAGTAAGGTATCACCATCCATGCGACAAAAGGTATATCCAAATCCAACTGGATTTCAGGGTTGAATGCAGTTCGTTGCATATAATGCGAGAAACGATTGATGAGCAGGTAGGGAATTGCTGCTGCAAAAGTTAGCATTGCAACAATCATGAAGCTTATTCGTCGATTGAACCAATCTGAACGATTGTTCCAATGTGACCTCCAAATTTTCCAAGGTCGAGAACCTAATGTCAGGAACATAGTATTTCCACATTACCGAGAGGTGTAATATTTACTACGGACAAAAATGGATTTATTCGGTTTCTATCACAACGAATTGCATTGGAGTCGAATTATGGTACAATAGAAAAACATCTATTCTGTTGATTCTTGGGATGATGATGGTTCTTCAGAATCACTACCATCAATGGCTTTTTGCGCAGTTTGTTGACGCAAAAATTCTTGCATCACTTCTGGGGTCAATGCTCCATGTTGTGCAGCCATTTCCATCATCTTGACTTGGATTTCATTTTGCTTATCCATACGATTGTCTTGATGCTGTTGACTTTGTGCAATTCTATCGCGCTTACGTGCTTGAACCTGCTCAAAGAGCCTCATTGCTTCATCAGTTTTATGTGAAGATTCCTGCATCCTTAGGTCTGCTTTCCCTTGATCTCGCTTGAGTTCTGCCTCCCAAACGGCTTCTTGCTTACGCAATTCGAGCAATTCCGACTCAGCCTGGATTGTTACCTCTCCATGCTTTTTGGCGCGTTCTACATTAACTTCACACTCGATACGACGCAATGTCGCTGCTTCGCGTATTGCAATACGCTCCATTTGTGCTTCAGCATTGGCTCCTTCAGTTTGGGTGGCCATGTCGAGTTCCGCCTTCAATCGTGCGAGTTTCTCTTGGTCGGTTTTATCGGTTGAAATGTAGGCTCGAAGGAATGTAAATCCAAGATTCGAGAGTGTTTGACGCATCTCGACTTCGGTGTGCATTTCGAGCATTTCTTGGAATTCCGAACTTCTCAATTCTTCAGAACCGGAACAATTTGCCATAGAGGGGGTGATGCAGCGAGTAGAAACTTCATGTCCAATGAATCCAATGAGGGCGTTCCTGTCAAGCAACGGTGCATTGTTCGCAAATATGTTAAGCAGTTTGGGGATGTCTTCTTTACGCATTTGTACACGCAAATTCATGTGTCCTGATGCAGGAGAGCCATCCTTGAGTGCTGCGTGGAAAGGAATCCATAAGTCGACGGGCCCAGTCATTGCAAACAACATTCTTCTGTCGGTAGCAGTGGCTCCCATCATGTCAGCAATATGACGGCCAAGTCCGCCGCCGATGTTCCGAACAACTTTTTCAGAAACAATATCACCAATACGGCCATCAATAATGAATGCACAGGCTTCATTTGGTTTCAAGACCACTTGGCGTGCTTTCCATGTCTTGATATCGTTTCCATCTACCAATCGAGCAATTACATTCGGGTTACTTCGCCATTTAAAATTCGTACTCATGTTCACACCTTCTTCTTCTGTCGCAATCCGTCAAGGACCGTAGCTCGAGCACTAAAATAGCCTCTCGAACTTGTCATCATTTGTTCGCATTGGCGAACAAGCGATATAATCTCGTCAATCTCTTTACCTGTCGAAAAGGCATGCTCGACGCTGTTTGAAATATTCACGCCTTTGGTCATCATTTCAATAACGTCATGGTCGTGTTTGATAAGTTTCTTCAAGACTGAGTTGGAAACTGAACTTTGACCCGAAAAGAAAGCATGTGACATCCCAGTAGGTGATTTATCAACATCTTCGATAAGTTGGTCAATGGTGTTGCAACATGCCTTGGCAGCCTTGGCGACTGAGATTTTCTTCTCTCGGAATGCATTGTCATGGACATTCATCAAATGGTTGCGAGCACGAGTACCGCACCGCTGGATTTCTTCTCGAATCGCTAAATCTGCGGCCCTTCGTTTTCCTTTGGTATAACCTTCGTATCCTGAGAGAACCATTTGAATTCCACGTACATACGGGAGCACATCAAGAGGGGTACCTACCATGTTGACCAGTATGTATTGGAACTGGGCCACTTATTATGCTATCCTAGGATATCTCGGGGCCCCCAAGTCATTCCTCTTCATCCAAACCGGGAAAAAGGTCGTTCCATTTGAGAACCCTATCGGCTATAATCGATGCCTCTTCAGGATCGTGAGTTACATGAATTGCTTGGATATTTTTTGACTTTAGTATCGAGCGAGTGTCTTCAGCAATCTTTCTGCGTGTAGGTAAATCAAGAGCGGAAAAAGGTTCGTCCAACAGCAGCAATTTCGGGTTGTTGAGAAGCGCTCGAACGACAGCAATTCGTTGCGCTTCTCCACCTGACAGAGTTTCAATTTTCCTCGATGAAAAACCTTCAAGACCAACCGTTTTGAGCTCAGATTTTATCAGCATTCTTTTTTCCTTTCTTGACAGTTTCTCGGAAATCCCAAGAGTGATATTTCCCTCGACATTGAGATGCGGGTACAATACTGGCTTTTGGAAGATGTATCCGATTGAATCCATTTGAATCTCGCCGAAATGAATACTGCCTTCTTCGATTGATTCAAGGCCTGAAATCATGCGTAAAAGTGTCGATTTACCACAACCACTAGGGCCAATTATTGCGACAATTTCATTGACATGAACTTGAAAAGACATGTTTTCAAATACATATTTCTCAGCAAATTTTTTGCTCAATCTCGAAAGAGTGAGTACGGTATTATCGCTCATCAGAAACCGCTCCTATCTGTAGATTCTCGGAATCGCTCGACAGCCAAAAACAGAACAAATGTGAGTATCATAAGAATAGATGCAGCAGCCATAGCAGTTGGATACACTACAGGGTCAAATTTTGGCCTCCCCATCAACTGGTCTACCACAACCGAAAGTGTATCCCACGAACCAGAACGAACCAGCAGCCACGATGCTCCAAACTCTCCTATGGAAAATGCAAGAGTAAGTGAGCCTGCTACCACTGCTGGCCCTCGCAAGAACATCAGAGTGCTGTGAAACCATGTTTGCAGTGGAGACAGATGCAATACTCGGCATTGCTCTTGGAACGATGTATCCAATGAGAAATATGCCGGAAGCATTACTCGTACCACAAACGGTACGGTTAACAGTACATGCGGAAAAACCGGGAGCAAAAACCAGTTGAACATTTGCGGATACCATCGAAGCCCTCCAAGCAATACACCAAGACCAATCATTATTGCAGAAACAGCTAACGGTAACATACTAGCAACATCGAGTGCTTTGGATGTCTTTGACCAACCCGACTTTTCGAGACGGAATATTGTCGAAGCGAGAATCCATCCGATTGGCAAAGCGATGATCAAGGTGCACAGAGCATAAATTAGAGAATTCGACATGGCTTCGCTGACCGGCATTGTCGATAAATCACCGTTCCAAGCATTCTTCCACCCAGCAAGGGTCCATTCATACTGTGAGATGCCGTTGCTGTATTCCCGCATTCGGAATGAGGAGACGACAATTGATACGAAGGGTAGAATCGTGAAAACAATTCCTACCAAGAGAACAATTTTAGCGGCCAAAGTTGGCCTACCATGATGGTTTCTCACATTGGTCTCACTGAGTTGTGAGAGGCGCTTTGTGTATCTTTTTTGGAGTGTTGAAGTCAGCCAAAGGGTCATCAGTAAAATGATGAATTGTACTATGGCAACCGAGTACACTACTTCGCTTGAATCGATACGATATCCGACAATACCTGCTGAGGAGCCAGCACTTGCCATAACAGATTCCAATGTATCGTTGTTTGGAGTTAACCATTTTACCAAGGCAAAGGATGTGAATGAAAACAGAAAACTCAGCGCAGCGGCACACATTACTGCGGGTCCAATTACCGGAATCCAAAGATGTTTCATTCTAGAAAATCTGCTTTTACCTCCTGGAAGCAATGAGAGTTGTTCCTCCCACCGAGGGTCAAGAGTAGAGAGTGTTGGTTCGACAAATCGAATCATTAGAGATAAATTAAACCAAGCATGAGCCAAAATCAAAGCGAGAAAATGTCCGGGATGCTCCCATCCCGATAGTTGGGCGAATTTGCCGACAAGCCCGGTCTCGAGTCGTAAATCAATACCCATCTTTGCAAGGAGCCCATCTTCGCGAATCAAACTGAGAAAGCCCATTGAAGCAACAATAGCTGGGGTGACAAATGGTACTGCAAGCAGGGCACGGAGGATTCGAACTCGTCGCCATGAGTATTTGCTTAAACACCAAGCAATCGGCAAGCCAATAAGTACTGTTAGTAGAGCAGATGCTACAGATTCAAGCATGGTGAATTTCAACGCTTTCATCGCCCCGCTTTGACTCGAAAATTCCGAAAGAGCAGTGAATACACTCCAACCTGTGACATATTGGAGGCGTTCGAGAGCATAAACGAAAGGAAGGATGCAGGCTGCAAGATAAACAAGGACAACAGAAAGTCGCAAGGTTTTTTCTGCCGAGAGAAAAGATGCTTGTGAATTCAAACTTTGACCTCAGTTTACTTTGTCGAATTTGTCCATTCCTCGAGCCAACTTTCCATATGCAACTCAATCATCTCAGACGTGATGTACGAACTTCGGGGCGTAATGTCTGAATGGTATCTGTATCCATTGTTTTCAGGTATTTCACTTCCATTGAGTACAGAATACATTGAGTTGTAAATAGGCATATTTGAATTCACATCTTGAGATATAAGGTAGGAAATGAATTGTTGGGCAGCATCAACTTCTGCAGCGCCGTTAATCACTCCGGCATATTCGACTTGGTGGAATGAGGCTCTAGGGAGAGTCAGTGAGGTTGAATGAGTATAATTCTCTGCAAAGTAGGCCTCTACACCTGGTGAATGGCAGTACGATACTGTAATGTACGCTCCACCAATATAGCCCTCAGTGTACTGTCCGTAACCTCCTGTGTAGTATGTTGTATACGACTCGGTCCATCCAGATGTGAATATTGCATTGTTCTCAGCAATGGCTTTCCACCAGTTGGAAGCATTTCCACTTTCATTTCCCGGTTGGTGGTTAAAGTAATCATGAGTGGCAGCCAAAAATGCTCTTCCTGGTGACGAAGTAATAGGTGATGGGAATGCCATTTTACCGTTCCATTGTGGCTCGGTGAGGTTCCATAAACTCGTTGGAACACTCATGTTAGCATTCGATAAGGCATCTTCGTCATAATTGAGGCATACATCTCCTTCATCGAACGGAATCGCAAGTGGACCCTCGTAAAATTCCATCGAGGATTGGGTGAAGTTCTCTGCTTGAGCAGAATGCTCGATAAGTAGACAATTCTTTAGGGCAGTAGGCAAATATGTGTTGTCTAAACCAATCATCAAATCGGCTTGAGGTGCGGATTTCGTGAGCATCATTTGGTCGAGAATTCCACCCGCATCATCGGTTCGAATGATTTCGACTTCGATTCCAGATTGGTTGACAAACTGTTCAATCATTTCATTCGTATAGCCTTGGAAAATATCGTATGTCAAAATGTGGAGTACTCCATCTGAGTCTCGAGCGGGAATAGTATCTTCACAAGGGTCAAGTGCATCATCGGCAGAACGAAGATCTCCCGTTAGGCAACCGCTGAGTGTTGAACAGAGGAAAATAGCAGATATGAACAAACTGGATTTCATGCAGACGCCTCTTTGAGAGCACTAACCAGTTGATGGGTCCTGTCGACCAGTTCAAGAGGATTGTGAGCAACGATGTAAAGCGTAGGTTCCCATCCAAAGTCTCCCTCGTCGAGAAGAACATCAAATCTCTTCTCTTTTACGTCCACTTCGGCCTTTGGGCTCAATGAGAAGGAATATCCCAATTGTTCACAAGCCTTAGCAACAGCAGATGTATTGACTCTGTTCTGGGCAAGTGGAGGGCGGATATTGACAATTGCTGTTTTGGAACTTTCAATAGAATTAACTGAGAGCAGAACACTTGCAAGGTGGTTTGAAGATCCAAATGTTGGCGTCTCATGATGTCTTAAAGCTCCTTCGACAAGCGTAATTCTGCCTGGGAAAGCTGCAACTTCACTCTTCGATGACGCACCTTCGTTGCAAGCAGCAATATTCATCCCAACAGCCGGTATTGAATGCGCAATTCTACGAACGTCAAGTCGTCCAGCGGCCCATTCAAGTCTTCGAAGAAGGGCTCTTTGTTCCTGTCCAGCATCAAGGTTAAGCCCTGTGAGTGTCTTGTCGTATCGCAATGTATTGTTTCCACTGAGTTGAAATTCAACGATGAGCCGTTGTCGAATGACTTTGCAATCTGGACCGAGTAAAGAAAGTGCTTGGGAAAGTTCTGTACCCCATGCATCAATTGTTGCTTCATCAGCACTTGCGTTTAGTCGGAGCGGAGGTTTTTGCATCTGTCGCGAAATCGTGCTCTGTGTGGAACCGAGCATGTTTGCAATCTCAGTTTGAGACCACCCGTTTGTTCGCAAATCTTTTGCTACGTGTTGCTGTAATCTTCCCACCCATTTATCGCCGATCTCGCCGAGCATGAAATCTCTAGCACACTCCACTATTCAATGTTACTGGGGGAATATGCACTCTGCATGCTTCTTGATTGGTGGATGTGCGATTACCGAGTATTTTCATCATCGAAAAGGTGGAAATCCATAAATGTGGTTCTTTTCAGGAGATATTCTCCTCATGCACAGGAAAAAATTCCTAATCAATGTATCAATTTCTCTATTCGAGAGTAAACGTACTTGCAGTAACTCTTTATTCAAGACGCATATTTTTTAATTCAAACGACATAAACTCTTGAAAGTAATTGGAAATTTAGTCATTGTAGTATTATTATTTTTTTGTATTAGCTCTGTGGNTGGACACTTNTATGGTTANACNATTACATTCCCACAGTTTTCAATTACAAAGGGATANGATATTCCAGAACATCGTTTGCATGCTATNCGGTTATCATTAATGTGCACTTTTGTATTTTTTGGTTTTCGTTATTTGTTTTTTGGTTCAGAAAAACTGTATCCGATTCAATTTATGGGTATAATGGTAGGCATGTTAACAATAGTAGGTACATTGTCCTACGTAGTTCGTGGAATTGAAATGTCTGAATACCTTCCATTAATTTTTTACTTACCAGCATCTATAATCCTATATTATGCAGGTAAACCTGAAGTGAGAAATATTTTCAAGAAGAAATAAATAAAACGAAAACACATTTCACCTCACTCATCTATTTACTCTAAATGTAGATTAGATATAGAACATTTAAATTCTAACCATAGAAATCCATCAAATTTATTGATCTGCTTGCTGTTCTTTTTATATTTATTTTATCAAAAAAGGATTTATTTCCAGCTATCATTTTACCCAATACTTCCTGGCCCTTTGCGTAAGCTTTTTCATCCTTATACTCAAACATTTGTGAAATCTCGAATCCACCAGTCTTATTCCATACTCTATTAAATCTCCACCTTAACAGACCAACTTTTTTTAATTCACTATAAAAATTTTCTCCTTCCTTCTCAAACATATTAATGTATAGGTCCATTTCTGCTTCAGTTAAAAAGTCTACCTTTACATAACTAATCAATTTTGCACTAATTATTTCTACCATCTTTATTATCCATTTTAATAGTTTACAGGCTTTCCAAATATCATATTTAATCTAAAAAAAACCAGTCTTTTCTTAAATACTTAAATTAATTTTTAGTAGTGTAGGGAAAGTGATAATTTTGTGTAGGTGTGTTAACAATACACACGCATGGAACATACTTTAGTAGTTAGTGGGATCTCCTATTTAAAAAAATTAATCTGCGGCACAGTTTATGTATACATACTAATGTGGCAGTAATTGCGTATGATAGCCAACAGGTGAGCTTTTGTCGCACGTAAATAGTACATCGTGTCACATTCAAAATAAAAAAAAATAACTATCTCTCTCATATTCAATAAAAAGGAAGCGAATATGAACAAATTTTTTACACTAATAACCATAGGTTTTTTATCATTTACAGGTATGTTAAAGGCGGATGGTCATAAGCCAGACATAGTAGATACAGCTGTAGCAGCTGGAGCTTTTAACACACTTGTAAAAGCAGTTACAGCTGCTGAACTGGTTGACACGTTAAAGGGTAAAGGTCCTTTCACAGTCTTTGCGCCAACAGATGAAGCCTTTTCAGCTTTGGACGCTAACTTATTATCAGATCTATTGAAATCAGAGAATAAAAATAAACTTGCAGGAATTTTAACCTTTCATGTTTTAGCAGGAAAAGTGATGTCATCTGACATTTCTGGTACAATAGAAGCCACTACAGTAAATGGCCAAAAGCTGATCGTTAAAGAATCTTACGGTAAAGTTTTCGTAAACGATGCTCAAGTCGTAACTGCAGATATTGAGGCAGATAATGGAGTTATTCATGTAATAAACAAAGTATTATTACCTGAATAATAAATGATGATTAAAGCACCTTTAGCAAAAGAGTCAAAGGTGCTTTAATTTTCACCCAAAGATCATGTGTCACCCTGTCACTTACAAATAGCTGATCATTTGCTGTAATTCTTAAATGGTTTATATAATATCAAAAATTTCAATACCATTATTACTTAATTAAGTAGCATTTTTTTGTGCTAGATGGGTCTTCAAAACTGTCAGAAATAATAGAGGAAATATCAGCAACTTTATCTGCAATACTTATAACTTAGCTGAAACTACCTTAAAAGGTAAGAGTAAGAGTAAGAGTAAGAGTAAGAGTAAGAGTAAGCGTTAACAAGAATAATTTTAAATAGTTTGCTTTTCCTAGATAGACTTACATTTCTTCATCCAATATAAATTATGCAAGTGCTCCATTTAACAAATGCATTAAATTGCAACTGACAGATCCATATGTCATTCATGGACTTAGACATACTAAAAGAGATCGTTTAAGAGCAGTGGTATGTCCAAGTGATATAGTTCATAAGATAAGTGGTTGATTCACTGCTGGAGAAGGGCAAGCTTATNTAAAGGGTTATCGATTNGATATGTTAGTTAGGTTGAGAAGTAAGATTTAATTAAGAATATTAACTAAATCCCCATATTTCATTGCCGCGATAACCAGATGCCTTACCTATAAAATCTCCTCCAATTTTTGCCCATTGCCCATGAAACTTTTGGCAATCTTCATAGGCTTTTTTATTTTTGTAAANCCATATTAAAGAAACTCTTATAATATCATTATTATCATCAACTAAGGTAGCTGATTGCATAACTTGTCCATTAGATTTCAAAAATTCAACAGCTTTTGAAGAATAGAATGTTTTATACTTATCATACCATAAATCGTACTGTAGTTGAGATGGAAAACTTAATAAAACTACACTTACAAAATTCTTATTACTATTATCACTCATTATTAGCTCCAAATAAATTAGTATGATTGCTTTGCAAATTTTATTTCACATAATTGTTTTAAAAATTTTTTTATATTTTTATATCAATGATATATAAACATTATCTATTGTGGTTCGGAGCAGCTCAGAAGTTTTAGTTGCCTCATGCCAGCCCCAAACTTATCTTAATATTCTCAATATTAATAACTTATCTGTAAGATTCGTGGTGTCAACAGGAACGTATTTTTTCTAAGGGATAATTTGAGCAAGGTGACAGATTTTATAAGGTATGGTGGCAGAATGTACCGAGTGATTATCCTAAGTTCATTACCATAGACGGTAAACAGACTAATGAATACGACTTTTCTCAACTCAATCCACATATGATCTACCACCGATATGGTTATGAATTAGGCTCTGAAGACGCTTATGATAGGGTATTAGATGGTCAGCATAGGGATACAGTAAAGGAAGCCTTTAATGCGATAATACAGACTACAAAACCACTGAGAAACTACCCTTCTAAAATCAATATAGATTATATAGGCATGTCATGGGCTGAACTAAGGGAACGTGTTCAGGTTGTTCACAAACCTATAGACCATCTATTCTTAACAGGTCTGGGCAATCAACTGTAGTTTGAAGATAGCTGTATGGCTGAAAATGTAATATTGCAGTTTACAAAGATAGATGCCCCTGCTTTACCAGTTCAAGATTGCTACGCAATGCATTACGGTTATGGTGGTGAGTTAGAAAAAGCTGTACATATAGCTGATTACGAAAGGTTTAATAAGGATATTAAGTTTAAAGAGGAAATTATTAAAGTAAGACAAGCTCCAGATATTGAGAAACAACCTGACCTTACAGTTGATGATACTATCAAGAAAGAGGAAGAGTACTTTGAATGGCAAGAGAGAAATACGATGTGGTGGGCAGAAAAATGACTGATGCTGATATCTACATGATCATAGAAGCTAGTGTTTTACTCGCCTTTGTTGGTTATATGTGGTGGAGGTCACAACCACCTAAAAAGTAGAGTTATGTCTTAAATCAGACAATATGTCATACAACAAAAATAGCTCATAAGACTACAAAATATTAGAAATCAAAAATGATCTCATCTAAGTTGAACACATCTA
>PAEL01000112.1 GCA_002700775.1 Gammaproteobacteria bacterium | reverse complement strand
TTTATGGGCCCCCCTGCCATGAGGGTAATTACGGCATGGCTAACATTCTCTCAGGTCATCGCGTTGAGGAAGCCAGAGCAGCGGCCGGGCTTCGCGAGAGATAATATAAAAAACGATCAAATTTCTGATGGAGGCAACTATGTGTGATCGAGGAGCCCAACAACTTTGTTTTTTAATCGTCGTCCTGATGCAGGTTTTTGTGTGTGGTAGTGTTTCTGCATTGGAAAGTACAGAGATTCCTCGCACAGTCAATGGGCGACCAGATTTTAGTGGTATTTGGCAGGCCATTGGCACTGCCCACTACGATATTGAGCCACACGCATCAGATTTTGGCCCCTTGGTAGAGAATGGAGCGATCGGGGCAATTCCCGGGGGTATTGGAGTTGTTGTGGGCGGAGAAATACCGTACACCGATGAAGGGCGTGCCCAGCAAGAAGAAAATAAAGCTACCTGGCTAGAAAATGATCCGGTGGTGAAGTGTTATATGCCGGGAGTACCACGCGCGAATTACCTTCCGTTTCCATTTCAGATCATTCAGTCAACAGACCATATTGTCGTGGCATATGAGTTTGCGAGCGCAAGTAGAATTGTTTATCTGAATCGACCAGATTTTGAGGCGCCGATTCTCAGTTGGATGGGGCACTCGAGGGGTCATTTTGAAGACGATGTCTTGATAATTGATGTTACAGATCAGGTGGCCGACACGTGGCTTGATCATGCCGGAAATCACCACACCGACGCTTTAAAAGTGACAGAGCGCTATTATCATGCTGGACCCAATACTCTTATATATGAAGCGACATTGGTTGACCCTGCTGTTTATACTGAACCTTGGACGATTCGTTTCCCTTTATATCGCCGTTTGGACGAGAACATGCAACTACTTGAATATAAATGCGTAGAGTTTACTGAAGAATTGATATACGGCCATCTGAGGAAAGGGGTTAGTTCCAATTAACAGACATGGTGATTACATGTTGATCCGAGAGTGGTTGTGTTTCCCTCTATGGGTTTGTGGTCTCGTAATTTTTTTTTCGAGTTGCCAGCCAGGTCATAAACAGCCCATCAATGACGGACTTCTTAAGAATAACAATACAGAGTCAGAACGTCTCACTGAGTGGTTGAATAATGAATATGCTAAGCAGCTAGATTTTTCTCCCATGAATAAAACTCGGCTAGGAGATAAAAGCGCGAACGGCGAGCTGGACGATGTCTCTGAGGCGGCTATGTTTGAGCAGTTAGAATGGTATCAGGACTCCGTTAATCAATTGTTAGACGATTTCGAATATGCAGAACTGAACGACGAAGCTAAGAGATCTTTTGATCTTTGGGTTTACCATTTAAGGCAGGCAGAGGCTTCGCTGAAATATCGACGGCATCAATTTATATTTGGTCGGTACGGTCCGCAATCTTCGCTACCTAACAGCTTTATCAACTATCAAATTGTAGAAACACGTCAAGACGCTCGTGACTACATAAGTAGGCTAAATCAAAGTGGGCATTACCTAATGCAGTATTTAGAGCGAGCGAGGCTGGGTGCACTTGACGGTATTCGCCCCCCCTTTTTTGATTACGAACTTGCGATCAGTGAAATTAAGAGGGTATTGACGGGGCATCCCTTTAACGAGGATGGTGAGTCGGTATTGTGGAACGATTTTAAAGGAAAGGTTCGAGATCTGAGCGTTAAAGGGGTAATTGAGGAGTCAGAGGTTAATGATTTCCTAGTTCAAGCGCAAAATGCGTTGCTCCGCCAAATGTTGCCCGCTTATGAAGAAATTTTAAAGTGGCTAATCGATGACCTAAAAAAAGCTTCAAGCGTCGCTCAAGGCGCTTGGGCATTACCTGACGGAGAAGCGTATTACCAACACAGACTGGAAAAGATGACTACAACGGAACTGACCGCGCAAGAAATTCATAATATAGGTCTCCAAGAAGTGGGTCGTATTCGAATGGAAATGGAGCAGATTAAAGATAGCGTTGGATTTGATGGTTCCCTGGCCGACTTCTTTAGTTTTCTGCGAGACGATGACCGTTTTTATTATCCTAATACAGATGCGGGGCGGGCGGATTATATAGCTGAGGCATCTGAAATTCTGTCGGAGGTTGATAATATGCTTCCGAACTTTTTTGGTATCTTGCCAAAAGCTGGGTTAGAAGTGCGTCGGGTCGAAGCCTTTCGTGAGCAGGACGGTGGCGCTGCTCATTACCGAAGAGGAACAGCGGACGGTTCGCGGCCTGGCGTGTTTTATGCCCACCTATCTGACATGCGGGCCGTCTCAAAGTTCAGGCTTCCAAGTCTTGCTTTTCATGAGGGGCTTCCTGGGCACCATATGCAAATTTCGATTCAACAAGAATTGGATAGTTTACCGATGTTTAGAACGCATAAGGGTTACACTGCGTTCAGCGAGGGTTGGGGGCTTTACGCGGAGTGGCTGGGAAAAGAGATGGGTGGCTATCCCGATCCTTACTCTGATTTTGGTCGGTTGTCAGGCGAGATGTGGAGGGCGATCCGATTGGTTGTCGATACCGGTATTCACGCTCTACGGTGGACGCAGGCCCAAGCTGAGACTTACGCGCTTGAAAACTCTCCTCGCCCAGAGTCATCTGTGAAGGCCGAGGTTCGGCGTTATTTTAACAATCCGGGGCAGGCGACCGCATATAAGATTGGCATGCTGAGAATACAGTCTGCGAGAGTTAATGCTGAGTCAAAGATGAACGACGCTTTTGACTTAAGAAACTTTCATGATCAGGTGCTTGGTTCCGGCCAGCTTCCGATGAGGATGCTTCAAGACAAGCTCATGGCTTGGAGCGATCAATCGTTGGTTACTGAGAATAGATCCAGGCCTTAGTCTCTTTTTATCGATACGATTTTCCAAATCTCGTTACTTGTATGAGAAAGCGTTGAGCAAAATTTTTTAATAACTTCATTTAAAATCTATGAGGATTAAAAGTATGTTGTTGGTAAGTAAAAAGACTCTTGCACTATTCTTGGCAGTGAATCTTTTGAGTGCATGTAGTAATGATGACGCCGATGATTTGTCTCGAGGCTCTGCCAATGGGGCAGAAGTAGGCGATTGTTCTCTCTCAGATTTGGTCCTTTTTAACACGAATATCTATACATCTGATGACTCGATGTGGAAAGCGGAGGCGGTTGCTGTAAAAGACGGACGGATTGCATTCGTTGGCAGTAACAATGATGTGCAAGATTATTTGTGCGGAGGCACTGCAGTTTTAGATTTAAGTGGTCGAACCGTTTTTGCTGGTTTTACCGATAGTCATCAACACCTTGAAGGGGTGGGCCGGCGCACAAAGACTTTGAGCCTTTTTGGAATCTCCAGTTTATCTGAGACGGTCGAGAAGATAAGGGATTGGTCTTCTACAATTCCCGCCGGTAATTGGGTTCAGGGCAGAGGTTGGATCGAGAGAGAATGGATAGACGAGAAGCGGTTTTTGAATAAGTATGATGTAGATTCTTTCACAACCGATAAGCCGTTATTTATGCCGCGAGCAGACGGGGTGTCGGCCTTAGTGAATTCTTACGCTTTAGAATTGGCAAATGTCACTCGCGATACGCCTGATCCCGAGGGTGGTCGTTTTGAACGAGATATTGACGGAAACCCGACCGGGTACGTCTTGGCCAATGCGATGAATGTCTTTCGCGAATTGATTCCTCGTGAAACTGATGAGTATTTAAAGGATAACCTTTTGAGAGGAATGCGAGCTAATTCGGCTTTGGGTTGGACTCAGACTCAGGATGCGGGAATGTCTTACCGCTTAGTTGACCTTATGAAAGAAATTCATGCTAATGGAGAGATGCTTCACCGCGTTTACGCGGCGATCCCCGTCAAAGAGGCCGAGACTATGTTCGAAAGAGGTCGAGAGAAAACGCTCGATTATATGTTCGACGTCAGGGGTATAAAAGTTTTTATTGACGGCACACTTGGATCTCGTGGGGCTGCGCTTTTGGAGAATTATTCTGATTCAGACCAAAATGGATTTATGAACAGAACTACGAAGGAAGAATTGATGCCGGTCTTGGCTGACGCATTGCGTTTAGGGGTTCAGGTTGAAACTCATGCCATCGGTGACCGCGCTGTGCGGTCTATGCTTGACTGGTATTCTGAAGCGAGGTCTGCGCTTCCCAAGGCTCAGTGGGCCAGTACCGACTTGCGTTGGCGCTTGGAGCATGCGCAAATTATTCCCCCATCTGATCAACAGCGGTTCGTTGAGATGGGAGTCATTCCCTCTATGCAACCCAGTCATGGGATTGGCGACTTAAACTTTGCGCCTGACCGGTTGGGCCCCGACCGATTAGGATACGCTTATCCTTGGCAACAACTAGTTGATCGAGGGCTGATGATCTTAGGGGGGACAGATGCGCCAGTTGAGGCGGGTGAGCCCCTGATTGAGTTTTATGCAGCTGTGTCGCGGAAGCGGCTCGATGGGTCGTCGGGTCCGGGATGGCATCCTGAGTTGGCAGTTTCTCGGGAAACAGCATTAAGAATGTTTACAATCTGGCCGGCGAACGGAGCCTTTCAAGAAGATCTTCGAGGTTCAATTGAGGTTGGTAAGCTGGCCGATTTTACGGTTTTTGATCGTGACATTATGACGGTCCCTGAAGCAGATATCCTTGGTGCTAAGAATGTAATGACAATCGTTGGTGGGCAGATCATATACCGGATGTGATTGTGAGTGATTCAAGCTGAGTAAAAGAACGTACGATACAAGAGGTCATGAATCTCGATGTACGTAATTAAAAGAATAATTGTGTCAAAAAAGGATGGGAGAGGAACATGCAACTTACTAAGAAGGCGTCCGAGATTGGCGAAAAGATTATTTTATACGTCATTGGGGTTGGAGCATTTATTGCCGCTGTTGGCGACATTGTTGACGGTATTCTGAATTACAACATACAAATAGAGAGATTATTCACGCTCTTTATTTATGCCGAGATTATTGGAATGGTGGGTGCGTACACGAGTTCTTCACGAATCCCGGTTACTCTACCGATTATTATTGCGATTACTGCTCTGTGTCGTTTAATCGTTATGCACGGAAAGGATATGGACGCGCTTGTGTTGCTGGGTGAGTCGGGTTCCATCCTTCTGTTGTCGGGTGCGGCCTACATAATGAGCTTGAAGGGAAAGCTAAGCCTTGAGAAGAAGGACGCGTTTGACTCGGGCCACGATTAGCAAGGCAGTACTTAGAAAGAAAGAAACAGAGGCCGTTTCAAAGAAAACTTTCTTAAGCGTTTGGATCGGCTATGAGATTCTCTCTCTCACGACGCGTACTTATCCAAATCGTCAAAATGAGCAAGACCTGAACTACTAGCCTTACTGATAATAAGAATGGCTCAATGTCTGGGAACGCTCCAGGATTCTGCCACATGTAAATATTGGCTGGCGTGACCGCCAGTGTCAGTGCAATTAATAGATTGCCAGAGAGTTGGCGCCGTGAAGGCACAAGTAGCAGCCCCGCAAAAATTATCTCTAAAATACCACTGAAATAAACAATTTCGAGATGCAAAGGTAGATACGGCGGCATAATATCGAGGTAGAAGCTTGGATCTGTGAAGTGCGTGATACCGCCAACCATAAACCAAGTGAAGACAATAAATAACCCGATGTATTTTAAAATTTTTTTCATGGGTCGTCTGTATGCTCTGATCTGTTCGTTTGGGGAGTGTTGTTTACGCGCATCGTGTATTGTCCNTTGGTACCGAAATAATTCACGTCATATTTAAAACNTTACCACTAATCCTTCCGAGGTAATAGTGAGTGCGGAATTAAACCGTTTAAGNACTATCAATNGTTTAATGNGTGTTGAAANTCTCCTCGACGTCGTTCTTGCGNTAGGTGATAAAANGGTGNTTTATATTGACNGTTCCCTGCCAATTGCGTTGAAGAGGTTTAAAAAATGACAAAGATCATAAAGACCGTNGCTGAACTTCTTAGAGGAAAGCATCTCAGGAAGAGCGCCCTCGTCGCCGCTCTTTTTATCCTTGGCTCGATGGGTTTAAATGCTGCCCTCCCGGATTCTTTTGATCACGTAATATCCCATGAGGGAGAGAGTTATACTGCTTCACTGTCATTCTTCTCCAACCGTGGCCCGAATTTTCAAGTTCAGAAACAGAAGGATGATGGGACCTTTGATGTGCTAGAGGTGCCGATCGTTAGGACCTATATCGGAATGGTTCAAGGAGCCCCCGGTGCGACCGTAAGCGCCGTTCGATTCGACAGTGGATTGGTTTTTTACCGAGCGGTCTTTGAGGATGGAAGGGAGTGGATTAATACAGGTGGACGGACTGACTTACTTTGCGACAAGGGGCCTGACAATACTTGTGTAGAGCCTGATCTGAAATTTCCTGAATTCGTGGTCGGGGAAGGTGGGGCTGGGTCTTTGATTTATGGTGTCGAGGTTGGGGTGGATATGCCGTTCCATCAGTTCGATGGGGTGCACGCTAATGATATTGTGGCCGCTCTTTCGATAATCGAATACTCGGTTAATACAACAAACGCCTTGTATATGCGAGAGGCTGGGATCAAGCATGAGTTGGGCAGGGTGATTCTTCGTGCCAGCCGCGCGCTGGATCCCTATCATATTGATCAAGTGAAGCCAGCCTCCTGTGCTGGCAGCTGTGTAATTGACGATATACATTTTTCGCGGAGGGACGAACTTAAAAACCAATGGGAGAATGTGTTGCCTGGGGAGAAGACACATGATGTAGCGCTTACAATCAATAAAGATTGGACGATGAATGGCGGAGCCGGTTTGGCTGAACTTGCTAAGGTTGGAAATCCGAGAGGATACTCAACAAATGATACTACAGAAGGGGTAGGAGATTTTTCACGAGTCTGGCGTCATGAGGTCGGTCACAACTGGGGTAATGGGCACTACACGGGTAACGCCCCCGAGGGCGGAACGATTATGTCGAATAACAACTTGGGCAGATTTTCTGGGCCGGAGCAAAAAATAGTACTGGACATTAAAAAAGCTAATCTAGATAACTTTGCTTCTTTGGGCGCGCTGAAACTCTTGATGGCTCCAAATGCCTCACTCGACTCGATACTAGCTGCCATTGGCAGCGACACTGTGATCGATGTCCTTGGTAATGATCACGATGCGAATGGCGATGAGATCTTTCTTGTTGATGTTGACAAAACTTCTTATCTTGGCGCGAGTGTCCAAATTTCCGAAGGCAAGGGAGCAGGGGGTCGCGACGCAATTACGTATCGATCCGGAAAGCTTTCGCTTACGAAGAATGTTGATCGATTTAAATACCGAATTCGCGACAGCAGCGGCCTTGAGAGTGTCGGCTATGCTTATATAAAAGTAGGTGGAGTTGCTGGTACTTTTAAACAAGACTTTAATGCTCAGCCAGATGGGACGCCGGTGTTTACCGACGGCTCGACCGCTACGGGCCTTGGACCATACGGCTCCAAGCCTTCAATCTCTAACGGAGCACTGCAGCTCACTCCAGATCAGACTTGGTCGTCGTCTAGTTACACAGTCCCTAAGATTAATTTAGAGAATGGATTCACTGCAAAATTCAAAGTAAAAATATCCTCTTCTACCTCTCTGTCTGCGGATGGGTTTGCCCTTAATTTTGGGGAATCTATACCTACGCAAACCTTTAGCGGGAACAATTTTGGTGGCTACGCGAAAGGACTGACCATCGAGTTTAATACTTTTAGTAAGAAAGGTTATCGAATCTTTGTGAACGATGAGGAAATCCCAAACAGTTATGTGGCAGATGCAACTCTGGTTGATGGGAAGTGGCGTGATGTTTCGGTTGAATGGCTCGCGCCAGGCAGTTTGAGTCTCTCTATAAATGGCGTGAGTATTATTTCGAATCTTAGTACATCTTTATTTGTGCCTGCCCGTCAGGATCAAATTTCTTTTTCTGCGCAAACCAGAGGTTACTCTCACGAGGTCTTGCTTGACGATGTCGAGGTGTCTAACCTTTTTGGTTCTGATACAAAGACAACTCATGGCAGTGGAGAATATGAAATAGTCGGAACCCCGATGACCTGGAGTGACGCTGCTGCTTATGCAAAATCGAAAGGCGCTACTTTAGTTAAAATAAAAACTGCAGAACAAAATGCCTGGGTCAAGGACTTACTCAAAAATGTAAATACTGTGGCTCCTGACGGAGGTGGTGCTATTTACTCATGGTTAGGAGGAACTGATTCAGCTACGGAAGGGTCATGGCTCTGGGAAGATGACACGGAAGTGCCTTTGAATAATTCTGGAACTGTTTGGTGGGGCAATGGGCCCGGGCATGGTTCTGGTGGGAGTGAGCCAGATAATTTTGGAGGCACGCAACACTGCCTCGCAATGGGTTTGTCGGGCTGGCCTACCGCATCCCCAAATTTTTATGGGAGTGCGGGTCAATGGAATGATATTAATTGCACGAATCAACTAAGGTTTGCTATTCAGTACCCAACGAACGTATCGCCAACTGTATCTATTGTGGGCGGAAGTCGAAGTATCGCCGATACCGATGATAAGGCGGGGGAGTCGGTCAGCCTCACTGCCACAGCAAGTGATAGCGATGGGACGATCGTTTCTACAGAATGGAGTGTGGCTGGATCTAAGGTGGCTTCCGGATTGAATGCCAAAATATTCTTTCCTAATGGGTCAACTACGGTTACGTTCACTGCGACTGATAATAGTGGTGCGAGCACATCGGTCTCGGCTACGATAACTATTCCTCTCCCGCAATATGTGCCCACGGACAAGTGGCCATCTCCTTATAACGGATCTACGCCTGACCCGTCCGTCGGGCTGGCCTATAATAATATTGGTGCCTTTAATTCTAACGACTCTACGATTTATACCTGCCTAGGCCTTTTTGCGAATGGTCTGCCTAGCTCGGCTAATGGTATTAGTCAATTTGACATAGGTTTACAAGTTGTCTCGGCTTCGGACGCGACTGTCCAAATCACTAAGTTGAGGGAGTTTAATATCATTGGTGCGCTTAATGAAAACGCCCAGTCTCCTGATTGTAGTGGTGTCTTTGAAACAACGACTGGGCTTTATACTGACGTTATTGAAGTCAGTAACAGTATCCTTGAGACGACGTGGACTCTAATTGATGCCAATAATTTAATTCTTAAGCTTACGGGGTCTAAAGTTCTTGGTGCGAACTAAGTTCTTGTGAAATTGCTTAACGCCCTGAAAAAGACACAGTTGAATTTAGAGCGGTGTTGAGTCAATATTTACTTGAATTA
>PAEL01000111.1 GCA_002700775.1 Gammaproteobacteria bacterium | reverse complement strand
TGAAAAAAATAAAAAAATCTTAAAAGACCTTGATAAAAATTTATTAATGTATGCTGAAAAAAAAGAATTGCTCAATTTTCAGTTAAATGAAATTGAGCTTTCAGATTTAAAAAATGATGAAGATACAATTCTCCATGAGGAATACAAAAAATTAAATAACCAAGAAAAACTAATAAATACCTTTAATGAAGTTCAAAATTCTTTAAATGATTATGATAATGGTATGATATCGAAACTCACGCATATTTTAGGTGAAATAAACCAATTAGTTAAATATGATAAAACTGCAGTTGATATCTCTGATACAATAAATTCTATAATTTTACAATTGCAAGAGGTCGGAATAGATATTGAAGGTAGGCTCTCAGAAAGTGTCTTTGATAAATCTAAATTACCGCAAATTGAAGAAAGGATAGGCGTTGTCGAAAGTCTAAAGCGAAAATATGGTGGTTCCATAAGCTCTGTGTTAGAATATAAAGAGCATATTAAAAAAGAACTCGAAGGTTTTTCTTCTATCTCCAAATCAAACACTGAACTAAAAAATGAAATTCAAAATTTAGAGCAAGCTTATTTTGAAAAAGCTGAACTTCTTTCAAAGATTCGATCTTCAAAGACAAAAACGTTAGCATCATTGATTGAAAGCTCGTTGGGCGTTTTAAACATGCCTCATGCAAAGTTTAAAATCAATGTCTCAAATATTAAAGATGATGATAGCTTCATAAAAAGTGAAAGCGTTGCTGTAAGGTACACTTCTAAAGGTATAGATCATGTGGAGTTTCTTTTATCTGCTAATCCTGGAGAGCCTTTAAAGCCTATGGCAAAAATTGCATCAGGAGGTGAAATGTCACGAATAATGCTTGCGATAAAAACTGTATTCCAAGATAAAAATCCTGTAGCTACACTAATTTTTGACGAGATTGATACGGGTATTTCTGGTGAAACAGCAAAAAAAGTATCAAACCATTTAAAACAATTATCGAAACACAAACAAATAATATGTATTACTCATCTTCCTCAAATTGCTATGCAGGCTGATAATCATTTGCATATATCAAAGTCTGTAATAAATTCAAATTCGACCTTAGTTAAAGCTGAATATTTAAAAGATAAGATAAGCAGTGATATTATAAAAAATTTATTTATTGGTGATGAGGTGATTCTATAAATATGGAAAAAATTATTATAAAAGGTGGGAAAGAGCTAAGTGGTGAAGTTGTAATAAGCGGTGCTAAGAATGCTGTTTTACCAATTATGGCGGCAACTTTATTATGTCCTGGTAAATTTAGTATATCTAATGTTCCAGACTTAAAAGACACTAGGACTATGATGAAGCTACTTGATATCGTCGGTTCTGAGACATCATTCAAAAATAATAGCTTAGATATTGATTCATCTAACGTAAATAATCCCGAAGCGCCCTATGATTTAGTTAAAACAATGAGAGCTTCTTTTTATGTTTTAGGTCCTTTAATTTCTAGGTTTGGTCGAGTTCAAGTTTCTCTTCCGGGTGGTTGTGCTTGGGGACCTAGACCAGTAGACTATCATTTAAAAGGGCTTGAGAAACTTGGAGCTAAACTTGATCTAAAGAACGGAAATATTTTAGCTGTGGCTGATGAGCTAATAGGTGCTGACATCCATTTTGAATTTCCTTCAGTTGGAGCGACAGGAAATTTAGCTATGGCAGCCGTTTGTGCTAAGGGTACAACTAGATTGTATAATTGTGCTAAGGAACCAGAAATTACTCAACTATGTGAATTCTTAATTAAAATGGGAGCAAATATTGAGGGAGTAGGAACTGATATGCTTACGATTATAGGCGTAGCAGATTTGCACCCAGCGAATATTCGAATAATACCTGATAGGGTTGAAGCAGGTACTTTTCTTATGGCAGGAGCTTTAAATGGTACAATAAAAGTAAACAATGTTATTCCTGGTCACTTAAAAAGAGTTACAAATAAATTGAAAGATACAGGCTGTACACTTCAAATAGATAAGGACTCGATATCTATCTCATCTCCTAGTAGTATAAAATCTGTCGACATGACTACAGCTGTTTATCCTGGATTCCCAACCGATCTTCAAGCTCAGTGGGTTGCATTAATGTCCTTATCAGAAAGTTCATCGATTGTCACTGATACGGTATATCACGATAGATTTAGTCATATTCCTGAACTTTCAAGATTAGGCGCTAATATAAAGGTTGATAAAAATACTGCATTCATTAGAGGTGTTAAACAATTAGTAGGTGCACCAGTTATGTCAACAGATATTCGAGCTAGCGCTTCACTAATCATTGCTGCTCTAGCAGCTAGTGGAAAAACTGAAATAAGTCGTGTTTATCATATCGATAGAGGTTACGAGAAAATTGAGAAAAAATTTTTAGGTCTAGGTGCTGAAATCATCAGGCAATCTTGATTAACAATAAAGCTTTTATTTTGCGAAAAATAATGTATTTTTTAAACATAAGTATAGATGGTATATAATTAATGAAAGTAGTAATTATTGGCGCAGGTGAAGTTGGCTTTCATGTTGCTAAAGCTCTAAGCGAAGAGAACTATGATATTACAATAGTTGACATTGATTCAGAAAAATGTCAAAGAGCTACAGAAAACCTTGATGTCATTGTAGTCGAAGGCAACGGTGCCAGTCCAAAAGTTTTATTAGATGCTAAAGTATGCGATGCTGATTATGTTTTGTGTCTCACAAAAGTTGATGAGATAAATTTAATTGCTTCTCAACAATCTCACGAGTTAGGTGCCAATAAAATTATTGCAAGGCTTAGAGATCAACAATATTCATCTAGAGATAGTATTATTAAACCTGAAAAATTTGGTGTTGATATGGTTATTCACCCCGAATACGAGGTTTGCCGAGAAATAATTCAATTAATGAAGTATCCTTATGCTGTTCAAGCTAGAAGTTTTGAAGGAGGACGATTGACTATGGTTGGTATTAGGATCGATAGATGGAAGAAATTATTGCTTGACAATAAAACTTTATCAGAAATTTGTAAAACATCTGATAGATTTAGATTTACGGTGGTTGCTGTATTAAGAGATAACGAATCAATAATGCCTTCCTCAGATTTTAAATTTCGTGAAGGTGACATTGCTCACTTTGTTTTGAAATCTAAAAATATTGATAGATTACTTGATTTACTAAATATAACTAGTTCTGTATCAGATAATATTATGATTGTTGGTGGTTCAAAAATTGGAAGAACATTAGCTTCTCAAATATCAAAAGATTATAATGTTAGACTTATTGACTACGATAGGCCAAAAGCAGGAAATATATCAACAAAATTAGAAGATGCTATGGTTGTCTATGGTGACGGAACAGATGTTGAATTTTTAAAAGCAGAGAATATACAAGAAGTTGACACTTTTATTGCGGTTACAGAAAATGAAAAGACTAATTTAATTTCTGGAATGTTAGCAAACCATTTGGGGGCAAAGCAAAGTATTATTCATGTTGTTAATACTGATTATATGCCAACTATAAAAGAAATAGGTTTTGGTGCTGTCATAAGCAAAAATTTATCAACGGCAAATTCAATATTAAGAAAACTTCATAGTGATATTTCTGATACTTCGGTCGCGGCTTTTCATGAGATTGGTCTAGATGCATTTGAATTACAGCCAGAAGAGGGGAGTGAAATAACTACAAAAACTCTTAATAGATTGAGCATTCCAAAAGACAGCATTATCGGTATGATTAATCATCATGGAAAAATCAGCGTAGCTCATGGGAACAGTCAATTAACTGAGGAAGACATCGCTTTAGTATTTGCAAAACCTGAAGCTAGAATAAAGATTAATAAAATGTTCATGTCATGAACTTTAAACCTATATTAAATGTTCTTGGAGCATTGCTTTTTCTTTTAGGTGTTACATTGCTAATACCTATTTTAATTTCAATTTATTTTAGTGAATCAGACACACTTGGTTTTATTAATTCTTTTTTGATTTGTACCTGTCTTGGTGCTCCCGTTTGGTTTTTTACTAGAAATAATAAATCTTTAAGCAATAAAGTTGGATTTGCCGTCGTCACTTTTTCTTGGGTAACAGCAGCTTTAGCTGGAGCTTTGCCGTTTTATTTAACAGGTGCCATTCCAAANTTCACTGATGCTTTTTTTGAGTCTATGTCTGGNGTGACNACGACTGGAGCTAGTATAATTGGNAATNCNGCTACTTTACCAAATTTACCAAATGGTATCGAGAGCCTNAGNCACGGTCTTTTATTNTGGAGGTCATTTATTCAATGGGTNGGNGGNATGGGTATTGTNGTATTCTATATAGCCATCCTTCCTATNTTAGGTTCNGGCGGAATACAATTATTNAAATTAGAAGTTCCAGGNCCTGTCGCTGANAAAATAAAGCCNAGATTAAGAGAGACTGCAAAAATGTTATGGATTGTGTACCTAGGCATCACTTTTGCAAATATAATAGCTCTTGCTCTTGTCGGGATGCCAATATTTGATTCAATTTGTCATGCTTTTACTATTATGCCTACTGGTGGTTTTTCTATAAAAAATGCAAGTATTGCATACTATGATAACTACCTTATTGAGTTCGTAATTATGTTTTTTATGCTTATAGCAGGAGTTAACTTTTCGCTTCATTATAAAGCTCTAAATGGATCATTCAAATCTTACAGTAAAGATAGAGAATTTATAGCTTATTTATTTTTAATCGTTTCAATTAGCTTTTTAATATTTTTATCGATATCGTGGAGTCAAAATAGTTATGATTTGGCTAATCTTAGGTACTCAATGTTTCAAACTATATCGATTATCACCACAACAGGATTTGGCTCTGCTGATTATGAGCTATGGCCTTTCTTTACGCAAGCGGTTCTTCTTTCTTTGATGTTTGTTGGTGCTATGGGCGGGTCAACAGGTGGAGGAATGAAAATAATTAGAGTTATGGTGCTTGTCAAATATGCAGCTTCAGAAACCAGGAGAATGTTACACTCGCGAGCATTAATTCCTGTTCGTATTGGTAAACAGTCCATAAATGAAGATGTTGTAAGGAATACTCTTGGTTTCTTTTTGTTTTTTGTATCCTCATTTGCTATCTCTTCTATTGCTTTAACTTTTATGGGTGTAGATCTATTATCAGCCATAGGTGCTGCAGCTTCAGCAATGGGTAATATAGGTCCTGGTTTAGGTTCTTTTGGCCCTACAGATAATTATGCTCTATTACCTCAAGCAGGAAAATGGATATTATCCTTTTGCATGCTCCTAGGAAGGTTAGAGATCTTTACTGTTATTGTATTATTAAGTAGAACATATTGGAAATAAATCAGATGTTTATAAAAACTAAAATCGCAAAATTAATTGGTCATCTAATAATTGATAGGCCTGAATCTCTTAATGCTCTGAATAATATGGTTTTAGATGAATTAATAATGAAGATTAACGAGCTTATATCAGATTCTGAAGTCAGGGTAATTATAGTATCTGGTGCTGGAGACAAAGCCTTTATAGCTGGTGCAGATATTAAGCTAATGCAAAGTATGGATAAGAAAGAAGCATTAAATTTTGCAAAAAAAGGACATTTGCTTACAAGTTTAATTGAAAATTCAAATAAACCAATAATTGCTGCAATAAATGGTTATGCCTTTGGAGGAGGTTCAGAGCTTGCATTATCATGTCACATAAGAATAGCAAGTGAAGATGCTATCTTTTCTCAGCCTGAGGTTAAGATAGGACTATTACCAGGATGGGGCGGAACGCAAAGGTTACCAAGGATAATAGGTAAGGGTATTGCAAATGAAATAATATTAACTGGTATGAATATTTCTGCTGAAAGAGCATATGAAATAGGTCTGGTTAATAAAGTTGTAAAAAAAGATGATTTAATTTCCAGTTGTAATAAAATTGCTGATTCTATAATAAGAAATAGTCCGAACGCTATTAATGAGTCAATTAAATTAGTAAATATTAGTTCGAATTTAAATCTAAAAGCTGGACTAGAAATCGAAGCTAAAAGGTTTTCGAATTTATTTGAAACCGATGAAACTTCAGAAGGCTTAACTGCTTTCGTTCAAAAAAGACCACCTAAATACTAACTAATTGCTAACATGTCTCGTTTCGTTGTTCTAGCAATTAATTCTTTCAATCATATTGAAAATAAAACAGGGAATATGCTTATACGTTATATGCAAGATGAAGTAGTAGCAATTATTGATCCTGAAAAAAAAGGCTTAAAATCAAATGATGTTATTCAAATTGGAGGTGACATCCCAGTTGTTGGTTCATTTAAAGACACAAAAAAATATAAACCAGATCACCTTGTCATTGGAAACGCTCCTCAAGGCGGAATAGTTAGTGAACAAATGCTAATTGAGATAAAAGAAGCTATAATAAATGGAGTAAATATTATAAGTGGAATGCATGAATTTTTATCCAAGAATATATATTTAAAAAAACTTGCTCAAAAATCTGGTTCAAAAATTATCGATTTAAGAATACCTCCAAATCCGCCAAATTTTTCGAAAGGGTCTTGGCGTGAACGAGATATTCCAGTTCTTTTGGTTGTAGGTACAGATTGTGATACAGGTAAAATGACAACTGCTTGGGAAATTAAAACTAGGTTAAGTGCATTAAATAAAAAAGTTAAATTTATTGGAACAGGGCAAACAGGGATATTACTTTCAGATGGTATTGCAATAGATGCTGTAATATCAGATTTTATGTCTGGTGAAATGGAAAACCTTATTGATACCAGAGTAGAGGACGACACTGAATTAATAATTGTTGAGGGTCAAGGAGCGTTATCAAATTATGCATACTCTGGTGTAACTCTTGGATTAATTCATGGATGTATGCCTGATTACTTTATATTAACACATGATCCTAGTCGCATTAAGGATGTGATGGGACATGAAATACCAGATATTAATGAACTTATGCAGCTTCATATTGATCTTATGGCTCCTTTCAAAAGATCTTCATTTATCGGTATCAACTTACTAACCTTTGAAATGGATAAAAGCATAGCTAAGAAGACAATAAACGAATTTGAGTCTTTACATAAACTTCCAACAACGGATTTAATTAGATTTGGAAATTCAAATTTAATTAAATCAATTTACAATCTTATTTAAATATGAAAATCAAATATTGTAAAAATAGAATAAACCTTATTCACCCTTTTGGTATTTCACGAAGCACGAACGATTATTATGATATTATATACATTTATATATTGGACGGAGATATTATTGCTAGAGGTGAAGCAGCACCTTCAAAACGTTACAATGAATCTATCGAATCAATCTTATCTGTTTTACATAGTGGTCTAATTGTACCTGAAAATTGTAATTCTAGAGATCATTTATGGAATTTCTTAAAACCTCAATTAAAAGGTATTTCGTCTTTAGAAGCTGCAGTAAATATGGCAGTTTGGGACTGGAGTGCACAAAAAGAAAAACTCCCATTATTTAACATGTTTGGTTTCAAAGACGAAATTCTTCCAAAAACTAGTTATACGATTGCAATAGGAAATCTAAATGAGCTAGATGAGCGGTTGGAAGAAAGCGAACAGTGCTCAATATTAAAAGTAAAATTAGGTACACCAGATAATGACAAAGAGATTATAAGAAGAATAAGGAAGAAAACGGATAAATTAATAAGGATTGATGCCAATGAAGGTTGGGACTATGAAAAGGCTAAAATCATGGCATTTTGGCTCGCTGATATGAATGTAGAGTTTATTGAGCAACCATTTTCAGCTTCAAATATAAAAGACACAAAAAGATTAAAATCTATTTCCCCGTTACCTTTGATAGCAGATGAGAATAGTATTTCATCAAATGATTTGAATGGCCTAGTTGATTGTTTCGACGGTATCAATATAAAGCTGATGAAATGTGGTAGCTTTGATGAAGCACTGAAAATGATAGATCTTGCAAAAAAATTAGAATTGAAAATTATGCTTGGTTGCATGGTTGAGTCTTCAGTAGGCATAACTGCAGCAGCTCACTTATCAAGTGCCTGTGATTTTATTGATCTAGATGGCAACCTTTTAATTAAAGACGATCCTTATAATGGTGTAAAAATTGAGGATGGGCACTTAAAACTCCAATCCTTAAAAGCAGGTTTAGGATTAAACCTAAAACAAAAGAAATTTGGATTGCTTTAATAATGAAAATATTAGGAATTGAACACATTGGAATTGCTGTAAAAGATTCTTCCAACGTAACTGTTGATAACATAGATATTCTCTCTGCAGACATGTGTATAGCTATCTACAGAAAAAAACAAGAGTTTGGACCTGCCAGATTAATAACTAAAAATTATAATTGTGAAGCTACAGAAGATGATTTTTT
>PAEL01000130.1 GCA_002700775.1 Gammaproteobacteria bacterium | reverse complement strand
TTGTAAAAGTGTTTCAAATATTTTATCTACTTCGCTATTAAAATTATCTTGATTTGATAGATATTTTATTCTTTCATTAGTTTGGTCACGTGTTTCTTGTGGTGGAACATAACCAAAAGCAGTAATACTTTTTCCACTGATTAATGAATTTAACTCTGTGCTTACTCTTCTTTTTGCAGTAGTTTGTAATCTTTCTTCTAATTCATAGTTAGCCTGTAGAACATGAGCGTAATTCATTATATTTTGTTTCATACCAGAATCTAAATTTCCCCACTCATCTAACTGTTGCTTATTTAAACCTAAAATCCAACTAAAATTGTGTTGATCTCCGTCAGAAGTTATTGCTTTTTCAATAGATTGGTAATAACCATTTTGAGATGTATCAAAATCCGTTTCTAAAGGTGGATAATACTTAGGTAAATCTTTAGCGTATTGAAGTACATTAAGCATTTTCATATCGTACTCTTGAGAGCTTTCGTCGTACTGTAAATTCTTTTCTACTTCTTCAGGTGTAGGAATCGCGTATTTACCTAAAGGTTCAAACGCAGACTCTATAGGAACACTAGGAGATTGTAATTCATCTTCAACCTCGAAAAAATCGTTTTCGTTATTTTCGTTATTCGGCTCTGACACGCTGAATAGTCCTTGAGTATGCAGCTTGTTTAATAAATTCTGCAGCAGCTTTTCTAACCATAGGTATACTGCTATTATTCATCAAATCTACCGCTTTATTAATTTCAGTTTTATAATTTAAACCTTCTTCACTTAATGGTATGCCAGCATTAAAACCTAATCCGTCTAATGGATTGTTTCCTTTATCTGGTCCATTCAATATAAAATCTGAAGCAGGTCCAAGATTTAAATTAGGTTCAGAACCAGTATTTGGTAAACTTCTAGGTTGTGGAGCAGGTTGTGGTTCATCAGTTGGTTGGAGTCCTAAACTCACACCAGCATTTGCAGCATCTTTCTCCATTTTAATTTTGTTGCCATAATCTTGACCACCCATATCAGTAATCTGGGCCATAAAAAAACTCCTCTCCATCATCTATTACTATTTTAAAAGTAAAATAAATAGCTCCATAAGGTAAAACAATAGGTTCTATTTCAGCGTTAATAACTTCTGAACTATTTTCTCTAATAACTTTATTTGTGTTGATATGAACATCTCTAAGTGACGTTGTCACTATATCAACAAATTCTTGCATAGTATTATCCATTATCCTCCAGGAGTTATTCCAAGAGCACCTAAAGGAGGTAAGTCTTGAGGAGGAGGAGCAGGAGGCCCACCCATTCCACCAAGCAAACCACCTAAACCAGGAGGTCCACCTAAACCAGGAGGTCCACCAGGCATACCGCCGTCAGGCATTTCAGGTACTTCAGGTTGTTGTAATTCTTTTATAACTTTTTGTACTAATTCATTAATATCCGTATCTTCTTTTTTTAATCCGTCTATTAATAAAGCAGCAGCTTGTATATCTCCTTGTTCAGCTTTTTGATATATTCCATTCATAAAAGAATCAACTGCTTTTTGTCTAACAATTCTTATTTCCTCTTTAGCTGGATCATCTAAGAAATCCATTTCATCTCTAGCAGTTTCTCTAGAAATCATACCTTGTTGTAAATTCATAGACAATCTCATTTCTCTCTGAGAGGGGTCTGTTCCAGCACCTATTCCATATCTAACATTTACTTCGTAATGACCATTTATATCTCTTGAAGGTATAAAGATTTCTGCTTTTTTCTTATCATAATTATCACCGTGTAACATTTTTTCACCGTCACAGTAATGCTCATCAAAAGACAAAAGAGCGTGAGTTGCTTTTTCTAAAAATTTCTCAAATTGTTTATGAGCTAAAGCAAGTCTTGCATCGATTTGTCCCATAGAAGCTTGTATACCTTTTGCAGAAACAACGCTTGCTCCAGGGTCTCCAGAAAGTTGCCCAGGAAATGAAGCCTGAGTTCTAGCTTCGTTAGCTAATCTAGCAATTAAATCTTTAGCATCAAAATGAGATCTAGAGGACATACGTTCCATACGTGCTTCAGGACTTCTTCCGTGGATAACTGCACCAGGACCAAAGTCATCTGGATTCATAACATCATATTCAAACACTGGTGGGTAAACTTCTTCCTCAGATGAAGTAATTGTTAAAGTCATAAGTCGGTGCATAGTTCTTAAGATGTGACGTGTCTGGTCAAAAATACCTCTACGTTCTCCATCAAAGGTAGGAACTCCTACTTCAACAATAGGTACCATTCCACATAAATTAGGTTCCTCTGTTAGGACTACTGCAGTATTATTTTTTCTACCTTTAGGAGAAATATCTGCAACAATGTGCATAATTTTATCTGGGAAATACCAAAACCATTCTTCTACAGTATCGCTAGCTGGGTCTATAACTCCTTTAGCTACAGGATATTGTTTTACTAACACATCTCTTGATACTCTACGTGCTACTAAAGCTTCTACAATATTACCTTTAGTATCTTTAATTGGATAAACATAACGTGGGTCTATTCTATGAAAATAAGGGTGTCTATCTTCAGGCTTTTCAGCAAAGTCTGCCCAGATTCCTGCATAGGCACAACCTGTTCCAGCATAGTCTCCCCACCATTGAGCCATAAGTTCATTAATATTTGATTTATTCCACAGTTCTTTAACTCTTCGTTCTCTTTTTCTAGCAGCTCTTTCTCCACCTTTTATATTTTGATTAACTGGTACAGGTACTCTTACTCCTGGTAACACTGCACCTCCTAGTGAAGACCAATGATGTATTCCTAATTCTATAATATTTGCTACAGAAGGAGCTTCAGCAGTCGAGGTTAAGTTAGACCATATCATATGCCAGTCTCCATTCACAATTGATGTGATCTCACTAATGCGTTCTTTCCAAGCAGAGTGAGTTTCTATTAATAAATCTCTTCTTTGGTATAAAGAACTATTAGGTCTATATGCAGTACCAGTACCTGAGTAATCTACACTTGAACCTTGATCATAAAATTGAGTCATTACCTATTCCTTAAAAACATTCTTTCCTGTATTATAGGTGGAATATTTCTCCGTGCTGCAACTTTATTCATATCTGTTTGAAACACACTATGTCCTTGACACTCTCCATTAGCCACCCAGAAACCGATCAAAGCATCTTGTACTTTCGACCAAGGAAATACTAGCATATCATCTACCAATGGTGCTAATTTAGCTCTATCTTCTGTAGTCGCTGAAGGAAAAGCGACAAGACCACTATGAAATAATGATGCCATGGAACCAATACCAAATTCATTATCCCACTTGTTGCCTCTCCTTTTACCCTGACCAGTAGTTCTATGGTCAATTAATCTTGTACCAGCCCATTCAGCATGAGCTTTCAAAGTATCATCTCCTAAAATAGTAGGAGCAAAGTTTGTTTCTATAACTGTAAACGCCACTCTATGGTCGTTATACTCTTCCCAAAATTGATATAACAGTTTATTTCGTATTCCTGTAGCACCTAATCTATGCCCTACATACAAATCAACTACTGTTCTAACTTCAGTTTCAGGATTATAAGCTAGCAATACACTTGCTGCTCTACCTGTAGTAGCGGGATCTACTCCTAATATTAAAATTTCATCAGGCATTACTTGACCTATGCTTCTACTACCTCCTAATTCAAATGCTTTATCTAACATTTCTTGTCTAAATATTGATTCAACTTGCTGAACATCTTCTTGTTGATACACAAGTTTCCACCTCATAGGGTCTCTAGCTACAATTTCTGAACGTATATCTCTCAGTCCAGGTCTAAATACTTCTGTTCCAGTAGCTTCATCAAACTCTTCTACTCCGTCTAAGTTCCAATACTCAGGCCAACTAGGTCTTTCATTATCTGTATGCTCATCTAGCATTGCTGGTATCTTTACATATCTAAATATTTTATGGTCAGCCCAGCTATCTTTCCATTGTCCATAGTTATCTAGTGGGTGAACCCTAGTTCCGTTAACTAATGTTTGACCTCTTTGTGCTCTAGAACGAGCTTCCTGGGTAAACCATTCATCTATTCTTGCTCTACGTATATCTGTTTGCTGATTTTCTAATGTTAATGCGTCATCTAATATCAATAAATCTAACCTAGCTCCGTATATCTGTTTACCAACAGACAAAGCTTGTATAGTAGGGTCTCTTTCTCCAGATTCTCTCTGTCTAATAGTTATCTGGTCTCTTGACCAGCCAAATCCGTCAGCACGTTGAGGTTTAAACCCATTAAAGTCTTTTATTAGGTTTCTTTCACAATCATTGTATAGATTGGGGTCTGTTAAGTATCTTTTAATACGATTAAGTAAATCTTGTGCTTTATCACCTGATTTAGTAACTAAAGCTATTCTGATGTCAGGATTTTTACACATACGATATATGGGGTACCAAAGAGATGATAATGTTGACTTACCAGACTCTGGGTGTCCTAATACTAAAACTAATCTCCCCATAGGGTCCGCTAAAGAATCCTGTATCTTTATTTGATGTTCAGCAAACTCTACGCCAAAATATAATTTACAGAATTCTGCAAAACTTACATCAGATAAATCAGGACTACTGTCTTTAACATGTTCTCCAGATCTAATAGATTTTGCTTCAGCTGCCCATTCAGGGTGACGATTAGAATTTTCCTCCCACCACTTACGTGTTACACCAATTTTCTTACAAGCATCAGAATAATTTAAACCATATCGTATACATTCTAAGAAACACTCCATTGCCCAGGCTTTCCATAAGGACGTGCCTTTTTTTGCAGGAGGAGGCGGTAAGTATATATCTTCTTGTTCAAACTGAAATACCGAATTGTTTGCACCGAATATTTGAGCTTGTACTTTTGCTCTGTCCTGCAGCAATTCAGCTTCAGACCTTTTTGGTCTACCTGCGGTCATACCAAAACTATAGCATACTATTACGTCTCTTTAATAATTTCGTGATAACGAAAAAAAAATTTTTTTATTCGTCCTCTAGTAACTGTTGTTGTTCTTTTATGTCATCAGGTAGAGGTCTAAAATTAGAATTTAACATATTCTGTTGTTCTAATAAATCCCAACCTTCTTTAGATATGGTATATAGTTTTGACCTACCTTCACCTATCTGTACAACTAGACCCTCTCTTACTAGAGATGCTTTAGGTCTCTCGAACCTACCACCATCTAAGTTTGCAGAATCACGCCAAGTCTTATTAGTAATCTTTTCACCTCTAACTGTAATAACATCTGCTAAAGCACGTAGTAAGGAATAATCTCTTACCTTTACACCTTGCTGGTAAGCAGTCAGAACTGCAGAACCTGATTGTGGTTCCCCAACTAGAGTTAAGTTCCAATCCTTAAATGGTTCAGCATCTTTTTGCTTAGTACATGTCATTTCAATTACTTCATCTTTTTTCGTCAACTGTATGGTGGTATCAGCACTAGCTTTAAGCACACTAGAACCACGCATAGCTTCACCTGATTTTGTATCATGGTGAACTGCCAGTATGGCGGAATTGTAATTTTGACGTATAGTATCAATCATAGAAACAACCTGAGACATATCTTGTTGTAGGTTTTCATTCGCACCTACTGTACAACGTTGTAACGTGTCAAATACCACAAGCTTAGGTTTGATACGATCTACCAATTCTAAGAAATCAACTTGCTCTCTATTTGGAAATTGACCAACTGGAGCAAAGAGCGGGGCGGCACTCGTGTAATAATGCACAGGAGGATACGAGGTAGCGTTCCTTTTATTCTTCCATGCGGTTACTCGAGCACCGAGAAATCCCACTCCTTCAGCAAGTACGTATAACACAGGGACTTTCACGCTTTCCTTGCTAAACCATTTCCAACCATTTGCTATTGTATTAGCCCAGTCCAGAGCTAAAAAAGTTTTACCGACACCAGCGTCTGAGTGAAGTACGGTAAAGCCACCTTCCATTATAAAATCCTCAATTAACCAGTCTGGTGGTTTGATTTGTGTAACTTCTAGTCCAGTTTTCACATTAAGTGGACTAAAGTCCTCTGAATTACGTCTGGACTCCAGTATTAAGTCCAACTGCTCTTTTTGTATCATATTGCTACCTCGCTTTATTTTATAGGCTTATTCCTATCTTTAGTCCCCCAGTCCACTTAGTCCAAAGGGTTGGACGACTAAAGCCTTCTTAGTCCTCCAACGTCCCCCCCTTATAGGGGGACGGTGGACTAAAGGTATACCTATTATAAGGGGTACTATTTTATATGCACTTTTAATAGAGAATAACTAAGTATTAATTACCTTTTTAAATGTTTCTAAGGGTTTTCGCAAAAATAGTGTGGGGATTGTCTCTATATCAAGGAGCAGGCTCTTATGATCGTCGCTAGATGCTTCGCATCTATCTAGCTCAACGTCCCTCCCCCTTTTGTGACTGTGTCGCAAGCTCCTACGTCACCCCCCCTAAAATTTTGTGTTAAACTCCTTGGCACCTAACTTAATCAACGACTCCATCTCCCAAGCGGTCGTGGATTCGTATAGATTAACAGTCACTGCGTGCCTGGTGTCCGCTTCTCACTCTCACAAAGATCCAGCAAGCTGGACGCAGCAAGCTGCGGTTCGGTTCGTATAAAAAATAATAAGTAGTTCAACCACGGTACTACATCTATATCTCAATCGTGAACTACATCTCCCAAGCGGTCGTGTATTTCTACTCAATCGTATATCTGTAAGCACCGCATTATATATATCACGACTAAACATATAAATCTAACGCACCTTTATTCGCCGTGCATTTTTTTCGAGGCTTCACTACAATCGTGTTTTACTAAGAGCTACGCGTAAAACATCTCAATCGCAAAGCCTATCAAACATCTCCCAAGAGGTCGTGTTTGGAAAAATTCTACACGTCGAGAAAAGGGCATTCCCGATTTATGTGTCAAACGCCCCTTAGTCGATTTTTGTACATTCTTCTAACGTGTAAAACATCTCCCAAGAGGTCGTGTTTTTCTACGCCCATAACAATATAAAAAAATCAACAGAAGTGACGTTATGACAGTGTTCCAGTCGTGACGGCACACTAACAAGTACTTTATCTCCCAAGAGGTCGTAAAGTACAAGATTGTTATTGCTTGACAAGAGTTATATTTAATTGTGGTAGAACATCTTATTATTTTTTTTAATGAGGTGTTTGTTTACGTAAACATTATAAGAAAACTGTTAGGAGGTTAAAATGATGTTTCAAATAGATGAAATTGCCACAGGCAATTTAATCGACCACTTGGTAAGTGGTCATTGCGTCGAGTGCGACGCAATCAATGGGGGACTACCAGTTAGTTCCGCATTCTGCGTAACTAAGGTGGTTGCATAATGTTGTGTACAACATATGCAACTTATTGCGACATCACAGGTGACAATATTGTCACCTATGTTGACGCAATTCTAATGGCATTATGGATAACCATAATGCTATTAGGTATCCGAGTTACTATTGGCTATGTTAGGAGGTATTTAAATGGCTAATAATTTAATCCGCGATTCCAAGGTTGTAATCGCAGATCGTAAGAAAAAGTATCCAAAATTAGGTGGACCTAGAAAGTATCCAAAAAAGTATTGTTGGACACTTCTAAGTAATAAGCTTGTTATTCGTGAAGTAAGATACTTCAAGTCGAATAACAAAGGAGCTTATCACTTTTTCCATTACAAAGGTAGTGTTACTACTAGAGGTATGCGAGTACCTCATGATATGTTTCTTTACGAAACATATGAGGACGCTTTTCAAGATGTACCAGAGGTACATCATGAATAAGAATGTAGCACGAGCATGGAATAGGCAATATAGGAAACATAATTTGACCTATTCCGAATCACGTAGATTCATGAGGAATCTACGTAAGAATAATAATAAGCTATAATGAGACTGTTAGGAGGTTAATATATGGCTAATTTAAACAGACCTACCAACTATATGAACATAGTTGATAGTGTCATTACGCTTGCTGGCACTTATGCCACCAAGCGTCAAGCAATCGTCGCCCTAATCCAAGAGGATATGATCGACGATGCAAATGACTTGATAAANTATCAAGCCATTTGCGATACATACGAACGAGTCGTAAGAGACTTAGTTCGTACGTACAACGNCGANNCCTACTCTGTAGAAATCGACGTTGAGTTAATGTTGTCATCTAAACGTAGGTTAGGAGGTTAAAATGGCAAANTTACAAANTAATANTTCAACTCAATCGATAGTGATTGAGTTGAAAGAACTTAATAGCATAATTGCAAAAATGGCAAATGACTTAGGTGCGGATAATATCCTACCTAAGTTCATCATGTTGCAAGATTGTGTCTATTACTCAACAGAAGGTGAATTACACATTAGGTACATGGTTAANTNNGATGTTATAAGGCAACATGATGTTAGCNACGGTACTTATGATTCAAGAGATGAGGTAGATAGTGACTACTAAACTTTCTCTTGATGAATTACTAGATAGAGCACACGGTGGTTGGATTACCGAGCTTGGAGCAATGCCTACATTGGCATTGCCAAGCGTTGATAATGACTGCGGTTGTGATGATCCCGATTATGAAAGTGGGGATTGTGAATGTCATAACTGTGGTGAATGTATATGTGATTCCAATAGGTTACTTTGGAATTACTCATACAAACCATTCGGTTCGCATTACGTCGACTTCGTCGACGATGCTTTCGTACTTCTACCAGTGGCAGAAGTAAGAAACCAAATGCTATTTGGATTAGAACTAGAAGTTGAATCTAGACATAGCANTGATGCTTGGGATAACGAAACCGAAATCAGGAGATTTCTACGTTTCTTAAACATTGCTTTTGGTAGTACCAAAAGTAATGACCAAGCAGTATGGATTGGTAAAGAGGACGGTACAGTTGATGTAGAGTTTGTCTCTGCACCATTCACTTACAATGCTTGGATTCAAGCCCAAGAAGTGCTTGAACCCGCAATGTTATACGCACAGGAGCACTTTCGTGCATTCTATGCGTCTAGTGCAGGTGCACATATCCATGTCGCAAAATCAACGTTGTCTTTGACAACGATGTACGCATGGATCCAATTCCATTATGACAATCCAGGCTTAATTGCCGACATTGCCCAACGTGGTATTGGTGCGGACGCGGAATGGTGTTACTTACAGAAACCAGATATTTCTGTTGCACGAATTGCAAAACAGAAATATGGTTTCCCAGGACGTGGAGCCCTTGCAGATACAGCAGCAACTATTGAGCATCGCTACTTTCGTAGCAATCTCAAGTTGGAACGACTCAACAAGAACATGGAGTTCTTGGAGTCAATGTTCCAGTACTTCAGTAATCTAACATATCAAGATATGGCTAGAGACGGAGCACATAAGTTGCATGCGTATTTGGGATTCGTTGCTTTAAATCAAGCAACTTATCCAAATCTATACAGTTACTTACAAACGAAAGGATATATATCATGTGTGTAATTGCCCTATCACCACGAGATGTCCGAGTTGATAAATCAACTCTAGAGGACATGTGGGATTGTAATAATGACGGAGGCGGTATCAGTTTCATAGATGAAACTAATACCTTACGTACCTATAAGTCAATGGATAAAAACGATTTCATNGAAATCGCTTTAAGGACTATAGACAAGTACTATCGTACTAGTCCAATCCTTATCCATTGTAGGATTGCGACTCATGGTTCTGTTTGCATAGNAAACAATCACCCATTTCACGTCGATAATCATACCGTTATGGCACATAACGGCATAATTGACTGCGTTGAAGTTCCAGAGAACTCCAACTTGTCCGACACACGTATGTTTATCAATACGTGGCTAAGATACCTACGCCCAACATGGTTGGACGACGTATCTATGCGTGAATATGTTGGTGAGATTATTGGTTGGNNTAAACTTGCGTTTATCACAACCAATCAGAACCTNCGTGAATCCTATTACATCATCAACGAGGATGACGGTAAATGGATTGACGGCACATGGTTCTCTAATACGAACCATTGTGCAATTCCAGATTCGGTAATAAATTACCAAACAGGAAATTATCACTACTACGATATGTACGACGGTAACGACTTGGGATACGTCTCAGTCGGCGATCACGTACATAGTCATGTACGTGAACTTAGTGACTATANNTCNATAGCCACTAAGGAATTCAAAAGTCTATCTTACGATGACTTTTGTGAATTNTATGTTGGTGAGTTTGGTGATACACCAGACATATCACATACTCAATGGAACTCTTACTGTAAAAGGTAAGAGTTCTTTGACTGCTACGCATTTGCCTTCGGCATGCGTAGCAGTCATCAAGAGATCCTTCGCGGATCGGCGAACACTTCGTGTCGCCTTGCTCAGTCTCATAAAAAAATGTTTCACATTTTTTTTTTATCTCTAACGATGAGCCACATAAATGTGGCACATTTTTAATTAGAGATATTTATCGGAGCCACGTAAACGTGGCACATATAGTAAGTTGAACCTTGTGCCTTGCACTTCGGTTCAACTTATTAAGTTTAAAAAAAATTTTTCAGGGGAGCAGTAGTCAAGGCAGGCAAGGAGATTTACAGCAGCTGCAAATTCTTTCTATGCTTTTTTATTTGTGACCATAAAGTTTGAGGACGTGATATAAATTTATTCCAAGGTGCGTGCGATATTAAATTAAATACCATTTCATCAGGGTATACCTTAATTAATTTTCTAATTAAAGTACTTATCAACCTACTTCTATCAACAACTCCACTAGCTTTGTACTGCTCATTAGTTATAAATATCCAGTACCTTGCTTCAAGAGGTATGTTGTTGTACTCAGAATTTATTAATACTTCCCAATCATTTTTAGTAAGGATAGTAGGCATATCATCATTATCACTATTGGCGAAATCGTAATTAGAAATTACGTTAGGAACTGAATCAAAATCATCAATATTAAATACTGAGCTTGGCTCGTATTTAACAATGCCTCCTTGTTCTCCACCCCTCTTATAGTTTATAGACCCAGGAACCCTTAAGACCCTTGCGGCGTCCCAAGCTCCTGTATCTGCTTTAAGATGATATGCCAACCTCCTATTGACTTCTTGTTGTGTGGATATTTGTATTGTTTGTTCAAGAAGCCAAATAGCTTGCCACCTATTATTACTTGTAGTCCATATAAAACTTGGTTCAGGTACTAAATTAAAACAATCTTGATAATCAATGTCGGTTCTATCCATATCAATGTATAAACAACCCACCTCAAATTTTACATTCACTGCTTTTCTAGATGTGTTGTTATTAAATACTAAAGGAGTCCAGTAAATATCTGATCCTTGAGGTTGATTGCTTATAGCCTTTAATAGACTTCCATAATCAGACCAGTTGTAACAAGTCTCATTCCATTGGTTGCCGTTTGTTGCCAACCATACTTTACCACCACCACTGTTAGCCCACGTGTGGCTCATTAATTCTATTGTTGTCTTCATAACACTCCTAACTATGCTATTATAATCTACAATAATATATATAGGAGAATTATGTCGGTAGAAAATAATTTATCGCAATTTATGGAAGGCAAAGTTCGTAATAAATGGTACAGAGATAATGAAGAATTGTTTAATGAAACTATAACTCAAACAATAGAAAAAGACTATCCAGTATTATATGTTGCAGAATTTTTACAACAACAAGGCAACCCGTTCGCACTTAAAACTATTCAGAAACACATTAAAGATGAAATCATTAGACGATTACCTTAATAAACAAAAAGAAATAGAACAACATAAAGTAGCAGCGAAACAAAAACACCCTAAAGGTTTTGAACCTGGTATATCGTATGACCCAAATACAAATATCGGTAAAGTCGTATCTCGCCCTACAACGAATCCTAATCCCGCTTTTGATTCCCTGTTGCAAGAGTGGGGTTGGGACCCTGAACTATATGAGATTGTAGGTAACTTACACGTAAGAACTTGGGATATGAATATGGGTTCTGGTGTCAAAGAACAAGCTTGGTATTACAAAGCAGATATAAGGAAAAAAAATCCAGACAGAGACACTGATCTAAAAAAATTAATTGATGAAATAAAAAAACATAAACCAAGAAAGAAAGTTCAAACTAAAAAAGGCGTTGGATTTTTTTATTTTGCTAGTGACTGGCAACTTGGAAAATCCGATGGAGGAGGACCTCAAGCTACAATAGATCGTGTCAAACTTAGTTTAGATAACACTATTGATAGATTAAAAGAACTTAAAAAGCTAGGTATTAATGTATCTACGATTTATATAATATCTCTTGGTGATTTAATAGAAGGTGTAACAGGATTTTATCCAGGTCAAAGTCATAAAGTTCAGTTAGATAGATTAGAACAAACAACTGTCTGTCGTAGATTGTTATTAGAGATAATAACAACACTCTCTAAACATGCATCTAAAGTAATTGTTGGAGGAGTTCCTGGTAATCACGGTCAAAATCGTGGAAAAGATAAACAGGTTATAACTTCTGAACTTGACAATGATGACATAGGTGTTCTTGTTGCTTGTGCTGATGCTTTATCTTTTGGTCCTTATAAACACGTTAAGTTTGTAATTCCTGAAGGTCATCATTTAACTTTAGATTGCAACAATACTGTAATAGGTTTTACACATGGTCATTTATCTCGTGGAGGTAGCAACCCAGGAGATAAGCTTATGAACTTTTGGAAAGGTCAAAGCTTCGGTATGCAAAGTTTAGGTGATGCAACTATTTTAGTATCAGGTCACTATCACCATTTAAGAACGATACAAGACGGATTAAGAACTTGGATTCAAGTTCCTTCATTAGATAAAAGTACTTATTTTAAAGAACAGTTTGGAACTGAAACTGTAAATAATGTTGTTACATTTACAGTTGATAAAAATGGTTGGGACAACTTTAAATTAGTGTAAATATCTTGACTATATTTCTACTACTACTAAACTTGTATCAAGATTAAGAGTCAGGAAATCACGCAAGTGATGAAAGGCGATATAAACAGATTAACTTTCCTGTTTCGCCCCTTAATCTTATGTTAAGTAGGAGGATAATAATGGTAGATGCTGAAGGCGTAAGAGATTCTTTGCCTAAAAGTGTATATACAAAGTCTGACAATAGACCACTTGCCGAACGCATGGGATATATCAAAATGATGGATAATTTCCCTAATCGTTGGGTTCCTCTTATGACTTTGAAAAAAAGTAAAAGACAAAAGATATATAATATGTCAACTTACTTCAACAGTAAACACGATAACTATGAATTTAAGAGTCGTGCTATTGATGAACGTAATGTTACTTTATTTGGGAGGAGGTTAAAGATATGAATGGATTATATACAGATGATGTTCTTGATTTAGCTAAAGAAGTGGTAACGGCTGAAGAAATAAAAGATACTGAAATTGCAGAAACTGTCGACGGAATGTCTGACGAGGGTTTAGCAGTTGCACGTGTTCCTATTACTTCAGCAAAAGGTGCTACGCATAAGATACAAACTTATGCAGATAGAGCATTAGCAAGCAAAGTAAAAGATAATGGAACTTTTAAAATGAATGGTTCTGTTTTTCATGTTACAAACGCTTATAAATACAAAACACAAGATCTGCATACTTTTGTAAAATGGTTAACACGCGGAGATGAAGAGCAAATTGCTGACATACTGGCAATACTAGGTGGAAGTTTTGTTCCAAAGCTTAGGGGTTTAGACGCAGTAGCTGCTAAACGTGGTATGAGACCAGCAGCTGCTAGGGATACTTTTTTAGAAAAAGTATATGATGAAAAACCTAAGTTAATTGTCATTAATACTGATTCCGCAAGTGCACCTAAGTGGGCAGAACAAATGGAGGACGGTGATAGGCTTGACCCAATTGAATGATTTAGCTAAACCTTTTACTTCTTTAGTAAAGAGTGGTAGTGACGCAGGTAAATTTGGTGACTATGTAGAGCATAGTGCAGTAAACCAAAGACTATTGGCTCACTTGGGTCCATTTGACCAGAGAGTTATTGAAGTTGTGTATGACATACACCCTGACTTGGGGCAAGTATGCACTGGCGTAATTTTAGAATTAGGTCTTCGCATTGACGGAGAGTATCGTATGATACAAGAAGTCGGTGACGTTGAGCACCCATTTCGTAAAGGTAGAACTAATGGCGATAGGTTAAAAATGGCTACTAGTGACGCTATTAAAAGATGTGCAATGAGAGTAGGACTAGGACTACACTTATACGCACAAAATGATTATTTCCTAGACAAGTTATTGGAGGAAAAATGACACAAGCAAAAAAAATTAATATCACTAGCGATGATATTTCAGGAGCAGGTGGAGCTAATCAAATTACACCTGGAGACTACGAAGCTTCAGTAGTGGAGGTTAGTGACCATATTGCAAAAAGCGGTAATGAGGGTTGGAAGTGGACTGTACAAGTAGGAAGATTAAAACTTACAACTTTTACTATGTTTACTCCTAATGCTAAATGGAAATTAATTGAAGTAATGAGTGCTTTAGGTATACCTATGGAAACAGGAGAAGTTAGTTTTGATCCACAAAATTATATAGGTAAAACTTTAGGCGTAGAATTAATAGAAGACCCTAATGATAGTAGGTATTTGGAAATTAATAAGTTTTTCCCAGTAGGTACTAAAGATGTTATTGATACTGCTAAGGCAGATGAGGTTGACAATAAGGACGTTCCTTTTTAAGATAGACTTATCAAAGTTTATGCAACCTCCTAACAAGGTAACATAAAAACAAAAACCCTCTAGAAATAGAGGGTTTTTACTTTGTACACAAAAAATTATTTCTTTTTAAATTTCTTGCCCATTCCTTTTTTCTTCATAGCTTTAGACTTTTTTCTAACTTTTGAATATCCAGGCATTATTTAGTCACCTGTTTTTTAGCAAAAGTTTTGACTACAGATAACGCAGCAGCACCACCTGAGAGAGCAGCAAGCTGAACTGTTTCAGCTTCTATTCCTACAAGGGGAGCGATTGTTAGTGCACCAATAAAGGCTTCTATGAAGGTCCAGAATGCTCTCTCGAGCATATCTTTTAGTTCTTCTGACATATGTCTCCTTATTTTATTAACTTACTTAATTTTAACTTACTTTCAATTCGTTTTACTGTGTCTTCAATATTATCTATTTTCTTACACTCACAACACGATTCTGTGCTGCCTTCCAAATTGACCTTACTGTATTCTATGGTTACATTTTCATCTGTAAGTATTGCTGCAGACACTTTTTTATATAATTTTTTATACGCATCAGCACTGGAGCCCACCATACCATTAAAGTTAACGTCTAAATCTTGTTGAGTATTTCCGACAATAAGGCAGCCAGACGTGTGCTCATCTGTATTGCCTTGATGTATAAGTATATACTCAAAACCAGGAACGTCCTGGAGCCAAAGCATACCTCTGTGAAATGTCGGATATTTTTTAGTATATCTTTCATTAAAACCACCAACGGTCCTTAATTTAACTTTGTATTCACCTTCTGGAATACATGTTTCGTGCATTACTTTTACTGCTTGATATTGATCTTCTAAAGAATAGCATTCAAATTGTCCGTCTATAAATACCAGACCATTTGTTGCATCTGTACCAAACTGTGTTCTTACTACTTGTATTTTCATTTATATCCTTTACAATGTAGTTTACAACCGCAGCATAAAATTTCACAGGAACACATTATTTTCTAAAACCTATTGTAAGTAACCATATTGCTAAAGTAATTAAAGTCGCAAGACCTGTAATCTGTTGTGCCGAACCTGTTAATGTGAGTGTTGCAATAACTAAACCAACCAAAGTCCAACTAAGGTTTAATGTTTCTTTAATTATTTCTATAAACCAGTTCCATAATTTTTTAATCATAAACTTTTCCTCATTAAAAATCCTGCAATACTGACTATTCTAGTCAAAATAACTGGCACTACAACTTCTTGAGCTTTTTCACGTTGATCTTGTGTCATGTCATCTCCTATGTTTGTTAGGGTTACATCTTCAAAATCTAAATCAATAAAAGTTTCTATTGGATTTTCTAAGAATGCTTCATATTGTACTTCTGTAACAACATCAGCTAATGTATAGTTTTCTACGTCTGCATTTTCTACAGACCGTTCTACGTACTCTTCTACAGCTTCGGCAACTACTTCGTCTGATTTAACTGCCTCCGCAATGATAACAACATCTTCAACTTCAACTTGTAATACCTCAGCAACAACCTCAACTTGCTCCTGTGTAAGTTCTTCAACATCTTCTATAGCTTCCTCTACTACTGCCTGGATAACTTCCTGGACTTCCTCTGATACATTTTCTAACTCTTGTACACCAACGTCAATTACTTCTTCTAATACTTCTATAACTTCTTCTGTGGTGGCTTCATCAACATTGATGTCTTCAACGATTTCTTCAACTTCATTAACCTCAATGATGATTTCTTCTTCAGAAAGTTCTTGTTCAAATTCTTCTTCAACATCTTCCTGTATTGGCTCAACCAAAATTTCTTCATCTTGAAGTTCATCTTCTGTAATAAATTCATCTCCAGGTAATACCTCTTCGACCAACTCATCTTCTACAACCTCTTCTATTATTTCAATAACAATTATATCTTCAGGTATGTCATCAATATTAATAACTTCTTCTATTATTTCAATAATTTCAATAGTGTCTTCTATTTCTTGTATAATGTCTACAAATTCTTGGATCTCTTCTTCAGATAAATCATCAAGAATAATTACACTATCCTCTAGTTCTTCAAGTATAAGTAATTCTTCTTCAGCATCTATCTGTTCAGCAATTAAACGCTCTTCTTCAGCTGCAATCTCTGCTTCAATAGCAGCTATTTCTTCTTCTGTAAGTTCCTCAACGAAATCTTCCTCTGGATATTCCATATCTTCAGGTCTATCCACCAATATGTCCTCTTCAAATACCTCATCTACATATTCCTCTTCTTCGATAATAATAGTAATAATATCAGGTACATCAGAGCAATCGCCATCTTGATAACCGAACCATACTCCACTTTCTACTGCTTCAAGGTATTCTTTAAACGATAAAGGATTGTTCGGATGTTCACAACCATATTCGTCCCACGCAAGATAGGTTGTGTTACCATCTTCAACCACATCTTCCGCCGCAGGTAGCGTTGTCGTTGTTGTGGTGGTAGTTGTTGTTGTCGTACTAGATGTCGTTGAAGTAGGTACATAATCATAATCGTATTCTACACTAACAACTGCCGTTAAGTCACTAACTGTACCACCTGTATCATTCCTTGCTTGTATCTTTGCATAGAATGTAAGCGTAGTTGTTTCAAACTTTTCGTATATATATTCAGGAGTAAAGTAATAAGTTCTCCAAGACAATGCTTCATTAAAACCAAAGCTAGTATCTATAGAAAAGTCTGCTGCTTGGTCATCATCACCAAAGAATAACCTATAAGTTTCAGGTGGGTTAACTTCTGCTGCGTCACTTTCTTGCCAAGTAAGTTCTATCTCTCCATTTTCACTATCAACAGATATGTTTATACCATAAGGTGTTTGTGTTTCTG
>PAEL01000110.1 GCA_002700775.1 Gammaproteobacteria bacterium | reverse complement strand
TTTGGAGTAATACATCGGCTTTTTCGATTAGCAGCCAAAGGACCTCTTGTCCTTTGGTGGTTTTTAAATCAAGCGCAAGAGATCTTTTGTTACGATTACACGAATAAAAAGTAGCGGAAATATCGTTGTGTTTTTCACCGAGGTGCCGCAACTGTTCGCCATACAGAGGTTCGATTTTCGTCACATCAGCGCCCTGATCACCTAGTATCATGGCAGCAACAGGTCCAGAGACCATACTTGTAAGATCTAAAACTTTTATGCCTTCTAAGGGTCCCATAAAGTCCTTCCTGAGCTATAATTTTTGATTGTTTTTAATTCTGGCTCTTTTATACCCTGATCTTTCTGTCATGTTAGAGAGATATTCTGTCAATATGTTAGATAATTCTATTTGGGACCCTTCTGCCCAAATTAAGCATGTCGTTAAGAATATATCGGCGACACCAAATTTGTTTTGGATTAAGAATTTCCGATCTTTCAGCCGATTTTCTGCAACTGAAATATGTTTTTGAAAATATGATTTTGCAGCAGTAATAGCATTTGGTGCTTCACCATATATTGCTGCTAATGCCTCGTGTCTCCGAATTACATAAAGGCTGGTCTCATCGAGTTCACCGTATATAAAACTCAGCCATTCATCTTCTCGCGCTTTTTCCTGTGCGCACGCTGGTGCAGTAATGTTTTCCGCTAAACCGTACTGATTGATAAGATAGCGACAAATCGCGGGGCTTTCGGAGATGCAAAAATCGCCATCTTGAAGCAAAGGAACTTTTTGTTTTGGATTTATTTTAGTAAAGGCATCTGTTTGTGTTTCTCCTGTTCGAGGGCCGATGGGTTTCACTTTATAGGAGAGCCCTAGCTCTTCTGCAACCCAAATTGGGCGGATTGTCCGACTTGTGCCAACACCCCAGAGAATGATTTCCTTTTTATTCATAAAAATTCGACCATTGCGTTAATTGCGTTGCATAAAGGTTGAGAGCATCAATGATTCCACCAGGCTAAATCTGAAAAAGAGCGCAAATCTAATTCGTGTGTCCAAACTGAGCGGTGTTGCTGATGGATGTGCAAGTAAGTTTCTGCGATTTTTTCTGGAAGCATCAATCCATCTTTCCCCATCCCTTTTTCTTCTTTCAGCTTTTGAAATTTTTCTGCACCTAACATTTTGCCGAGTGTGTCTGGTGCCTCAACCGCGCCATCAATAATTATATGAGCGATATGTATTCCCTTACTTGCGTACTCTGCATTCAATGATTGGCAAAGCATTCTTCTACCGCCCATGGCAGCCGCATGCGAATGTTGTGACGCATTACCTCGAACTGAAGCGGTGGAGGACGTGACAAGAAGTGTGCCTCTGCCTCGATTCTCCATTAGTGGGAAAAGTGTCGACGCAGTTCGGAAAAGAGCGAATGTTGCCATTCTCCAGCCAATTTCGAAGGCTTTATAAGATGTGTCTGTAAGATGTCGGTTACCAATTTGTGCACCGAGGTTGAATACAACAATCTCGATAGGGCCGATCTCGGTTTCTATATGGGAAATTCGTTTTTCAATGCTTCCTTCCTCGACAGCATTTAATATAAATCCAGTTGCTTCACCGCCATTGGTCTGTATTTTAGAGACTAATTTGTCGAGACCATCTTGATCACTGCGTCGACATAACACCGAGTGAAAATTCTCCTGAGAAAATTTCGCGCCGACGGTCCCCCCAATGCCGGCCCCAGCTCCAATGACTAGACAAACTGGTTTCATAGATCACCTTTTTTATAAGTGAAATGTCTTAACCAATGCATTCTAATACCTGATTCAACTACATTTCAAAACATGTCAATTTTAATGCTTTCGCGGTAAGAGATTATTTAACTACAATTTTTTTTGCAAGTCGATCGAGTCTTTTAATATTATGATTTGAATGGGTGAAGTGAGTGCAAAACCTTCTCGTAGAACTGACCCTTGAAGACCTGTTCGAGAACAGATAGTGTGGAATAGTTAGTTTTAAGGTAACAATGTCAGTGTTCTAAATTGCGTGATCTAATAACTTTTGGATGTGAGTCGGTGAGGAGGAGCGAAATGAAAGTTTTTTCGACAAGCGCTATTAAAAAATGTGTCTTTCTTGTAGTTCTGTTGTTCGGGCAATTCGCTTGTTCTCGCGCCTCGGAAAGTCTGGATCTTGTTGAAATTACAATCGGTGAAATTCAAGAGACCCTGTTAAAAAGAAGAGCGACATGCTTTGAAGTGGTTTCAGCTTATCTAGAGCGTATAGAAAAGTTTGATATTCCTGCGGGAGTCAACTCGATTTCAGTGATTAATTCAAACGCGTTGCTGAGGGCCCGAGAGATAGACCGAGCTATAGCAATCGATGCTCCGCTGCCTCAGCTATTTTGTGCCCCTATTGTTGTGAAAGATAACTTCGATACTCACGACATGCCGACAACGGGCGGTTCTGTTATTTTGCGCGACAGTTATCCTCTCGACGACGCATTCATGGTAAGTCAACTTAGAGCAGCGGGTGCAATCATAATAGCAAAGACAAACATGGCGGAGTGGGCTTTTAGTCCGCGTGAAACAGTCTCTTCAACAGTAGGTCGAACGGCAAATGTTTACGATATAAGTTATGTACCTGCTGGATCTTCTGGTGGCACAGCGTCTGCGGTTGCGGCTAATTTTGCAGTAGCGGGAATGGGGAGTGATACCGGGAATTCGATAAGAGGACCTTCATCTCATCTAGCTTTATTTGGGATTCGTTCCACAATAGGCCTTACAAGTCGGGACGGAATCATTCCGTTAATTTTTGACCGAGACATAGCCGGGCCTATGGCAAGGACCGTTGAGGACGGTGTAAAGCTTTTTAATGTGGTTTCTAACTATGACGAAAATGATTTGCTTACCGTTGCAGATAAACGAGAGCCAGACTATCGTAAATTTTTGAAGGCAGATGGCTTGCGAGGTAAAAGAATTGGGGTGTTTAATTCCCTATTTGATCAAAATACCGCTGATGAAGAGATAAGTGAAATTTTCTTTACGGCCCTCGATGACATGCGGGCAGCTGGTGCAACAATTGTAAGTGCTTTTTCGATCGAGGATTTTAATTTGATTAGCGCCGGAGTCGAATCGTGTCATAGTTTTCGCTACGACCTTAGACAATATTTTGAAACTCTCGAGAAGCCTCCTTTGGAAGATATTGCTCTTGTATTGGAGTCGGGCGAATTTGCCACTGAGTCAAGAAGTGCTTTAGAGTTTTATTCACAATTTTCTCACGAGATTCCGCCGGACAGACGTGAAAACCCATGCGAAATTTGGCCAGATCATTCTGGGAGGAATCTGCTTTTGAAAGAATCTGTTGCGGCTATGGATGATGCTAATTTAGATGCTGTAGTTTTCCCTACATGGTCGAATCCACCGGCATCTATAAATAAAGCGGTGGAGGAATATTTGGGCGATAACAGCCAAGGGTGGGTTCCAGCCGCAGGGTTACCTGCTGTAACAGTTCCGATGGGATTTTGGAAAGGTCGTCTTCCGGCTGGAATTCAAATTGTGGGTCGTCCTTATTCTGAGGGTCAGTTGATTGAGATTGCTTATAGTTATGAACAAGCCACGCATCATAGGAGGCCTCCGTCAGGATTATCCGCTCTCGCCGAATGAATTTGGTCGGCTAGTTGCATTAAGCTGAGGACGCACAGTCTTTTGTTGTCTAACGAGCCTTGCAAAGGCTTATTGGGTTGCGAGCGCCGACCTAACGTTAATTTAAGGCCTGTTCCACATGTTTTCTAATACACGACTGCTTAATTTTTTTTGTCCATCGATAATATAATTGCGGAGTTCAGACGCTTTTTCAGGATACTCCCGAGTGTAGCTGTATGTCTCCGAAGGATCGCGTTCCAAATTAAATAAAAGACCGTATGGTGCATAATAGGAGTTTGCATTATCAAAACTGGGAACGGCACCCCGATAATGCGTTTCCACAACTAATTTCCAAGGACCACTCCGAACGCCTGCGATGCGATTTTGATTAAAAAGAAATAAGGCGTCATGCGGTGACGGGGCTTCATTCTTAAGAACGGGGAAAATATCTTTGCCATCTATAACTCGCTCTGATGGAAGCTCGATCCCTGCAAGATTGAGAAAGGTTGGAAATATATCGATATTCATTGCAGGCTCATCTGACACTACCCCGTGTGGTATTTGACCTTGCCATTGGGCGATAAAGGGTACGCGTTGACCGCCCTCCCAGGAGCTGCCTTTACGATCTCGATACGGGCCAGGGCTTCCTTCGAACCAAGGACCATTGTCTGAGGTAAAGACAACTAACGTATTTTCGGTTAAGTTTAAGCGTTCGAGCGTACGTAAAATCTCACCGACACTCCAGTCAATAGTCTCCACAACATCACCATAGACCCCGGCTTCAGATTGACCGCTAAATTGGTTTGACACATATAGGGGAACATGCGGAAAGGTATGGGGCATGTACAAAAAGAACGGTTTATCTTGATGCGTCTCAATAAACCGCAAAGCCTCTTGTGTATATCTTTCTGTTAGGGTGCTTTGGTCAACCGGCTCTTCAATTACCAGATCTTGTCTATACAGCTCGAAGGGTGTCATGTCATTGCTATGAAGCACACCGAAAAACTCATCAAATCCTTGCGTGAGAGGCGACCATTCCAAGCGACTTCCGAGGTGCCACTTTCCAAAAAGAGCGGTTTGATATCCCATTGGTTTTAGAGCTTCTGCAAGACTTAACTCATCGTCAGCCAAGTGAACATTATTATTGGGCCTAGCGACGTCGCTAACAATGTCAAGTCGTATGGGATACTTTCCAGTTAATAATCCCCCTCGAGCCGCGGTGCACACGTTTGCACTGGAGTAAAAGCTATTTAGTAGGGCACCTTGCTGGGCCATTCGGTCTAGGTTTGGTGTTTTAATTAAATTTGAGCCATAAATCCCTAAATCGCCATAACCAAGATCGTCGGCCATAATAACTATGAAATTGGGTTTCTCCATGGTTTGTGCATAAACGGAAGTGAACAAGCTCGAAATGATAGCCGATAGGCAAAAAATAAGGATTCGTTTCATTTGTGCTCCTGACGTAACTTTTTGTATGACTACATTCTATCTGTGAATTATTATTTCTTCCAATGGGGTTCTAGCTAAAAAGCCTAAGGGTAAACAAAAAATAAAAAATTTAAATTTCTTGTTTTTAGTAGGAATAATCTTGAATTTGTTCGACGAGGCCGGTGTTACCTTTCAACAAGAATGCGACTACTGACTAGTGTTTGATAAGTTTTTCTGCAAAACTGGGCTATATACGAAATTCTTTTTTTTATCATGTGATAATTTGAGTGTTAGGAGCTTTGATTTTCTTTAATACGCCAAAACTTTTTCTTAGTTGGATCGGTGTCATTGTTGTAGGCATGATGCTTACACAATGCAGTGATCAAAAAATTGCAGACGTCAGTCAAGAGACTGAGACTAGTAAATTGCAAAAGCTGAATATTCTTTGGTTGGTTGCCGAAGATCTTAGCGCTATTATCCCGCCCTTCGGTGATATGACAGTTGCTACACCAAACTTGTCTCGGCTAGCGGCCGAGGGGGTGCGATTTACTCAAGTTTATTCTACTTCTGGAGTATGCGCTCCAAGCCGTGCAGCTATTGCTACTGGGATGTATCAAAATCGCATTGGTGCGCAACATATGCGTACGACGAACATAAAAAAGTTTGGCGTGGACGGCCTCATAGCTTATGAAGCAGTCCCCCCTCCATATGTCAAAATGCATAGTCAACATTTTCGTGAGGCTGGCTACTACACGACGAATAATGCCAAGGAAGACTATCAATTTCGCAAGTCATTGGTCGCGTGGGACGATAGCAGTGATTCAGCTCATTGGCGTCATAGAAACGCAGGTCAACCATTTTTTTCTGTTTTTAATTTTGGTATTACGCATGAGTCACAGGTCTGGGAGCAATCAGGACAACCGCTTTTAATAGCTAGTGATACTGATGTTCCTATTCCGCCTTATCTTCAAGATACGGATGTTAGCCGCAGAGATGTACGACAAGTTTACTCCAACGTCGTCGCAATGGATCAGCAAGTAGGGCAGATTTTGGCTCAGCTTGAGGAAGATGATTTGTTGGATTCGACAATAATTTTTTGGTACACCGATCATGGTGGACCGCTACCTCGGCAAAAAAGATTGTTATATGATTCAGGAATTCATGTCCCATTGATCATAAGGTTCCCTGATAAACTGAGAGCGGGGGAGATTGATGATCAGCTAATAAGTTTCGTTGACTTTAAGTCAACAGCCCTTTCACTTGCTGGGATTGAACCTCCGTCCTATGTCGACGGGAGAGCTTTTCTGGGAGACTATGTAAGCACTCCGAATCGTCGTTATATTCATGCAGCGGCTGACCGATTTGATTCTGAGTACGATATGATTCGTGCTGTTCGAGATGGTCGATTTAAGTACCTTAAAAATTACAAACCCGAGCGACCCTATTACCTGCCACTCACGTACCGGGAGCAGATGCCAATAATGCAGGAACTTCTTAAACTGCGGGACAGCGGATTGTTAAATGAAATTCAAACACAGTGGTTTAGGACTTCTAAAGACGAGGAAGAACTCTTTGATATTTTACGCGACCCTTATGAGCTAAATAATCTTGCAAAAGACCCTACCCATGCCGAAAAGCTAGTAGAGTTAAGGAATGAGCTCAACAATTGGATGACTTCTGTAGAGGATAAAGGGCTTATGTCAGAAGGCGATTTGATTCAAAGTATGTGGCCAGGTGCGGTACAACCGATAACGTTGAGTCCTGTCGCAACTAAACGTGGTAATAATTCAGAGATAGCTCTGCGAAGCCAAACGGAAGGTGCTAGTATCGGATATCAAATTTTGGAACAAGGTGAGGTGGTTAATGGGGTCTGGGAAATTTACAAGGACCCTTTAACTGTTGATGATAGTCAAAGACTTGCAGTAGTAGCCCATCGTTTAGGTTTTGCACCAAGTGAAATTATGATCATAAGATAACTATAAATGCGCAATAGACGGAGACTTTTCCGTTTTTTGAAGTGGGTTGTTGCTGCCTCTTTCGCCGAAATTGAAAATTATTTGGAGAATGACAATGAAGAATATGTTCTGTGGGTTTTTAATCTCCGCTTTTACACTTCTCGCTGGCTGCTCAGAGGAGCCGGTGAGTCTGACTGAAACCGCTGATATGTCAGCTGCTGAATTAATAGCAGACTTTACGGAATCGTTTAGTGCCGCATGGGCTGATGGTGATGCTCAAGCGATGGGCCGTCTGTTTGAGGAGGACGCTATTCGAATTGTATCGACCGCGGCGTCACCCATATACGGTAGGGACGCAATAGTAAGAGAGTTCGCTTCGAACGATTTTGGTGCTGACGAGTCCACGACGATCAATGCGACTACAGAGGTGGCTAAGTTTGTTTCCGATGACATTGTATTGGGCGCGGGTACTTATAATATTTTAGATTCCGATGGTGTCGCTATTGTGAGTGGGCTTTGGGGTAATGCGTTCAGACTGCGGGCCGGTAGCCTACTGATGCTAATGGAATCTGCAGGTGACCTATCGGTTTCTGGAATGAGTGCTGCGAGTTTGGCGGTACCGCAAAAGATAGATCCTATTTATTCTGGTCCTCGTGCAGGGGCCCTAAATCAAATTGTAACGACATATGAAGAAAATAATGTGAGTAATCCGAACGCTGTTGCCGAGCTATTTGTAAACGATGGAATTCACGTCATTTCTGGTAATGGTCGCGTAATTGTTGGTAAGGAAAATATCAGAGAATCTCTCTCTAGCGGGGCTGTAGACGGTGTTTCCTTGGATGCATGGAGTTACGGTTATCGTGATGTTGGTGATTCTCTAGCTTTGGGCTGGGGCGGCTATAACCTTAAAGATGCTGCAGGTCAGGTTATCGAGTACGGTATGTGGGGGAACGTAAATAGAATTACTGAGGATGGGGATAGAATTCTTATGGAGAGAGCAGGGCCTTTTTCGTTGCAGTGATTGAATTTAAAAGGGCGCCCTTGAGCGCCCATATTGAATCCGCACCAACAGGACGAAACGATTCAATTATGCTTTGATAATCATATCAGCGGTACGCCTCTGGTTGGCTATAACTCTCTCACGATCAGCTTGAATGGCGTCACGACGCCTGGAAATATCCTCTCCAGATTCAAGTATACCCTTAGTCACTGAGCCCACGCGCTTTAAAATAGCTGTGGCTTCCTCTTCAGCAACGTGTGATTTTTCAATTAACTTCTCGAGTCGCTCCAGGTTTGCGCTTACGCCCTGCTTGTTTGCACTGGCTGCTGCAGCGTTCATTTTGCTATTTAATTCACCGTCAACCCAGGCAGCATTCTCAGAGATCATTGTGTCGGTTTGCTCAACTACACTTTCGTTAGAATCACCTATCAATGTGTTGATAGATTGCAGCATCACATTGACTTCCTGCACTCTGCTTATGATTTCGCCAAGCTTCCCGTTTAAGTTAGCTCTATTTTCTAGTTGATCGATCTTTGTCATATTAGAAAACATGGTTTGAAAGTTAGCCTCGACGTCAGTCTTAGGCTCAAGGGAATCAATCATTATTAGTCGTGAACGAAACAAATCGTCAACATTATCGACCGCTATCGCTCGATTTCCATTGAAAGACGAGGTAAAGTTTCTTGTCAACAGCGCGCGATTTTCCTCAATATCAGCAAGCAGTAGCATAAGTTCCGCGTATGTTGTTGAGACCTCAGCTTCGAGTTCAAAAATTCGCCGCTTATTCTTCTGAATTCCAATTTTATTTTCTGCTACTAATTCTACATCGTGTTGATTGGTCATAATTTCACCTGATAGTTAGTCGGACATCTCTTCAGTTTCGGTGTCGGTGTCGTTTAAATCTGGCAGATCAAGCTGTGTAGAGCGAGACAACTTGTTCATGTTAATAAATCCCTTATTTGGCTGCGATAAATTGCATGTGCGATATATAAAATCAAAGACATTCTCAGCTTGGTCGGCCGAGACGACGACATGGAATTGCTCAACGTCAAATGAGTCTGCGACCCCTGCGACTGCTTTCCTACCGATTGGGGATCCCGCTACATTATAAAAATGCGCTTCATTAATTCCTCTTTTCATTAGTTCAGGAATCAATAAGTCGGTACCACCTTCGTATAACACGCCTGATATAAGCCACGTGTAATCGAGGTAGTGCTTTTCAATATCAAGTTTTGAGATGGGTAAGGTCATAATCTTAACCGACATACTTCGATAGGATTGATGGAGGCACATATGTGGCCGCTTGCAGCAGTGGTGTTGCGTACATGAAACCCATTCCAGGAACGTCGAGCTTAGCAGCTAAGAAAATTCTTTCAAAAATCCGGTCAACTTCATCGCTCGATACCATTACAGTAACAACTTCACGTTCAGCATCAACGGCTACACCGAGAGCTCCCAAACGTTCGCGAATACCAACGCCCATCGCAGCGTGAATCGTAGACCCTTGAATGCCGACTTCAAGCAACGCATCTGTGATTATTTCTCCGTAACCGCTCTGAACTACAGCAGTAATAAGCGTCGCCTCAGTTAAGGTAGTAAATGATCGTTTCATGCCAATTCCCCTTCTTGTGCGAGTTCTTTCGCTAGTCTGCGCTCTTCTCTTTTAACCTTAAACTGGACATATAACCCAAGGGTCAAGACCGCTACGATAGGACAAATAGAGGCAGCAGATAAAATGCCAAAACCTTCTACCGAACCCAATGCATTACCAAAACCAAGTCCCATTGCTAGCACAAGGGGAACGGTTACTGGGCCAGTTGTTACTCCGGCAGAATCCCATCCAACATTGACAAACTCTTCAGTTGAAAACAAAGTTAATATTAAGCCGAGAGAATAACCTGGGATTAAAATATACATGATATGAAAATCAAAGATTAATTTTAGCACTCCCAGCATAATGCCGACTGCCACGCCAAAGGCAACGGCTCCCATAAGCATTGATTTTTTAAAAGCTCCATTTGTCAAATTCTGTACAGTCATTCCAAGGGCGTTTAATGCCGGTTCAGCGAGTGTTGATCCGAACCCTAAAACCCAAGCAAAAAGTCCGGCAATACCGATACCGACAGATGCACTGTAAAGCGGACTCTCAGTTATGGCGTCGATCGATGTGAACGCTCCAGCAATCAGACCTCCAGACTGGTCACCAAGTTTTGCAAGTCCGTAGGTAAGTCCGATGTTAAAGATACACATCCCAACAACCGCCAGAACTATGCCGTAATTTGTAATGAAAGCGTTTTTCATTTTTTCGCGTAACACGACGAATAAGATGATTGCTAAGAAAATGACCAAAGGTACAATTGCGCGGACGCCAAGCGTAATTTCAGTCCATGGAGTAACTTCGAACCAGGCTGGTTGGCTTGCGGCCATCTGAGCTGCAAGTTTAATTTCTGCGGCTCGGGCAATAATTTCTTCGGTAGGGACTGTGTATGCTGTGTAAAAGCTCAGGCACAGGACACCAAGAATTGGGAAGACTGAGGCTAGCGTGACGATTCCAAAGCCGGATAAGGATGAGTCCGCACCTTTACCGGCGGCGGAGGCTACGCCTATCCCAAGAGCGAGTACTAGTGGAACAGTCACCGGCCCAGTCGTAACTGCACCACAATCCCAGGCAAGACCGACGATTGTAGTAAGGTCTGGGTTGTTTAACGCTATAATGCTCAGGACTAATGTGGGTGTGAGACTCATAAAGATTAGCGGTTTCAAGCTCCACCCCCGGAGAAACCGGACGGTGCCAAGAACAGCGGCCAAGCCCACGCCTAAGCCAACAAGTAAAACGGTTGTCCCAGACCTGTCATTTAGGAGGGTGAAGAGATAAGGAGCCTGCTCTGGGTCAACGAGCGAGCCTGCAACTTGAAGTGCCCCAATTGCCGGCTCAGCGAACGTCACACCAATGCCAAGCAGGAATGCAATAAAAAGAACGCCCGGCAACGGTAATTTGCGGGGCAATGTATTGCCAATTACCTCACCGAAAGGCATTAGACCGAGCTTCAAGCCTTCCATAAACATCATAAGCCCGACCATAACAGCGAAAAGACCGCCTGCGACGATTGATGCGTCGATAACCGGAGTTTTAAGTACGATGTACTGAAAGAGTGCCAGATACAGCGCGAGGGGAACGACTGCACGGGCTTGATCAATGAATCGCGTCGAAAGGTAGGGCTGAAGCACTTTAACTACGTCACCGCCGCCCAGTTTCATCTTGGGAACGGGCTGAGGGTGTTCTCGGCCGTGGCGGTCAAACAGTGGTTCTGGCATTAATTCTTGGAATGGAACCCTTTGGGTATCCACCGCCATCGCCTGAACATAATCTCCGAATCGGATTGTATTTTTCTTAGCCATGATCGGTCTCGCTCTTTGATTTACGCTAGTTATACACTAACAAAGTAGTTCAGACAAAAGCTATTCGCACATAAATCTGTCGGTATTTATTGATATTTAAGACATATTTCGCTTATTTTGAGCCTTTTTGTTGAGTTTATGTTGATCTAAATAACATAATATTCGGTTGAAGCGCCCAGTTTTTGCGGCCTAGAACAATCTCGAAGCGATAAAGTTCTCAAAGAAGCAGCCTGTGGTTTAGGTGGAATGGTTTGAGTACCTAAAAAATGCATTAAAGTCTTGATTCAGGCTCGGAAACATCTATCACAGCTTGCTTGAAATCAAATATAAAGAGAAGTTTTGAGGTTTAATCCTTTGAATCGTGCCTCAGGCTTCAATGGCATCATGATGGAAAATAAAGTTGTTCTGAGGTTGCATCAAGTATTCTTGTTGTTAGATCAATTTGGGAACGGCTCGTTATCTTTGTAGCGCTCCGCCAGCAGACCCGGGCAATATTTTGTATGGTGCAACACGAAGTTTTTTGTAGTAACGTTTCGCGGGTTGACTTCAGGGCATCTCATAACCTCAAGTTTGAGAAAAGTAATTATAAAATTTAATGAACTATTCAGACTTTTACCAAAGAATCGGCTTCCATTTTTTTGTAATGTTGTGCATAACTGCTTCATTGTTTTTTTTGGAAGTGGCGGTTGCTAAAGACGAAGAGGTCGAAGAAATTTTGGTTACCTCTACTCGAGGTAAACGCAGCTTCGCCGACTTGCCGACCCGTGTAGAAGTACTCGGCGGTGAAGAGATTAACGAAAAGACTAATATGAAGCCAGGTGATGTTCGCATGCTGCTCAATGAGAGTACCGGAATTCATGTTCAGCAAACCTCGGCGACGAGCTTCAACTCAACAATCCGTATGCAGGGACTCGATGGGAGATACACTCAGCTATTACGCGATGGAATGCCCCTGTACAATGGTTTCTCTGGTGGCCTTAGTCTGCTTCAAATTGCGCCTTTGGACTTAAGGCAGGTTGAGGTTGTAAAGGGAGCGAGCTCAACATTGTATGGAGGTGGAGCAATTGCAGGGCTCGTAAACCTCGTTACGAAGAGACCGAGTGACCAACCGGAACTGTCTGTAATTCTCAATGCGACATCGGCTGACGGATTTGATGCGAGTACATTTTTTAGCACGAGTAATAATGCATTAGGAACTACAGTACTTGCTTCTTACAACGTGAGCGAGGGATTTGACCCTGCTGGTATCGGTTTGAGTGCTATACCCGAATTCGAGAGATGGACACTTAACCCTAAGTTGTTCGTCTATGGTGATAGTAGCGAATTAATGCTTGGTTTGAGCGTTGTGAAAGAGGATAGACTCGGCGGCAGTATGGACTATATTCTGGGAAACCGATCGCAACCTGCTTACTTTGAAGACAGTACAACACTCCGTTTCTCTACTCAACTCGACTATTCGCGCACATTAGATTCGGGAAACGAGTTAGTAATCAGGAACAGCATCAGCCGTTTCACGCGTGAATTGTTAATTCCGGATTTTGAATTCAGTGGCACTCAACTCTCGAGTTTTTGGGAGGCACACTTATTGGGTGGGTCGAATATAAATGACTGGGTTTTTGGGATGAACCTATGGACTGAAAAATTTGATCAAGGTTCGGGCGTTTCAGCGACTTCGCTCGATTATGATCAAAAGACGTTGGGAGTATTTGCACAAGGCACAAGATCGCTGTCAGAGGCTTGGGGAGTTGAAGCGGGCCTGCGCATTGATTATGACAGTGATTACGGTGAATTCATTCTTCCCAGAATTTCAATTTTGTATACTGGTTTTGAGGACACCGCAGTCCGTATTGGCGGAGGCCTTGGATACAAACTGCCGACTCCTTTCTATGAGGACGCGGAACGCGTCCAATTTCGGGGTTTGCAGCCGTTGCAAGTGGCCGAGCTCTCTGAAGAGCGCTCGGCGGGGATCAATGCGGATATAAATCGCGCTTGGCAGATAAATGATTTTCTATCATTCGACCTTAATCTACTTTTGTTTTACACCAGCGTAAATAATCCCTTAGTGCTGGTTCCCAAAGATGAAGAGACTTACATGTTTGAGCAGCCGTTGCCCTCAATAGATACCCGTGGCACAGAGATAAACGCGGTGTGGCGTTGGAATGATTATAAATTTTTTCTGGGTTACACCCATGCCGATGTAAAGGAGCACTGGCGGCGTCAGTCGATCGATTCGCCTCTGATTCCTGAAGATCGAGTAAATATGGTCTTTGTTTATGAAAGAGAAGATGATGTTCGTGTGGGACTCGAAGCTTATTATTATGGTCAGCAGACTCTGAACTCGGGTAAGTTAAGTTCGGATTATTGGATTTTTGGTTTGATGACTGAAAAGATTTTTACCGACAAGTTTTCGTTGTTTCTTAATTTTGAAAATTTTGGTGATACCCGCCAGACTCGTGACTCTCCAATTTTTAGCGGACCAGTGTCAAAGCCTGAATTTGTTGATATCTACGCGCCTTTAGAGGGCTTTGTGATCAATGGTGGATTGAAGCTAACATTCTAAATAACATCGCTCCGATTTTGGACTAAGCCTCCCAATTTTTTTAATTTTGAAATCGGCACAGGAAGGGATTCCGTGCCGGTTCCGAAACTTTCGGTATAAAAAAAGGCCAGTTTACTAATCGATTTCGAGAGGGGCGTAATAAGATCCGCCAGCACCCTCTATACGCTCGCGTCTTTCGTTCCATTCTGGGCCAGCTGAGCCGCCGTCTTCGTACTGCAAATCTTGGCGCAAATAGTTCCAGCTATCTGGGTCTAATTCTTGCGCTAAGGTCCAGTACTGTTCGGCTTTTTTATCATTATTGTTGGTGAAGTAGTAGGATCCGAGTCGGAAAGCCGGTTGAGCCATCTCTGCTTCAGGCGTGCGCTGAAAAATACTGTCTTGCACTTTCTCGCTATCCCAAACGTATCGGCTCTTTGCGCCATTTGCGACCCAATCTCGTACGATTGGTACATAATCATCAGTGCCCCACGCACCATCAAAATATGTTTTTGCATACGTACCTTCATTTATTCGCGCAATTTTTCCGGCTTCGTCAATCCAAACGCCCGAGGGCACATTTAACAGGTTGTAGAGTGAGCTGATGTGATGATTTACATCGATAATCGACGTATAAGTTACGTTCGCGTTATCAAAGATCGCACCGGCTGCTTCNTCTCCGCCAGTGTCTTGTGCAACGGAAATAATTTCAAAAGTGTCNGANTTGAGTTCGTCGTAAATTGCCTGCCACACGGGCACGTCTAAACGACATCCTCACCAAGAGGCCCAAGTCAGTANCAGTACTTTCTTACCTCGAAAATCTGAAAGCCTTACAATATTTCCATCGCGATCCGGTAGCTCAAAATCGGGTGCTTCACCGGCGTTAAAAAACGACTGGCGTTCAACTGGCATTGTACCAAAGCTCCAAACTCCGTCGCTGTAGTCGGTTATATAAGCTTGCTGTAATTTTTCTGCGAGCCCAGAAACGTTGAACCACCCTTGGTCCGAGCGAGTGACGAACATATCACTGTCTCTATCTTGCAGGACCGGAATGCATAGCTCTTCCAGACAGGCCCCTTGGGGCTTCAGGACAAAATCATTGATTCGGGTTAAGTCTTCCGGCTTTACCCATAACTCCGTTGCATCAGGCAGAGTATGATCAACTTCTACAACACGCTCGTTGTATAACACCACCGCACTCTGCGCGTTGGCCAAGCTGCTTAGAAGCAGGGCGCTGAGCACTAGGCTTGCGTTTTTAGAACTTTTCATAATAGCTTTCTCCCGAAAAGCGATTCATTTATTTAGCTGAAAATAATACTGCACGTGAAGCGATGGCGCTATTACTCTCTCAGGTTAAGTACCAAGATTTATACGCTGTATCTTTACAGGGTGGTTTGATAAGTGAGAATAGTTTCTTTACACAACTACAAAGATTATTCTGAGCGTACCACATTCTACTGACGCAGGCTTTACATGAAATTACAAATACACTTTTTTCTTCTGCTCTTGATTTTTGCAAGTTGTTCAGACTCCAATACGGCCAGCGATGACGAATTGTTTTCGATGGACACAGAATCGACTATGGGAAAAACAATGGCACAAGGTAATCCTTTTTTTTCTGACAGTACTTTACCTCTCGGTTATCCAAGGTTTGATCAGATAAAGAATGAACATTACGAACCTGCGTTTAAACAGGGTATAGAAAATCATTTGGCTGAAGTTGAAATGATCGCGTCACAATCAAATGCGCCGACTTTTGAGAATACTATCGTTGCCTTGGAGATATCCGGACAACTCTATAATTCTGTCGCAAGTGTTTTTTTCGCATTGTCTAGCGCTCATACAAATGATGAAATTTTGAATCTTCAGCAGAGGCTTGCACCAGAGTTGGCGAGCTATGAGGATTCTATAATGCTCAATCGGCGGTTGTTTGAGCGGATTAGTGATTTATATGAAAGGCGAAGCACGCTAGGTATTAATGATGAATCAATTAGGTTGCTGAGTAAGACGTACAAAGATTTTGTCAGAGCTGGAGCAGCGTTAGACTTAGATCAACAAGAGAGGTTGAAAGCGCTCAACGCGGAAATAGCTGTGCTAGAGACGGAGTTTAGACAAAATATTCTAAGTGAGGTTAATGACCTTGCGATCGTCGTTGATTCACGTGAGGAGCTAGCCGGACTGAGTGAGTCGCGGATTGATGTAGCATCTGAAGAGGCAGCCGAGAGCGGGCGAGAAGGGCAGTTCGTTATTCCATTGTTAAATACGAGCGGTCAACCGACATTGGCATATTTACAAAACAGAGATTTGAGAGAACGTATTCACAAAGCGTCTCTGTCCCGTGGTCATCGGGGAGGAGAGTTTGATAATCGAGGAGTCCTGTCGGCTGTATTAGAAAAGCGCGCGACACGAGCTAACTTGCTTGGGTACGCAAATCATGCCGAATACATCTTGGAGAATCAGACAGCTCTGACGGTTGAGGCTGTCAACGAGAGACTATCTCAGCTAGCCTCATCGGCTCTTACCAATGTTTTAGAGGAGCTTGCAAGTCTCCAAGACATAATAACTTATGATGGGCAAGATTTTGAGCTGGCGTCGTGGGATTGGGACTTTTATTCGGAGAGGCTAAGAACTCAGCGCTTTGATTTCGACGCTGATGATCTAAGTCCTTACTTTGAATTAGATAATGTGCTTCAAAGAGGGGTTTTTTATGCTGCTGAAAATCTTTTTGGGATAACGTTTCAAGAGAGGTTTGACCTTCCGGTCTATCAGGACGATGTTCGCGTTTTTGAAGTTTTCGACGTTAACGGGGAGACCTTGGCGCTTTTTATAGCTGATTTTTATGCTCGTCCGAGCAAGCGCGGGGGGGCATGGATGAATGCGTATATCTCCCAGAGTCACCTCTTGGAAACCAAACCGGTAATTGCAAATCATCTCAATATCACCAAGCCGACGACTGGACAGCCAACACTGCTAACCTTTGATGAAGTAACCACGATGTTTCATGAGTTTGGGCATGCGCTTCATGGCATGTTTTCTTCTGTAGAGTTTCCTTCTTTTTCGGGAACAAGGGTCCCGAGAGACTTTGTTGAGTTCCCAAGCCAAGTGAATGAAATGTGGGCAGTTTGGCCGGAAGTGTTAAAAAACTATGCGGTGCATCATCAGACGGGAGAAGCAATGCCGATAGACCTCCTCAACAAGGTTCTGTCTACACAGTCTTTTAATCAGGGCTTTTCGACCCTGGAGTATCTATCTGCCTCAATCATTGATCAAGCGTTGCATCAGCTTGATCCAGATAAGGTCCCAAGTGCAGGTGAAATTATGGACTTTGAATTACGCACATTGAAAGAGTTCGGAATTTTAATTCCATCGGTGCCTCCCCGTTATCGCTCAACTTATTTCAGCCACATCATGGGAGGGTATTCGGCTGGGTATTACTCTTATATTTGGAGTGAGGTTTTGGATGCTGATGCCGTCAACTGGTTTAAAGAGAACGGCGGTTTAAGTCGTTTCAATGGAGACCGATTTAGAGCCAGCCTGTTATCAAAGGGGGGAAGTAAGGATGCAATGGCGCTTTATCGCGACTTTGCAGGAAGAGAGGCTTCAATCACTGCGTTATTAGAACGACGCGGATTGAACTAAGGCCGGCTCATCGCTGTAAGCCTCCACAGAAATTAGGCTCATTTCAAAAGGACCGTCTGTTTTATCGTATTGATACAGCGCGAACTCTCTTATCTGACTGGTATCAATCTCTGGACCGTCCAGTTTGAACCCCCTAAACTGCGGGTAAAATATTTTGAACGGTATGTCGATCGTTTGCGTCTCCCCTGGTGCAGTTTCGAAATCAGCCCAGTAGTTAACCCTGCGACCACGCCACCGAGCATCTGTTTGAATCCCCCAAGTGTAGCGACGGCCGTCGGCCTTTACTTTAACTCTGATGCCTGTGTAAGCTGAAAGATCGTATTCCAACGAGCGTGTGCGTATCGAGCTAAACCCTCCGCCATTTGTGTTAGTATTTCCTGAGAAATATAGCTCCCCTTCACTGACATTAAAACCGCCCTCGCTCCTTCCGCCCATCACATTGTCGTTTTGTACATACCAGCCAAAATCCGAACTGCCTGTATTGAAATCAGTGAGCGGTAGTGTATTCAAGCGGTCAGCCTCCGAAGCGCAAAGCGGGGCGAGTAAAATACCAAGCATTATAACTGCTTGACCTTTACGAATGCGGTGAAAATTAAACAAGTGTGAAGTTATCATGCCTCTAGTACACCCCTATGACGGTGTTTGGTTCATTTTTTGATCCAGCGGAGGGCGTCGCTTTTGAGAAATGCGGTTGTTTGTTTTAAGATCCGCACAGTTATTACTTTGAACCTCGACGGTAGAAATTTATGATTACCCAGCTGAAGCTTTGTTTTTTGATACCGTGTGTCGTTACCTTTAGCTCAATGGGCACAGCTCAGCCTGCGACCTTTCAGGACAATATCTTTAAAATTCCACAAGGAGCGGCCTTGGTTAACGGAGAATTGTTTTATTACAATAGCATTCAGATGGCGCAAGATGAGCAAGGAAGGTTCAATTTAATAGCGGCGAAGCGAAGCTCGCTGGTTTATGTGGACAGCGTTTCTGTCATTCTCACTAAGTCCCTTCCTCCTCTGGTGAGCTTATTTGTGCGAGGAAACAAATCAGTGCCTTGCGTAGAATTGCAACCTCCAGCTATATTCAAAAGCAGTTCTGCGTTCACTGTTGCTCTCGCTGAGACAAGCCTGAGTCCTTCAGAAATGTGTATACAAGTGTTAGCGCCTTTCGAAACGCAAATTCCCTTAGATATAACGGGGTTAGACTCTGGGACTTATTTGGTAAACGTGAACGGTATAGAAAGTACTTTTACATTCTAAATAAGAAGTCTAATTTTTTTTTAGGGCGAGGCTAAATGTTTAGGTTGGCCCGGTTGTTATTTGATCGATCCCATATTATTTTCAGGATTTTTTGACCCTAATTTTATGTCCGTCTACGTTCATACCGTTTAAATTCTTGACCGCGGCCTTTGCGTCGCCCGGCTTGGGCATCTCGATGAAGGCGAAGCCTTTTGAGCCGCCTGATTTTTGATCTAACACTAGCGAGCAGGATTGCACTGCACCAAAAGATTCGAACATCGCCTTAAGATTTTCTTCGCTGGTGCTGCGTGCTAAGTTTCGTATTAGCAGTTTCATGCTGTTACCCATTCCTTTACTTTATTCAGATTCTTGCGTGTTTAGCGAGTGGCGTTGGTTCTTAATCGCGCAAATTGGTCGAAGTTTCGTAGTTAGATCTGAAGGACCAATTATACTGAAAAGGTATAAACTGTTCGCTAATTTTATCGATACACGGTATCTACTGCGGCGCTCATTCTTCTTCTATCATTCCGCCACGTTGGAAATTTTTGACTAAGAACTGAAGTTAATTCTTTCGTAGCTTGTGATTTTGAGAATCCTGATGCGTGATACTCGAGCAATGCACCCGATATTTCAGAAATTAATCTGTCCCATGTATCGACAAGCTTTTGATCTCCGATATCGCCATGAGAGCCGATGATAACTTGCGGGGACATTTTGGCGATTCGTTCTATTGCAGTTTTCCAAGGTCCAAACGTCGCGTGTTGTTCATCGATTGATGGAATTACACCACCCATGATGATGTCTCCTGAAAATAAAACGTGCTCCTCGTTAATAAAAATTATTGAGTCGCCTTCGGTGTGGAGCGGCCCGACTGATGTAAGTTGGACCGTCAGGTCACCTAGATCTAGTTTGTAATTATGGTCATAAAGTATGTCGGGTATCGGGTAAGGTGCATTATTGATCAGTTCGTGGTTCGCAGCGGACTGGCGTGAAAACTGATTCTTGATCCTGTCGCCAGCTTTCATTTCTTGATGCTGTTTTTCTGAGGCTATAAATACGACGTCGTTGCCAAGGCCCTCGACACCGAGAGAATGCTCTGGATGGTAATGTGTAATCGTTGTGTACATCTTTTTATCTTGTCTCAGCTCTTTTACTGCCTCATAAACCCTAGCGCCATTCTCAATTCCAAGGCCAGTATCGACAACTAAAATGGCTGTACTACCTACAACGATGCCAATGTTTGGCACTAGCCTCACAAAGTTATCTGGAATTATATACACACTTTCAGTAACTTTGCGGATCAATTCTGGCCTGACAATAGGCCCTTCGGAGTCAGAGGACTGAGCCTTTGTTGCTGAGCTGAGAGCGAGAAGTATTCCAACCGGCATAACAAGATCAATCAGATATTTAGCCATAAGATTCACCTACATATTAGAAATCGAATCCTTTTTGTACGGTAAAATTATCAATATCCTTCTTGAGGGTTGGATAATGGGTTTCCTTATACCATTCTGCATATTAAAGTGGTGGTGATATTTATTCTCCTCTCGAGAATAGCAGCGTGAAGAGAGTAGCCGGATCTGCGTTAGGGTGTTCAGGGTCATTAACCAAGCCATTAGTCAAAGAAATAAGGAAATGCGAGTGCCGAAAACAGATTATAAGACGCTCAACTATTCAGTCAAATCAGGGATAGCGAGAATAGAGCTAGATAGGCCTCCGCTGAATTTGATCACCGAAGAGTCGACCCTAGAATATCATTCTGCGCTTCATGCCGCAGATGATGATGAAACAGCACGTGTTCTTATTCTTAGTGGCGCTGGTAAGGGTCTCTCGGCCGGCGTCGATCTAAAGTATTTAATGCGATTTGAGAGTGCCGATATGGAGCGGTTTCTGCGACTTTTTTATATCGAGACACTGAAGATAGTTCGCGGTCTTTCCATTCCAGTTATAGCCGAGGTCCATGGATACGCTAGGGAGGGCGCCTGCACTTTAGCCTTTGCGTGTGACATGATCATCGCGGCGGACGATGCAGACTTTGGTTATCCTGGGGTGCCTAACCTCGCTGGTCCACCGGGCATGCACGTATGGTTTTTACAACGCCTAATTGGGCGAATGAGAGCCGCTGAGCTTATTTTCACAGGCGATACTATATCCGCACAGGAGGCCTATAAGTTTGGATTGATTACGAAAGTTGTGCCGCGTATTGGGCTAACTAACGCGGTCGAGGAGCTTGCTTTAAAACTCTGTCAGATGTCGCCTCTGGCACTAAAACGAACGCGCGATCTCCTTTATCAGATGGAAGACATGCCATTTACAGAAGTTCCCGAGGCTGCATTGAGAGCCCTCTCGGCGACTTTTGATAGCGAAGACGGAAAAGAAGCCAAAGCTGCTTTTTTAGAGAAGCGCAAGCCCAAGTGGACGGGACGATAGAAAAGTTAGCTGGTATTTGCGTGATCAAGGGACCGGCCAAATTTATTTCTGCCGCATTGGTTCGTGGTAACAGTGCTTGTGGTAGAAAGTTCGCGAAAAGGTGTCAGGGCTGGTTTCTTTTATATGTCTGAAAACTGTTGTATAACCATTACGAAATAGAATCACTACCAAAGGATCGTTCTGTTAGCAGTGCAAAAATATAGGCAGATAAATTAAAAGACACCGAGCAAGGTTTCTAAGTAAAAAGCCAGGTCGAAATGACATCTTCGTGGCGTGTCTGTAAGCACTTAGCCTCAAATGGTGTTATTTTAAATACATAATGAAAATCAACAATTGGAGATGTCTTCATGACTAGATTCTTAAGCCTGATTCTTATTGTCTCAATTAGTGCCTCCTGCTCCGACAACACTTCTGATCCTTTGGTACAGCAGAGCACGGAACTTGCGCTGAAGGCGACCGATACGGCTGCGGAGACACCGGCAGCGCGAACTGCGGGTTACAATGAAGAACGGAACGCCTACTTTGGTGATCTTCACGTACACACCATGTATTCTTTCGATGCTTTTATTTTTGGTACAACCTCGTCGCCGAGCGATGCTTACACTTTTGCGAAAGGTGGAAAGATAACTCATCCCGCGGGTTTTGACATGCAATTAGACGTCCCCCTGGACTTCTATGGAGTTACTGATCATGCATTTTATTTAGGTGTGCTCCGTGAAATGGCAAATCCACTGAGTGAAATTTCTAAGCATGAAGTGGCTGCCGGCATGTCAACACTCGGGGGCGCTATTCAGCGTGGAGAAAAATTTAATGAGATTCTTGCTTTCCTGCGCTCTCCTCGCGCGAATGAGGTAAATGATCCAGTCATTGGGAAGTCCGCATGGCAAGACATTATCGCCACGGCAAATCGTCATAATGATCCGGGTAACTTCACCACGTTTATCGGATACGAGTACACCGCCACCTATAGCGATGGTGGCAACCTCCACAGAAACGTTATATATCGGGATGATGTGGCACCTGAACTTCCTTTCTCACGATTGGACTCTGCTAATCCAGAGGACCTCTGGGATTGGATGGATGCGAACCGCGAGCGAGGGTTTGAGAGTTTAGCCATTCCGCACAATTCTAATGGCTCTAATGGCTCGATGTTTATGATGACTGATTTTTCGGGAAACCCCCTTGATGGTGCATATGCAGACCAGCGCATGCGCAATGAACCGCTTGTTGAAATAACACAGGTAAAAGGCACATCAGATACCCATCCGGCACTGTCACCCAATGATGAGTGGGCAGATTTTGAAATCATGCCTTTTCAAGTTGCGTCGTTTCGATCCAGCCAACCCAACGGGAGCTACGTCCGTGAGGCTTATCTAAATGGTCTAAAAAATGAAGAAGAGAACGGTGCTAACCCTTATAAATTTGGAATAATTGGTTCAAGCGATACTCATAATGCCACTTATGCGGGCGACGAGGATGATTACTGGAGCAAGGTCGGCTTAAGAGATTCTGATGGCGTCCGGCGGGGATCGGTGCCGTTGCGGGAGCCTCGGGCACCGGGTGAGAATTATGCAGAAACTTATTTCAATACTTGGAGCGCATCAGGTTTGGCCGGAGTCTGGGCTGAAGAAAACACTCGTGCTTCTATATTCGACTCGTTTCGGCGAAAAGAAACATTCGGCACGTCGGGAACTAGAATGAGGGTTCGTTTCTTCGCGGGCTACGACCTACCATTGATTGACGATAATGATTTGATCACAAAGGCGTATGAAAACGGCGTTGCCATGGGAAGCGACTTGCTCGCAAGCGCAGGAAAAGAACCTGAGTTCATCGCGTGGGTCTCTAGAGATCCGAATAGCGCTGCGCTTCAGCGCTTGCAGATTATTAAAGGCTGGATGGAAGACGGGGAAGCAATGGAAGAGGTTTATGATGTTGCATGCTCTGATGGCGGCAGTGTTGACCCTATTACCCATCGCTGCCCAGATAACGGCGCTCAAGTTAATCTGGATGATTGCAGTATCACCCGCGGACTCGGCGCCGCAGAGTTAAGAGCAAATTGGAAAGATCCAGACTACGACGTGTCTCAGAACGCGTTTTATTATGTTCGGGCCATGGAAAACCCTACGTGTCGTTGGTCCACTTGGGACGCTATTCGGGCTGGTGTTGAGCCTCGGCCTGATATGGCTGCGACCTTGCAGGAGCGTGCTTGGTCATCACCAATCTGGATAACTCCAGTACGATAATTAGTTTTAAGGATTGAATGCGATGGGTAGGCTAGTCACGCAACCCCTTGTATGGTTTGTCATTATAAGCCTGAGCATTTTCGGTTTAGACAATTTAATTCCAGAAGGGCGAGACGAAATTTTTGTAAGTGCCGCTCAGAAAGATAGGATAGCTTTGCTCTGGAAAACTCAAACCGGTAAGGACGCATCGATTCAAGAACTAGATTCTTTGGTCAAAAACTGGATCGAGGAAGAGGTTTTATTTCGGCAAGCTCTGCGGTTGGGGTTAGATCAAGATGACTCTATCGTCCGCCGTCGCCTAGTTCAGAAGCTCGGGTTTATCGCTGAGGCGCAAATGGGGCCCGAACCTGAGTACGCTGAGTTAGAATCCTATTACTCTCAAAATATCCTCGATTATACTTTGCCCCTTCGTTACTCATTCAGACAATTGTATTTTTTAGATCAAGCCACTGCTAATGCTCAAGTGAGTCAGGCTAAGTTAGGAAACAACATTTCATCAAGCGGCACCACTAGCATGCTTAACGACAGCTATGCTTTTCGGAGTGAGCTGGATATTGATGCAACGTTTGGTTCAGGATTTTCACTTAAATTGAATGGTTTGCCTGTTGGTGAGTGGCAAGGACCAATAGAAAGTAGTTTTGGTTACCATCTAATTTACCTCACAAGCATTCATGCAGAGGAGGCCGCCCCCCTTAAATCTGTATTGGATAGTGTAGGGTCAGACTACCAGCAGTTTCAAAAGTTGAATGCTCGGCAACGATACGTTGATGCGCTTTTAGATGACTATCTCATTCGGTACGAGGAGCTGTGAGAGCCTTTGTTGTTTTTTTTGGAGTGTGTTTAGGTCTTGCAACCTCAAGTGCCATTTCTCACGAGGTTCGTCCAGCATATTTGGAGCTTATTGAAAACCGAACTAAAGATTCTAATATCGAATTTAGAGCTAACTTTCGCCAGCCGCAAGTTGAGGGCCGCTTTTTAGGTCTTGTGGTTGAGACGAACTGTGATTTTGAAATATCTGGGTCTAGGTTGACAGAGGGAGCATTGACCGACTCGGCTATAATTACATGTGATGAATTTGGTTTAGCATCTATTGAGATTGCCGGACTAGACAGGACCCTGATAGATACCCTTGTCAGTATTAGTTGGCTAGATGGATCGCGCACTGAACGGCTGATAACAGCAAGCGAAGGGCGACTAGACCTTGCGAGTGTAGCACCAGCGATTCCTATTTATTTTTCTATTGGTTTGACTCATCTACTCCTTGGGTATGACCATATACTATTCGTTTTAATGCTTTTATATCTCGTGCGAACACGCGTGATGATCGTTTGGGTAGTGACCGGTTTTACCGTTGCCCATTCAATTACCCTTGCCTTATCTGCGTACGAATTATTAAGTCTTTCGCAATCTTCGGTAGAGGCAGTTATTGCCGCTAGTATCGTTTTACTTGCGTATGAAAATTTGCAAACCAAGCCAGGTTTAAGTCATCGCTTTCCTGTAATCATTTCATTTGGGTTTGGTCTATTACACGGGCTTGGATTCGCTGGGGCTTTGAAGGAAATTGGGCTCCCTGATCAAAGTCAAATCGCTGCATTGTTCCTCTTTAATTTAGGGATAGAAGTTGGACAGCTGGCATTAGTGGTTGTTGTTCTCGGTCTGCTGGGGCTCGTTAGGTATAAGATTGCGAGACGGATTCAAACTCTGCCTGTCTACTTTGTTGGAGGAACGGCCAGCTATTGGTTCTTGGAGAGGATTTGGTTGATACTTCTCCCGGCTTTGTAACAGTTGCAGGCAAAACAAAAAGGACGGATGCTCCTTTTGATTCAACATGAGTCAAACTGATTAAGGCATTAATCGTGAGTCTCCTTCATGCTCTAATGTAGACAATTTGTCAGTCTAAAGGTACCTTAATTCTTCCTACTTTTTGGGGTGCTCACAAAATGCGATTACGTCAATTCAGTGAATTACTTAGCCGTCTGTTAATTCTATTTTGTTTGGCCGATTTAGCATCTGCCTCGCAGCTAGCAAAACAAGTCGTTATCAACCGTGATCAATGGGGCGTGCCGCACATTCGCGGAGAATCCGATGCTGCCGTTGTGTTTGGCTCCGCCTGGGCGCAAAGTGAAGACCACTTTTGGCAGCTTGAGGACACCTACATTAAGGCGCTTGGGCGTCACGCCGAAATAGTTGGTGATTCTGGAATCAGGAGTGATCTCGATGTTGCGCTTTTTGATATCGTCGGAAGTTCGCAGCGCGATTTCACGTCGCTCCCGGCAGAGATACAAACGCTTGCTCGTGCATTTGCCGACGGCTATAATTTTTTTCTTGAGCATAATCCAGAGGTAACCCCGCGTCTTATTTCCCGAATGGAACCTTGGCATGTGCTGGCTTTTGAGCGCTACATGATATTGCCGCGCTTGTTGGGTGCGGCGCATGCGCCGTCCCGCGAGGTGACGCGGTTGGAAGCCGAGGAACTCGCATCACTGGGCTCTAATCAATGGGCAATTGGACCCGACCGTACCCGCAACGGCACGGCAATGCTGTTCATCAATCCTCATCAACCTTGGTATGGTTCAGGCATGTTCACCGAGATGCACGTCAAGAGCGCTTCCGGTTGGGATTTTTCCGGAGCAATGTATCCGGGTGCCCCGTTTCCAACAGCCGGTTTTAATAACCATCTAGGTTGGGCCTATACGGTTAACGAAGCCGATATCTCGGACGTGTATCGACTGACCTTTGATCATCCAACCGATCCTGATCTGTATCGTTACGGTGACGGTTGGCAGCGTGCAGAGTCTTGGGAGATAGAGCTTGTTGTTAAGGGTGAGGCTCAGCCGAGGCACTATCAGCTGCGCAAGAGTCATCATGGTCCTATAACCAAGCAAGAGGACGAGTCGCATTTTCTCGCAATAAAAGTGCCGCGCCTTTATGACGGTTCGCGCATGGTTCAGTCGCTTGCACAGTCGCGCGCTACGAATTTCAACGAGTGGTATGCTGCAGCATCGAGTCTCCAGCTGCAGACGTTCAACACAATGTATGCCGATGCTGATGGCAACATCTTCTATCTCTACAATGGTACGGTCGCGAAACGCAAGACTGGTGTTGATTGGACGAAACCCGTAGACGGTTCGGATCCTGAGTTGGAGTGGGGCGATTTCCATCCTATCGAGGAGCTGCCTCAGGTTTTAAATCCAGCTTCTGGCTTCATGCAAAACACTAATTCGACCCCATTTACAACGACTGACGATGGGAATCCGTCGATGTTGGATTTCCCAGCCTATATGGTAGAGGATGCCACAGATGACAAGCGCCGTGCCCAAATGTCTCGTTGGTTGCTGCGTCAAGCTAGCGATGTGACGTTTGAAAAATGGCAGGAGATGGCGTTTGATACGACGCTCTACTGGCCGATGACGGAACTACCGCGTTATCAACGCCGCTTTGAATCGTTGCAACACACTCATCCAGAGCTGGCTCGCAAAGTAAGACCCTATCTTGAACACCTTCTGGAATGGGATTACCGTAGTTCACTTGAATCGACTCAAACAACACTAGCCGTCGCGTGGTACGAGGAGCTCTATGGTAGAGGCTATCCAGTTGAGACTTTGAAAGAGGAGTTCGTGGCAGACATTCCCGCGCGATTTCGCGCACTTTCTAGCGCAGCGAAGACCCTAGAAGGCCGCTACGGTAATTGGCAGGTCTCCTACGGAGACGTTCACCGACTTCAACGGCACGCGCCTTACGGCAGCTCTAGCAGCGTTCCGTTTGATGATCGTGAGCCAAGTCTGGGCGTTGCGGGCGTGCGCGGTCCGCTTGGCGTTGCCTTTACCATTTATCACACATCGCCGACGGATGATCCGAATCGGCAATTTGAGTATGCCACTACTGGGTCGTCTTACAAGGCGGTTTATGAGTTTCATCCGGATGGAGTGAAGGCTGCGAGCTACTTACACTACGGGCAGAGCCATAACCCAGACTCACCACATTTTTTCGATCAGGCAAAACTTTTGTCGGAACGGCGCTTTAAACCAGCGTGGTTTCACTGGGATGATGTGGTTGCAAATACACAGCGTGCCTACAGCCCCGGCGATCGATAACATATTCCCAAATCTTTTTCCTTTGACGGTTTTTTCTGAGACGTTGGGTATCTTTCGGAGATGAGCAATCCACTAACAACAATAAATCAGGTCTGCTTTTTTGCTGCTGCTGCTAGTGCTAATGCTAATGCAAAAATTTATTTGTTTATCGAAAAGGAAGAAGTTAATTGGACGCTCCGTTAACGAAAGGTTATTTCAATGCCTACTTTTTTCGAACTCGTCCAGTCGCTCAAGATATCGTGCTAGATTGCAATGAAGGTGATGAATCGCTGATTCAAATCGGCCGAACCTATAATGCGTGTTAGCTCCAGAACTCATAGCTGCTTGAATGTCACTCACCACCTTTGCGTCTTCCTGATTACCGGTATCTGCCAGAAAAGCGGCGTCTTTTCTGGCGCGAGCTAAGTCTTCATCGTTAGGCAAGCTACCGTTTGGTTTTGGCAGTGTGAAGTTATAGTTGAAGTATCGTGTCCGTGTTGCGGACTCAGGTTCAGCGAAGCTCACATGGCAGTGCTGCGATAACTGATTTACAGAAGTAAAAGGGAAAATCCGGTTGACTAGTGTGACCATGCGATTCAATGATAGACCTTCTCGTGGCGCGTCGCGTAGTGTTTCAATTCGCCTAAAAGGAAAACACACGCGAGAATTTGGCCCCTGCATTTCAATAACGTTTAGATTATCGTAACCATAAGGATAGAAGGATTCTGGATGTGTTGGCTTTATATGGTAGCCTTCTAGAGTTCCTTCGGCGGTCAGCTTCCAGTTGGTATCTTCAACAGACTCGCTCGAATCGAACAGTACCTGATTCTCAGTAAGTAGTTCAGGTAGGGATTCTAAAGCTCCAAGCCCAACGGGCTCATCTTGAGTAATAAATACCAATCCACTGCGGACCTCCACCGCGTGAACCGGCACTAATCCATTGTTATTTTTGTCTAGGTCAGGAAAACCATGTTCGTGGGGCACGTACTCAAGCCGGCCATCCAGTCGATATGCCCAGCCATGATAATTACACCGGAATATCTTAGTGCAACCGGAGCCATCAGCCAATTGCATGCCTCGGTGCCGGCATGCATTCCTAAATGCCCTGATGGCACCATCCAAGCCCCGAACGACTACGAGTGGAACACCAGCCGAAGCCCTGGCTACGTAGGAGCCGGCCTCAGGTAAAGCAGCAACTGGACAAAAGGGAATAGGTAGGCGCCGCATAAGCCGCCTTTCGGCATCGAAGCGTGATTGAGAGGTGTAGTTTTCGACCGGCTCAAACCAATCCTGCTCACCGAGATCGGTTGTGCCGTTATCAATATGGTCTAGAATATGGTCGAGAAGTTCTGTGTCGCTGCGCATCGTGCATGGCTCCAAATTTTGCAGTAGAGGATCAAACTACATACCATCTCGATTGTATGCAACAGATCGGGGGAAACACAATTTAATTAAAGATAGTTATAAAGAATTTGAAATTCCTAAAAAATGAGGCCATCAATGAAAATTTTAATCGTCGGTGCTACTGGAAGCAGCGGACAAAGACTTGCGAAAGCCGCACTTGAACGTAACCACGAAGTCACCGTGTTTGTTCGAAATCTTCAGAAATTAGAACTGATTCGAAGTTCTTGGGCTCATAGCGAGAACCTTAAAATCATCATTGGAAATGTAGAAGAAAAAGAGAAGCTTGAAAACGCAATGGTCGGGAAAGAAGCGGTGATCAACGCTGCAGGAACAGCAGCGGATAGTAATTTTTCTGACTTAGTTAAATCTATAACTGATAGCACGCAAAAGGTTCTTGGAGACGGAGCAAGGTTTTGGTTTTTCGGTGGTGCAGCAGCGCTCGATGTGCCGGGGACAGCCATTCGTGCTGCGGAGCTACCGATAATCCGTTCAAAGTTTAAATGCCACCTTGATAATTTTTCATACGTGAGTAAGACGAATCTTGATTGGTCAATGCTCTGCCCGGGGCCCATGAATCCGGCGAAAAACGGATCTGCGCGAGCAGAAGGCTTGCGTATTACCAGCGAGATTTGGCCGGTAAAACCGCCTAAAAAAACGATGCTGCCCCAAACACTGAGGGTGCTTTCCACAATAAAAAAACGTATGCCCGAAATGATTATAAGTTACGAGGATGCAGCGAAGGTAATTTTAGATAACTTGGATCGGGACGGTCCTTTTTGCTGCAAGCGTGTTGGTGTCGCGCTACCTCCCGGGGAAACGGACACAAAAGAATACTGAGTCAATAGCTAAAATCAATGCAGCGAATCGTTAAACACAGGGAGAGAAAAATGTCTGAAGTAGCAGTTTTTATGATAGCTAATTTGGTGATCGAGAATGAGAGTGAATACCGCAAATATGAGAAAGGGTTTTTCCCTATCTTGAAAAAATTTGGTGGTGAGTTTGTTACATTCGATGATGGTCACGAAAACTTTGAAGGTGAATCCCCGCTCGAAGGTCGGATTATTATCTTTAAGTTTCCTTCAGAAGAGCTAGCCAAGGAGTGGTACAACGATGATGCTTATCAAGCATTATCGGAGTTTCGCCGCGCGGGCACTACCTTAAAGAACCTTACTATGGTTCATGGTTTGCCATCTAGGCTTTAGAGCTAATAGGGGAACAAAACCTGATTATTAGGCAAATTTAACAAGTTTCTTAGGGCCGAAGATATGAAAAGTAGCATCTCTGGGTCTTCTATTTGTTCTATTAACAACGATTTTTTTCCGCAGGTCAGTGACTTGGAGCGTGTTGCTTTGATCGCAATATATAATTCGACAAACGGGGACAACTGGCATTATGGGCACAGTTCGATTGCTTATGGCACTGAGTGGCTTGGCATTAAAGGGGCCGAGTGCAATTGGTATGGTATTAATTGTGCCTCGGACTCAGTCACCAGTTTATCTCTAAATGCTTAGGACTTGAAAAACGTTGATGTCACACTAAATGATGATGCGGACCGCTAATTTTTCTGCTTGTCGGAAATATAGATATTCACTAAAACGAGTATGGAATCGACAAAGCCCCTTCGTTTTATTCATAGGTTTGAATCCATCCACCGCTGACGAGATCAATGATGATCCCACCCTGACTCGGTGCATGGATTATGCGAAAAGATGGGGCTACGGTGGTGTGTGTGTTGCTAATTTATTCGCCTATCGAGCGACCAAGCCGACCGATATGTTAAGGGTTAACGACCCCATTGGGATAGATAATAATAGCTGGCTTAAGAAGCTTTCGAAAGCCGCAGGCCTTACCGTAGTCGCTTGGGGAAATCATGGGAAACATTTGAATCGATCTCACGATGTTCAAAACTTTCTCCAAGATTTGCATTGCCTTAAATACAATCTTTCGGGTGAACCTAGCCACCCCCTTTATTTAAAGTCTACGCTAAAGCCAAGGATATTTTACTGGAACGATAATCAATGATTACAGCAGGACAATCAAATTACGTAAGGAAAATATGAAGGAAAGAATCAGAGGTGTGTTCGCTTTTTCGCAGATTCCTAACCTTATCTGAAACGCCTGAATTAAGTATTGTCTCCATCCGTGTACTTCATCTTGGCTTTATCGAATAATCTCTGCTCTATGGTGGGCACTCTTTTTGCAAAATTATTGGCCAAAAGTAGCGCAAAAGGAAAGGCACACGCAGTTAACGTAACCATAATTACTGAAGTTTCCATCGCCGATTAACTCCCCATAAGTGTATGATGTAGGTTTGTACGATGGTTCGCATTGATATGGTTCAAATATATAATATTTAGGACTTGTTAGGACTGTGCAAAAAAGTTGTTTGGTGGAGGCGGGGGGATTTGAACCCCCGTCCGTCAGTTCGCAGCCTTCGGCTCTACATGCATAGCTTCGTCTATTGAGTTAACCCGTACCGGCCCGACGAGCAGGGTGATTTGGGCGAGCTTGATGATTTTTAGCTGCTTCGCGTCAAGCGCGCTCCACTAGCGATCCCGTTCTAGATGACGATTGCTAAAAACCAGTTTACGGGCATCCCGGCAGCAATCGCTAGCAAGCCTTTAAGCTGCTAGGGCGTATCTATCGTCGTTGGCAACTATAAAAGTTGCAGTAATTGATTAACGAGAGTTACTACCCTCTCGGCATGCACCTAGGGTCTTGATACCGGCGTCGAATCCTAATCGCCCCCTGAGTGAGGCTCTAAGATAACACATTGGATATTTTGATGCAGTTAAACCTATCTGTTGGCCTGGCGTAAAATACGACGTTTATCTATCTGCCATTCGCGATCTTTCTCGGTCGCTCGCTTGTCATGGTCTTGCTTACCCTTCGCTAATGCTATCTGACATTTGATGAGGTGGCCTTTCCAATAGAGTTTAACTGCAACACAGGTATTCCCTTTTTGTTGAACCGCGATAAATAGCTTGGCTAGCTCTTTACTGTGGAGTAATAGTTTCTTGGTACGACTTGGGTCGGCAATGACATGGGTGCTGGCTGTGTTTAACGGGGTAACATTGCACCCGAGCAGAAACGCCTCGCCATCTTTTATCAGCACGTAACTGTCGATGAGCTGAACTTTCTTCAGGCGTAGGCTTTTGACTTCCCATCCCTCCAAGACGACGCCCGCCTCAAATGTGTCTTGCAAAAAATAGTCGTGCCTGGCCTTTTTGTTGAGCACAATTGTGTTGTCGAGCGCTTTCGGTTTCTTTTTTGCCATCAACAGAGTATAGCAGTGAAATACCGACAACATTTAGATCTTTTAAAAACGGTTCCTATTTGTGTCCGATTTTACCTGTTTCGCTGCTACTGATAGAATCAGAGCACTCTCGCTGCTGGAAAAAGATAATAACAAGCTGAAATAAATAGGATTTTTATGGAACAGGATAGAGGTCAGTTTAGTTCGAGGTTGGGATTTATTCTGGCGGCTGCTGGCTCTGCCGTTGGACTGGGAAACCTTGTAGCGTTTCCGGTCATGGCATCTAAGAATGGTGGGGCCGCATTTTTAATCATCTATCTGCTATTCGTTGCGTTCATTTGTTACCCGGTAATGCTCGCAGAAATCGCGATGGGCCGGCGAACTCAGCGCAATCCAGTTGGCGCCTTTTCGATGCTCTCGGATCGCTCGAAAGTTTGGCGGCTCACCGGCATGCTGGGCATTGTAACTCCTTTCATGATTGCTGTTTTCTATACGGTGATTACGGTCTGGCTGGTAGTTTATTTGAAACAATTAGCGACTGGAAATCTCGATACGCTATCTAGCGATGCCACCTTCTCTAACTTAGTCCAAGAACCGTCGTTGTTCGGATACGCCTCTTTGCTCCTTGCGGCGGTGTTCCTTATTTTAGTAGGCGGTGTAAAGGGTGGGATTGAGCGTCTCGCTAGGGTATTGATGCCGACGCTCGCGGTGATGCTGGTAGTGCTTGTTTGCTTCGTGTTAACACTGGATAACGCGAGTGCTGGCATCGCATATTACCTTGTTCCAGATTTTAGCAAGATGGATTTGGGTGTCGTCAACGGTGCGCTGAGTCAGGCATTCTTTTCCCTCTCTTTGGGTATGGGGATCTTGATCACTTACGGGTCTTATTTCTCTCGCACTGACAGCATACCGAGTTCGGCGCGCATGGTGGCGACGATGGACACCAGCATTGCGTTTTTTGCGGGGCTTCTTATTCTCCCAGCGATTTTTGCATTTGATCCCAACACGAATACAGACGACCTTTCGACCAGCAGCGTAGGATTGATTTTTAGTTTCCTCCCAAAAATCTTTTTGTCGATGCAGGCTGCTGTTGGATATTTTGGAGCCTCGGTTGTAGCGCTCATCTTTTTCTTGTTGGTATTTTTCGCAGCACTGACCTCCCTTGTTTCGATTATTGAGATTCCTATTTCCTACTGGATCGATGAGTGGAAGATGACGCGGAAAAGGGCGGTGCTAACTCAAGCATTTCTTTTGGCGCTGTTTGCTATTCCTGCAACGCTATCATTTGGACTATCTGAATTTTTTACCAATTTCACAAATTATGGCGGGCTGTCTAAATCATTCTTTGATGTGGTGTACGATGTTTTTTATGAAACAATACTCCCGCTTGTTGGTTTCACTGCGTGTATTTTTTGTGTTTATCGTTGGAAGCTTAACGGGTTGAACGAAGAGCTTTCGGTTGGTGACCCAAGGTACAACGGGTCTCTTATGCAAAGGTACCTTAACGTGTCCCTTGGGACAGTGGTGCCGGTTGTGTTATTTTCAGTTTTTGTCAGCACGGTTTACACTATTTTCATTTAACGTCGTACGCAAGGTTAAGTCGCTAATGGAAGAGATAGATCGCAGTGCGTTGGTTCAATACTCTGCGCAACAGATGTTTGATCTTGTAAATGATATTGAAAAATACCCCTTGTTCATGTCCGGTTGCGTTGATGCAAAAGTGATAAGTCGGCACGAGACAGAACTTACTGGGGAATTATGTCTGGCCAGGGGTGGAATAAAACAGAGGCTGATCACGCGCAACACGATGTGTCCTCCACAGAGGATCGACATGGGTCTCGTAGAGGGCAATTTGAAAAATTTTAGTGCCACTTGGAAATTTGACTCGCTCGGGTCTGACGCCTGCAAGATAAGCCTGTCGATGAGATTCGAGTTCGGTTCGGGCCTTCTCAATGCGGGTGCCAATAAGCTTTTCACGGGTTCAGCAAACTCATTGGTCGACGCAGTCCTAAAACGTGCGCGAGAGGTCTATGGATAGAATGACTGATCTTCCTGAGTACCAGAGAACGGACTTGCCGAATAGTAGAATAGAGGATGAGAACGATTTAATATTGGTAGAGGTGGCTTACGCTTCAACTGAAAGCCAGGAAATAGTCCAGCTTCGCGTGCCCCGCGGTACCGTTGCATATGACGCAGTGTCCCTATCAAAGATTACGAATATTTTTCCAGAGGTAGATATAAATGAGGCCGATCTGGGGGTATTCTCAAGTCCGTTGGACGGGAAACGCCGTCCAAGCTCAAAGACGTATGTCTTGTTGGAGAATGATCGAGTGGAAATTTATCGACCCCTAATAATTTCCCCAATGGAGCTTCGCCGGCAGCGCGCAAATTTAAGGTCAGAATCAGCGAAAGGTAAGAAAAATGCAAAATAAAATAAATCGACTTAAAAGTTTTTTTTCACGGGTCGAACAAGGTCTCTATGAGTTTTATGTTGTGCCATACCGAAGATCTTTTGCTAGAGCAAAGCGTGATGAAGAAGACCTTTTTATGCTCTTAGTTTTTGCTGAGACTATGGGTGTTCCTAATCCTGCGGCTTACTACACTATGGAATTATTGCCCGTAGTTTATGATCGATTTCACGATTGGCACAAGCGGATGGGTATGGAAAAATCGCCACTGGACCACGTACATTGTTGCTAGAGCTCGCGCATAATAAAAAAATTCTTTTGTTGGGCGGTAAAGGCGGTTTAAGCAAGACTACCGTCTCTGCCGCTACGGCGGTCGCACGCGCGAGTGCGGGCGGGAGAGTTCTTTTGGTCTCTACGGACCCTGCACATAATCTTGGACACCTTTTTGATCGACAAATTGGCTCTACACCTACAAAACTTGCGCCCGGTTTAGATGGGCTTGAACTGGATCCAGAGGAAACTATTAAGCTGCACATGAGCGAGATAACTCGCTCTTTGCACCGACTCATGCCGATTCACCTCCGCAGCGAGGTAGATAAGCATATAGCGCTTTCCAAAGATGCCCCGGGCATGCACGAGGCTGCCATGACTGAGCGAATCTGTGAGGTTGTTGAGCAGGGCCAGGAAGAATACGACTTAATTATTTTTGATACGGCTCCCTCAGGGCATACCGCACGACTAATGGCTCTGCCTGAGATGATGGCGGCGTGGACCGAAGGATTGATTAAAAGGCAAGAGAAAGCGGATAAGTTTGCGGAAGTCGTTGATGATTTAAGTCGCGATTCGAGTTTGGAAGACAAGGTTTTCAATGCCGACGCAAAAGACGAAGATCGATTGCGAGAGTCAGGCATTCGGAAAATCCTATTTCGCAGAAGAAAGCGTTTTGAGACTTTGCGGAATCAAATTTCAGACGGTGAAGGTACCGCTTTTATTATTGTTCTGGCCGCAGAGAGGTTGCCTGTCTTGGAGACAATTGAGCTCTACAAACAACTGAGCCAGTCGAATATCAATGTTGGCGGATTAGTCGTAAACAAACGCGTGCCCGAGGGAGTGGGAGGGTTCATGCAAGAACGCTTCCGTCAGGAGGAAAGACACCTGGAGAGCTTGGAGGCAGCTTTGGGAGGGTTGCCTCGCCAAGACCTTTCGCTGTTTCCCCATGATGTGATTGGGGTCGCAGCGTTGGCGGAAATGGCAAAAGATTTCTAAAAAGTAAACTAGCTGGACCTAAGGAGAGATCTGAGCGGAGGGCATTTCATTTTCATCTTCGGTAGGTAAAAAATCGCCAGAAAAACTCACTAGCCCGTCGTCCTCGAATAAGACAGATATTCGCTCTTGACCGCGAACGCCGCCACCAGGCTGAAAATTATATACGTAGTCCCAGCGGTCCTGATTATAAGGATCTCTTATCAACGGAGTGCCCATGACAAACATCACTTGGCGCTTAGACATTCCGGGGCGTAGTTGGTCTATCATGTCTTGGGTTATGATGTTGCCTTGGGGTATCGAAATTTTATAGACCCCAGGGAAATCCATTGAGCCAAAGTTATTGCAACCCACCAGTAGACCCAAAAGAAGAATGCTCGTTACTGTAGTTAGCTGGTAAATTGTCTTTCGCATGGTAGGCTTTGAATTTCCTGTTTTTAAATATTTTGTGATTTTAAGGCATATTTGGCTAGGCTATTTGAGATTGCTGCTCAAAGACCATAAGTGCATAATAACCTGAAAAGTTCACCAGTAACATTGGTGTTTGGATAGGTATAAAAAATAGTCGGTTGCACGGCTTAGCTTCTGAGGAGAGTTTTGTGGGCGAGGAACAACAAGAACTGCGTAATGCAGGATTAAAGGTCACGGCGCCGCGGATAAAGATTCTTGATATGTTAGAGCACTCAGAAACAAAGCATGTGAGTGCAGAAGACGTCTTCAAGGCGCTGCGGGATGCAGGGGAAGAGGTTGGCCTTGCGACTGTGTATCGAGTCCTTACTCAATTCGAAAAAGCCGGATTAGTAATGCGACACCACTTTGAGGGCGGAAGCTCGATATTTGAACTTACTTCGGTAGACCATCATGACCACATAGTATGTAATAAATGTGGTCGCGTTGAGGAATTTTACGATGAAGTTATCGAGCGACAGCAAGAGGCCATTGCTGAAAAGTATGGGTTTAAAATAACAGACCATAGTCTGTATCTTTATGGGTTTTGTGCTGCTTGCCAAGAAGGTTAGCCTCGTACAAGTAGTCTGTTGATTTACGGGCCTAGCCTGCGTTTTTTACTCACTTTTGTGGGGGTGCAAACAATGTTTTTGCATGCGCCAAAGACTCTTTGCTGAATTCGCTTCCACCCAGCATTCGCGCGATTTCCTCAATTCGATCTAATTTATTTAGCTGTCTTATTTGAGTTACTACTTGATTCGGGCCATCGCCGCTATCACTTTTCTCGACAAAAAAATGATTATGGCATAGTGCCGCAACCTGAGCTTGATGTGTTACACATAAGATTTGGGAGTGTTGGCCCAAGCGCCGCAAGAGCTCACCTACAACCTTAGCAATTCCACCACCAATGCCGACATCGACTTCATCAAAAACTAAGCTGGGTGTCTGTGTCGTCTGGGCTGTGGACACCTGAATAGCTAAGCTTATGCGTGACAACTCGCCACCTGATGCGATCTTTTTTAATGGTCCAGGTGGCTGACCGGAGTTGGTGGTTACCAGAAACTCTATAATTTCTAACCCGGTTGCGTTTGGTTTTTGATATTCAATTGGCGTGAGTGTTACAAAGAACTGTGCCTGTTGCATGCCTAGTTTTTTTAGCTGTCTATTTACTGAAGCCTCTAGGCTCTTCGCAGCCTTGATTCGTTCTTTTGAAATTTTAGCCGCAACTTTCTCATATCTTTCTTTCAGGCGAACGTTTTCATCGGCCAACTTTTCGAGTTCTGAGTCCTCGAGACTAAATGCTGTTAGCCGCCTCCTTATTTCCTCTGCTAACTCGACAAGCGCGTTGGGTTTTACTTTATGTTTTCGTGCCGTCTCGTGTAAAACGCCGATTCGATTATTGACTTTTTCTAACTCTCTCGGGTCCGTCTGAACTCCGTCTAACAAACGCCTGAGGTCGCTAACTGCCTCATCAATCTGGATAGAAGCGTTTTCGATGACTTGCAGGACAGCATCTACGGCTTCATCCGTATGTTTCAAACTAGTCAGGTGAGAGATGGTTTTCTCGAGCATGCTTTTAACGCCATCATTGTGATTATTTTCTTTGCCGGCACATAGCTCAAGTGACGCCTGCAGGCCGAGGATTATCTCGTCCGCATTGCTCAAATTTCGGTGCTGCGCTTCTAAAGCTTCGAATTCATTGTGGATGAGAGCCAGTTCATCTAGTTCGCTCAATTGGTAGCGAAGTAGCTGCTCATTTGCTTGGTCTGTGCTCTTGCTCGAGCGCAGCTCACTCAAAAGCTGATTATTTTTTTGCCAGCTTTTATAGCTGCTCTCCAATTCTTCGCGTAATTTTTCAGGGACACCAAATTCATCAAGCAATCTTTGATGTGTGGCTTTTTTGAGAAGGGACTGGTGTTCGTGTTGTGAGTGGATGTCGACAAGCATCTCGCCAAGTGTTTTGAGGTGCATCATTGGCGAAAGCGTGCCGTTAATAAATCCTTTGGATCGACCGTCACTGCCAATCACTCGACGGACAACGCAGCATTCGGGGTTATCTGAATCTATTAGCTCATTTTCTATTAGCCAATGCCTTGATTCGGCGATCTCGCTCACGTCAAAAACTGCGGTAATTTCGGTTTTGTTGTTGCCAAATCTGACGATGCCTTTGTCAGCACGATCGCCGAGCGCGAGGCTTAATCCGCCGAGGATTATTGATTTACCTGCTCCCGTTTCGCCACTTATAGCAGTTAAGTTTGGGCTGAACTCAATTTCGAGGTGCTCCACGGTTGCATAGTTCTTAATTGATAAGTGTTGGATCATTTGGCTTTAGTATATTGGATCGCGTCGCGTGTGTGTACGCCTGTTCTTGGGAAAGAGCGATATTTTTTGCTTGAATATATCATTGATGCCCCCATCAACAAACGTGGTGCATAATTGTGATCAGATCCGAGAATATATTCAGGTCCTCAGTCCGGTCACTTTGAATCAAAAAATTATGAATGCGAGCCCTTTATAGGGAGGGAAGTAAATTCCATGAATGATGAAAACACTATAGACGAGAATGTTGAAAATGACGAACAGGACATAGACGAAACGATCGAAAGCCCTGACGAAGAGCTTGATAGTGATACTTCTGTTACAACAGACCAAGAGCTAGAGTTGGCAAAGGCGGAGGCTACGAGCGCAAAAGATGATTACGTTCGATTGCAAGCTGAGATGCAAAACCTCCGTCGTCGCACAGAGCAGGACGTTGAGAAAGCCCATAAATATGGACAGGAACGATTTAGTACAGAGTTGATTTCTGTGGTGGATAACCTTGAACGGTCCCTCGAAGCGTCCGTTGGTAATGAAGATAGCGTTGTTAAAGCGATTCATGAAGGGGTTAATTTAACGCTCAAGGGCTTTATCGAGTGCTTACAGCGCAACCATATAAGCCCTGTAGATCCGATGGGAGAGCCGTTTGATCCTTTATTCCATCAAGCGATAGGAACTCAAGACAGCCCTGAGTCGGAGCCAAACACTGTGGTCGCTGTGATGCAGAAAGGCTATACATTGCATGACAGGGTCCTTCGACCGGCAATGGTCATGGTATCCAAATAAGCGAAAATTTTATGCTTTAAGAGGTCTGATGGGCTTGAAAATCCGCTTTTTGGGCCAATATACGGATTATCGGGAATGTAAATAATAGAAACTTAATTTTGAAATTGGCCAAAACATAGCAGGCTGAGGATTAGAGAGATGGGAAAGATTATAGGAATCGATTTAGGCACAACCAATTCTTGCGTTGCAGTGATGGATGGTGGTGAAGCAAAAGTTATTGAAAATGCTGAGGGCGATCGAACCACGCCCTCAATAATTGCATATGCAGGCGACGGAGAGGTTTTGGTGGGGCAGCCGGCGAAGAGACAGGCCGTCACTAATCCGGATAACACGCTTTTCGCCATCAAACGACTGATTGGGCGCCAATTTGAAGACGACGTGGTGCAAAAAGACATTGAGATGGTGCCTTACAAAATCGCTAAAGCCGACAACGGAGACGCGTGGGTTGAAGTTGATGGTGAACAGATGTCGCCGCCGCAAATCTCAGCTCAAACTTTGAAAAAAATGAAAAAGACTGCCGAGGATTTCCTCGGTGAATCGGTTACTGAGGCGGTCGTGACTGTCCCCGCATATTTTAACGATTCGCAACGCCAAGCCACCAAGGACGCGGGTAAGATTGCAGGCCTAGAGGTTAAGCGGATCATCAACGAGCCAACGGCCGCAGCCCTGGCATACGGAATGGATAAAAAGGGCGGCGACTCGACCATCGCCGTTTATGACCTTGGGGGAGGTACGTTTGATATTTCAATCATTGAAATTGCGGAGACCGATGGAGAGCATACCTTCGAAGTTTTGTCGACAAACGGAGACACTTTCCTTGGAGGTGAAGACTTTGACCTTCGCTTAATCGACCACCTGGCTGATGAATTTAAGAAAGATTCTGGAATGGATTTGCACAATGATCCGCTGGCTCTGCAGAGATTGAAAGAGGCGGCTGAGAAAGCAAAAATTGAATTGTCCTCCTCGCAGGCTACGGAGGGGAACCTGCCTTACATCACAGCAGATGCATCAGGGCCGAAGCATCTGGTTTTGAAGTTAACACGGGCAAAATTTGAGGCCCTTGTTGAAGATTTGGTTGACCGGACCCTTGAGCCATTAAAGCTGGCTTTAGCAGACGCTGATATGGACGCGGGAGCCATCGATGATGTGATTTTGGTTGGTGGTCAGACAAGAATGCCTCTGGTTCAGGCGAAGGTTTCTGAGTTCTTCGGTAAGGAGTCGCGACGAGATGTGAACCCTGATGAGGCTGTGGCAGTTGGAGCAGCGATTCAAGCTGCTGTTCTTTCCGGTGACGTAACGGACGTCTTGTTGCTAGACGTTACCCCTCTCTCCCTCGGGATTGAGACAATGGGCGGTGTCGCAAGCACGTTGATTGAAAAGAACACAACGATACCAACGAAAAAGACACAAATTTTCTCTACAGCAGATGATAACCAGACAGCGGTCACAATTCACGTTGTTCAAGGGGAGCGAAAGCAGGCCGCGCAGAACAAATCGCTTGGACGGTTTGATTTGACTGATATTCCCCCTGCTCAGAGAGGCATGCCTCAGATTGAAGTGGCGTTTGATTTGGACGCAAATGGAATTCTTAACGTTTCCGCGAAAGACAAGGCGACGGGCAAAGAACAGTCAATCGAGATAAAAGCATCGAGCGGCTTGTCTGACGAAGAAATTGAAAAAATGGTTCAAGACGCGGAAGCAAATTCAGCCGATGACAAAAAGTTTGAAGAAATGGTCACAGTGCGCAATGCCGCTGATGGACTCATTCACGCAACTAAGAAGACTGTCGAAGAAGCTGGTGAAAAAGCCAGTGATGATGAGAAAGAGGCTATTAACACAGCAATTTCAAATCTCGAGGAGTCGCTTAAGGGAGACAGTAAAGAGGACATCGAGGCCAAGAGCACTGCGCTTAGCGAAGCATCTTCTGCGCTTGCGCAAAAGATGTACGCAGAGCAAGCTGAAGCGGGCGCCTCGCCGGGCGCCGAGTCCGATACTGGACCCAGCAATGATGACGCAGTTGACGCCGAGTTTGAAGAAGTAAGTGATGAGGATAAAAAAGAAAACGAAAGCTAGTTGATCTCTGAGGTTTTTGGGGGAGATTGAGCATTGATTTTTATCCAAAATTTCATTCAGATGTGAACAACAGAAACTAAGTCAATCATTGGCTTAGTTTTCTTATTTATGAGCTATTGAAGTAGTGGTCCCCTATGTCCGGTGAAAGGTGGCAACCACGTAACGAGTCAGCTTTTTATGTCTAAACGTGATTACTATGAAGTTTTAAATGTTTCTCAGGACGCCGATGCGGCTGCTTTGAAAAAAGCATACCGCCGCATTGCGATGAAAAATCATCCCGACAAAAACCCTGATAATCCGGAAGCTGAAGCGATATTCAAAGAGGCCAACGAAGCGTTTGAAGTTTTGTCAGACAGCCAGAAACGGGCTCGTTATGATCAATATGGCCATGCAGGCGTAGACGGACAAACCAGTGGTGGTGGGGCCGATTTCGGGGACATGTTCGGGGACATCTTTGGAGATATTTTTGGAGGTGGTCGGGGAGGTAGCCGAAGCCACGTTCGTCAGGGCGCAGATTTGCGCTACAACCTCGAGATAGGTTTGGAGGATGCGGTTCGCGGAACAACCGTAAAAATTGATATTCCAACAACGGTATCATGTGGAAGTTGTGGAGGTAGTGGAGCGAAAAAAGGATCGAAACCGGTGGATTGTTCTACTTGCGGAGGTGTCGGTCAAGTCAGGATGCAACAGGGTTTCTTCACAGTCCAGCAGACATGTCCCCGTTGTCAGGGGGCGGGAAAGCAGATAAAGGACCCTTGTTATGTTTGTCACGGCAGCGGGGCAGTTAAGGAAAATAAGACACTGTCTGTGAAAGTTCCAGCTGGTGTAGATACGGGGAACAGGATCCGCTTGAGAGGAGAGGGGCAGGCTGGGGAGCATGGGGGGCCGTCGGGCGACCTTTATGTTGAAATGCACGTCAAACCTCACGCGATATTTGAAAGAGAGGGTAGGGACCTATACTGCGAAATCCCGATTGGCTTCAGTGATGCCGTCTTGGGCGGTGATCTTGAGGTCCCTACTTTGGACGGGAAGGTTAAATTGAAAATTCCTCATGAGACCCAAACGGGGAAGCTATTTCGATTGAGGGGTAAAGGAATTACTCAAGTCAATTCGAGCGCTCGCGGTGATATGTTATGTCGCGTGTTAGTCGAGACACCGGTTAACCTGACTAAGAAACAAAAACAGCTAATGCAAGAGTTTAAAACAATTCAAGAGAAAGAAGGGAATCGACAAACCCCGAAAAAATCAACTTGGTTCGACGGTGTCCGACATTTTATTGACGAGCTGAGGACTTAATGCTCGGTCCCAGTCTTCAAATGCCCGTCTTCACTGTCTCAAGTAATTGTAAATGACGCTCTCTGGATATTCTCGAACCGAATTGCGAAACAACCTCCGACGAAGCGAGCGACGCTAAATTCCCAGCTTGTTTGAATGATAGGCCGTGAGTAATCCCAAACAACATTGCCCCAGCAAACATGTCTCCCGCGCCATTTGTGTCAACGGTCCTGACATGGTGAGCCTCTATTTTGGTTAGTTCATTACCATCAAAAATAATTGCACCTTCGCTCCCTTGAGTTACCACAAATTGTTTCGCCTTAATTTTTAATCTTTCCAGGCTGGACTCTAACGTCTCTGCTTTTGCCCATATTTTGAGTTCTTGTTCGTTGCAGAATAAAAGATCGACTCCTTCGCCGAGGACTTCGTTTATTTCTTCTGAGAAGTATTCGACCATGGCAGGGTCGGAAAAGGTCATTGCGGTTTTTATTTTATTCTTCTTTGCGAACTTTTTAAGATCAATAACTGCCGCTCGAGCGCCTGGGGAAGTTACGAGATAACCCTCAATGTAAATATACTTTGCGTTTTTGGCTGCCGTAAACTGAAGATCGCAAGATGCAATGCTATCGGAGACTCCGAGATGCGTGTGCATCGTCCTCTCGGCATCAGGGCTCACCATAACCATGCATCGCCCAGTTTTGCCAGTTTGAGAAGAAGAAACTCGGTTGGTATGGATCTGGTCTTTATTCATCTGTTTTGAATAGAAGTAGCCGTCGGGGTCGCTCGCTATTTTGCAAGAGAGAAAAGAGTTGCCCCCAAAGCTGCTTACCGCAAAAAGGCTATTTCCAGCTGATCCTCCACAGTTTCGAGCCTGAAGTTCTGATCTTTCTTTCAAGGCTTTTTCGAGGTCATCGAGTTGGTCTTGCTCGACTAACGTCATAAGGCCTTTTTCGATGTTATTTTCTTGGAAGAAAGACTCCTCCACTTTAAATTCACTGTCGACCAGAGCGTTTCCGATCGCATAGACGTCGTACTGCATAGAAAAGTCCTATCCTGAGCCGTGTGGAATAAAGCCTATAATTTTGAAAAAGCAATTTCGGCGGCGTTCAGAGTGGCAGTTATTTCCACTTCTTGGTGCGCAATCGACATAAAGCCTGCTTCAAAAGCTGACGGAGCGAGGTAGACACCCTGCTCGAGCATAAAATGAAAATATTTTTGAAAACTATGGCTGTTGCAACTCATTACTTGATTATATGTTGAGACTGTCTCCTCTTCGCTAAAAAAGCATCCGAACATTCCACCCACGTGATTGGTAGTAAAGGGAATGTTGTTGCTTTTGGCTCGCTCTTTGAGTCCGTCCATTAATCGTTGAGTGGTTTCAGCTAAGTCTTTGTGAATTTTAGGATCTGAGATTGAGTCTAACATACAAATTCCAGCAGCTACTGCGAGTGGGCTTCCAGATAATGTACCCGCCTGATACACCCCACCCAACGGAGCAATCATGTCCATAATTTCTTGCTTTCCGCCGAAGGCGCCGATAGGTAGACCACCACCAATTACCTTGCCTAAACATGTCATATCCGGGCTTACCTGGTAAACCGACTGAGCGCCCCCAAGCGCGACTCTGAAACCAGTCATTACCTCATCAAAGATTAAAACAACGCCATGTTTGTCACATAAAGCTCTCAGCCCCTCTAAGAAACCAGGTAACGGGGTAACTAGATTCATATTCCCTGCGATTGGCTCAATTATAACGCACGCGATTCGGTCACCGTTTTGTGAGAAAAACGCTTCCGCTGATGTTATGCAGTTATAAGGAAGCACGTGAGTTAGTTTAGTGTAATCTTCGGGTACGCCAAGCGAGTCAGGTTTGCCAAGTGTAAGAGCTCCAGAACCAGCTTTGACTAAAAGGCCATCTGAATGCCCGTGATAACAACCTTCGAATTTAACTATTTCATCTCGGCCGGTGAAGCCTCTGGCGACTCGGATAGCGCTCATCGTGGCTTCAGTGCCCGAGGTGGTCAAACGAACCTTTTCTATTGACGGAACAACTTCGCATATTTTTTTTGCCAATTTAACTTCGGCTTCAGTAGATGCTCCGTAGCCAATCCCATGCTGTAATTGTTCCGTAATCGCACCAACTATTTTTTTGTTTCCGTGACCAAGTATCAAAGGCCCCCATGCCCCTACGTAATCGATATATCGATTTTCATCGACGTCTATTAAATATGCTCCCTCACTTCCTTTGAAGAAAAGCGGGTTGCCGCCAACGCCGCGAAAGGCTCGGACTGGGGAGTTCACTCCGCCCGGAATGTATGCTTGTGCTTCATGAAAAAGCCTTTGAGAATTTGCACCGGTCATATAAAAGGTTTCCCGTTAATACGTTTAATCGACCTACTGTTTTTCAATGCCTGACTAATTACAAAGCAGGTACGCAACATGAATTTTGTACGCTCAAAACCTAGATATGGGCCATTAAAGGCATGCTTATTGTCTCTAGATTGCAGGCTTAATAACTACGAGCAAGACTACTGCTACCATAACTAAAACAGGCACTTCATTAAAAAACCGGAAAAACCGATGCTTTTTATCACAGATATTTTCTCTTAATTGCATCATGTAGTGCCAGCATAAGTAATGATAAACCAGCAGTCCGCAAACAAACCCTAACTTCAGTTGCATCCAGGTAGCTGAAAAGAAATAGTTGGGGTTTAGACTGATTAACCAGCCGCCAAGAAAAACTGTTGCAACAGCTGAAGGTGTCATAATTCCCCAGAAAAGTTTCGATTCCATTATCATAAACCGATCTATGCTGATCTGGTCGTCACTTAATACATGGTATACATAGAGCCTTGGTAAATAAAAAATGGCGCTAAACCAGCAAATCACTGCGATTATATGAAAGGCCTTTATCCAGAGCATTTGTTATTTTTCCGTTTGAGAATCTGATCTAAAATTATAACAAACCAAATAGGTCTAGGTGTCAAAAAAAGCATCGCTCAAGTATGAAATTGCTTTCTTTGCGACGCAGTGTAACATTGTCGCTTTCGCTGTTCGCTAAATTT
>PAEL01000109.1 GCA_002700775.1 Gammaproteobacteria bacterium | reverse complement strand
ATCATTCTCAAGGATACGTAAAGTGAATAAAATGGTATAGACAACCCCATCTGATTTAAACGCGCCGGTGTAGCTGTTTGTATTTATATTTGCATCAAAAGCTGGAATTGACTCTCTTCGGAGTCGTCGCAAAAATTCACGTTGCAAGTCAGGTGCTACACCTTGAGGATTCGGCGTAATGATCCCTATGTGGGCATTTGGGTTTTCTTTAATGATTTCTTGTGCCCACCTCACGCATTCATATATTTCGTCTTTGCCTGAATTAAACTCTTCTATCCTCAGAGAGTTCGTTGTTGCATACTTTTCTGGAGTAACTTTTGAGAGAGGGGGTATTGATGAGACATAATTCTCAACTGTATTCGTTACTTGTAGACATAAAAAAAGCGCCTTATAAGATGGAGGAGGATCATAGAAATTCACAAGTGCGATATTTTCCGTTATGTGTTCAGGGGTTTTTTCTAAAAGTTTGATTAATTTTAGTAGCGCGGTTGAAAGAGGTAGTGCTTTGATCGCCTCTGTTCTTTGTAAAAAATCCTCATGCCACTTTAAAAAGAACGTAAAGTTTCTGTTTTTTCTTGAGGCAATGATGTTTTTCAGTTCAGTGGGACTACTAAATGAGTTCAGTTCTTGATGGGCTCTGCTTACTAGAAATGCTGTTTCTTGCGGATTGATCAGTGGGTGATTTTCAGAAGCACTCTCAATACAGAGCGACCATAACGTTTGCTCTTCAAAGCCCTCAAGTATTTCATAGTCGCAGCACGGTGAGATGCCTTGGTGGGCAAGGTCCCGCCATTTCTTCTTTATCCAAAGATCAATTGGAATAACATTGCGTTTTAACCAGGTTTTAGAGGTCGCCTCCTCGGCAAGACTGTCTAAGATGGCCGTGCTAATTCTATTTGTAGGCGTAAGAATGGTATAACCCGCTTGAATCATGTAGCTAAGGTCTTCAGTGTATTCAAATCTTCGAATAGCCATCCAAACAACCTATTAAGAAGCGCTTTCAATATCAGCGGCCCATTGTGAAAAATCTTGGCTATTGCCTTGGAAAATTATTCGGGCAGATTTTTTTTTAATTTGATAATCGTACATTGGGTCGTAATACTCCATCAGAAGTATTCTAATCCACGTCTGGTGTTTCATTAGATCGGAATAGTCATTAAGACAATCTTGCATCAAAGCTCGGATTTCTTTGTAGAGCACGCCGCCTAAGCGTTTCTTTATGCGTTCGAGGTTGTCCAGAAGAAAGGAGCTAAAAGCTGCCTCGGTTTCTCTTTTGCTGGTAAACTTAGTTCTGAGCTCTCGTAAATTTGATATTACGTAATCCTCTAATATAGTCTGAGTTCTGTAATTAATGTCTTCGTCAACAACGGCGAGTTTAGAGGTTCCCATTTTTTCAAAAAGAGCTGCTGGAAGGGCAACCGAGCCTATTGATGAACCCTCGTCCTCTAGAAAAATGAAAGGTCTGGGAGTGTTATTAAGCCGCATAAGCTCCAGTGCAATTTGATTCTCAAAAGTGGATTGCGCCGGTTGCGGTGTCGCTCTGCGCCCAAACGCAGATCCTCGATGATTTGCTATCTTTTCTAAATCAATTTTGTTGGCTAATTTCCCAAGGAGGTGGGTTTTTGCACTTCCCGTTCTACCGCCTATGAGGAAAAAATTGGTTTTGATTAACGCTCCTCCTAAAGATTTTAATAAGTGGGCCCGAAGCGTTTTATAGCCACCCTCAATGCGAGGAACATGAATTCCTCTATGCCTGAGCCAGCCTTGTGCTGTGAAAGAGCGAAGGCCCCCTCTGGCGCAAAATAATGCGGTATTAGTGCGGTTGTTAATTGACTCAACCCAAGACTCAATTCTCTTCTCTCGCGCTTCGCCGCTCACAATTGATTCACCTAGCGAAATTGCTGCCTTTTTACCGTTCTTTTTATAAGTGATTCCAATCAGGTGTCGTTCGTCATTATTGAGGAGTGGGCTGTTAATAGCCTCAGAAATCCCGCCTCTTGCAACTTCGATCGGGGCTCTGAGATCAATTAGATTTGTGTGTGAAAGAAAAAGATTATCGAGCTGGTTAAAGCTAATGTTTTGGTCTCTGTATATCTGAGTATTTTTCATAAATTGAGAACTAAATGGTCGAATAATAATGTAGCATATCATCAAACGTAAAGCTGATTTGCCAGTTATTTAAAGTCTGATTTACTAGCGTATTTTTCTGATGGCTATTTGGGAGTACATGAGGTGGGAAAGATTACAGATGAAAACGCTGAGGCTGAAATTATTTCGGGATTAAAGGAAATTGATCGGTCTGATCTGCCGCCGGTGCATTTATGGGATCCACCTTTCTGCGGTGACATAGAGATGCAGATAAGAAGTGATGGCTCTTGGTGGCATGAGGGTAGGCCGATTAGGCGTCTCTCTATGGTAAAGATGTTTTCATCTTTGTTAAAAAAAGAGGCAGATCAGTATTACTTGGTGACCCCTGTAGAAAAAGTAGGCATCAATGTGGAAATGTATCCTTTTTTTGTCGTGGATATGGAAGTTGTAGGAGGCACCGAGATCTACTTTACCACGTTAACAGACGATTCAGTTTTGTTAGGGGAAGAGGGCTGCCGGATATTCCTTGACGACAATATGCCACCACAACCCGTTATAACGATCCGAATGGGCTTAAGCGCTCTAATATGTCGCTCGGTGTACTATCGACTAATGGAGTTTGTGGTCCAAGAGGGGGAGCTCTTCGGAGTGTGGAGCAATGGAAAATTTTTCCCTTTAGCGAGCGCATGAGGTGCTTTGAGGGTTTTCTAGTGGATTTGCACATTGACCTTCCCTTACAAAACCGGCATCATTTATCGCTTCAAAAGTTACGTCCTTCGCCGGTGAGATTAGACTGAAGTTCCTGCGGGAAAGTTAATTCGAGCATATTGGTAACCATCCCTGCAGAAAAGGTAACCCGACTTTTTGAGGGACGGCTGATTAATTGGAGAGTGCATGAAAGTTATTGTGGGTATAAAGCGCGTTGTTGATCCCTATGTAAAGGTCCGAGTAAGGGCTGACGGCTCTGGTGTTGATCTTGCGAATGCTAAGATGGCAATAAATCCTTTCTGTGAAATTGCAGTTGAAGAGGCTATTCGAATGAAAGAGGCCGGGACCGCAAGTGAAGTTATTGTTGTTTCAGTGGGTCCTTCTCAGGCGCAAGAGCAGTTGCGAACGGCATTAGCATTAGGGGCTGATAGAGGGATACTTGTTGAGAGCGAGGAGCCTCTGGACTCCCTTGCGATAGCAAAGTTATTGAAAGTGATTTCTGAAAAGGAGTCGGCGGATTTGGTTATTTTAGGCAAACAGTCCATTGATAGTGATAACAATCAAACGGGCCAAATGCTAGCAGCCCTATGTGGGTGGCCGCAGGGCACATTTGCATGTAAGGCGGAGGTTGAAGGCGATCAGATTACAGTCACACGAGAAATAGATGGAGGAGAGCAAACTGTGAGGTTGTCGATCCCTGCGGTTGTCACTACGGATCTTCGATTAAATGAGCCTCGCTATGCCTCCTTACCGAATATTATGAAAGCGAAGAAAAAGCCAATAGACCACCTTCAAGTTGCCGATTTGGGCGTAAGTATTGTTTCGAAGTTAAAGACATTGGCTGTCAACGCTCCTGCAGAGCGGACGGCGGGAGTTATGGTCGAAAGCGTCGATGAGCTCGTCGATAGATTAAAAACGGAAGCAAAGGTGATATAGGATTTATATGAAAATTTTGGTAATCGCAGAACACGATAATACAAATTTAAATTTGTCTTCAAGTAATGCCATTTCAGCTGCTAAACAATTAGGAGAAAATATTTCAGTTTTAGTGATTGGTAATGATTGTGACGATGTTGCGGAGAGTGTGGCTAGGATAAGTGGTGTAAGGGAAGTGCTCCTTGCAAGCCATGAGGTCTATAAGGATCTTCTCCCCGAAAATCTTGTCCCAACAATCGCAAAGCTAGCCGCAGATACGTCACATGTAGTGGCTCCAGCGACGACGTTTGGCAAGAATCTCATGCCAGGTGTAGCTGCATTGCTCGACGTTTCTCAAATTTCAGATGTTATAGAAATAAAAGCTTCGGATACATTTGTGAGACCCATTTATGCAGGTAATGCCATCGCAACAGTTCAATCGGCGGATCAGGTAAAGGTGCTAACTGTCAGAACAACAGCTTTTGCGCCTTCGCCTCCTCAAGACATTGTAGAAATAACCGCTTGCGATATAGTCACAGAGCAATCAAAGGCCTCTTTCGTCAAAGAAGAGCTCTCTGTCTCAGAGCGTCCAAGTCTTACAGCAGCATCCATTGTTATCTCTGGTGGACGAGGGATGCAAAACGGAGAGAATTTTGTGCTTCTCGAGAAAGTCGCTGATAAATTGGGGGCAGCCATTGGCGCTTCGCGTGCTGCTGTTGATGCAGGCTTTGTCCCGAATGATTATCAAGTTGGACAAACGGGAAAGATAGTGGCACCAGACTTATATATAGCAGTTGGAATATCAGGCGCTATTCAACATTTAGCCGGCATGAAGGACAGCAAAATCATTGTTGCTATAAATAAGGATGAGGAAGCGCCGATTTTTCAAGTCGCCGATTACGGCCTTGTTACTGATCTGTTCAAAGCGCTGCCTGAATTGGAGGCAGCGCTCTAAGTTTGCTCACGAGTGATTGAACATTCAGTTAACGGGCTCGGTAAAACTTTTCATCTCCTGCATGCTTATTCTGTCCGCCCATCAGCCTCCTTTTTCCGGCGGGCGATTTCCCTTGGATCGTTAGCAGCACGTTGCTTTGCTGGGGCGCTTTCAGCCTCATTATCAAAAGCGTTAGGGTTATTCTGAATATTCGTTGCTGACTCTTTCGATGCCACATATTCCTCTTTTTTCTCGAATGATTCAGGAGAAATTATCGGAGCTGCTTGTGATGTGTCAGATATTGAAGGCTTAGTATTTTTAGAGGGCAGTTCGTTATGATTATTTTCAAGCTGCGTACCTTCGCTCTTTTTACCAACGGCTTCGCTTTCGAAAACTTCCTTTTTGTGCTCCGGCGATATTTCGGCTGGCTTTTTAAATTGTTCAGCGTTACTTCTGACGCTTTCGCCTTCTTTTTGAGCAGTTTTGTTTCGCGAGCTCTGCGATGACTTGTAAGAGCTTTCTTTTGCATCTTTTGCAGAGGCCTCGGATTCGATAACATTCCCATTTATGTCGCCATTGTCATCGAGCGGTTTTGAATCGCCTGGTCGAGTATCGCGCGGTCCTCGTCGTCGAGAGGTGGTATTTTTATTTCTCTGATTCGGTGGGCGCCTCTCGAATGATTTCCCATTAGCTTCTCTGTCTGATTTGGAACGAGATTCAGGCCGATCAGTTGGTTTAGCCCTGTTTTTCGCATCGGTGCTGCTTCGCGCCGTATCTGTGCCTGTGCCTGTGCCTAGGTTATTCTTTTTGTCCGTCATGTTGCCGCGCGGTTCAGGGTCCTTGCCTTGTCCTGTTTGGGAGCGACTTCGTGTATTTGATGGAGAGGGGCGTTGGCGCGAGTCACCTTTACGGTCATTTCGACGAGCACTACGATTTTGTTGATATGCCCGTGTTGTTTGTCGATTTCGATTTCGATTTCGGCTGCTTGACGATTTCTGGCTAGGTCTTTTTTTGCGAGTTGAATTTCGATTAAAAACACTCCAGAGAGAATCTAGAAGTCGGGCAATAAGGCCTTTACGCTTTGTGGAAGACTTAGTCGGTGCGGGACTGTCGGGAATCGGAATGTTTCGCACTGCAGGCTTTTGGAGCGAGGCGGCAGTTTGAGCAGGTTTGTTGTTTGGGCTAGGTTCTGGCAGCGCAGTCACTTCAACTTCATACGTCTCTGAGTTTTTATTCACGCCAGTGATTTCATAATGAGGAGTTTCTAGTTTCGGATTTGCACTAATCGTTACTTTTGTGGCGCTTTGGTTTTCAATCGCGGCAAGAGCAGATCTTTTTTCATTAAGCAAATATGACGATACCGCTAATGGAACCGCTGCCCTTACTTCATGACACTTATCTTTATTCGCTTCCTCTTGAACAATTCGCAGAACCGAGAGAGACAATGATTCAATGTCTCGAATGAACCCTTGTCCACTGCATCTTGGGCATACAATAGCGCTTGTTTCACCAAGTGACGGACGTAATCTCTGACGTGACATTTCCAACAGCCCGAATCTTGAAATTCTCCCTACTTGGACCCTTGCTCGGTCGGGTTCAAGGGCGTCACGCATTCTATTTTCAACTTGACGCTGGTTGCTAGGTGATAGCATATCGATGAAATCGATCACCGCCAATCCGCCCATATCTCTTAATCGTAGTTGACGCGCTATCTCATCAGCAGCTTCTAGATTGGTGTTCAGGGCGGTTTCTTCTATGTCTGCACCTCTTGTCGCTCGGGAAGAATTGATGTCAATCGAGATTAGAGCCTCAGTGGGGTCAATCACGACAGACCCTCCCGATGGTAGTTTCACCTCACGCTCAAATGCGCTCTCTATCTGACTTTCAATCTGGTATCTGCTAAACAGTGGAAGCTCATCTTGGTAAAGCTTAATTTGGGATTCATATTGAGGCATAACTTGCTTAACGAATGTAATCGCTTCATCGAAAGAATCTTTCGTGTCAAAAAGAACTTCACCAATATCCTTTCTCAAGTAATCTCTTATCGTGCGAATTATGACATTGCTTTCTTGGTAAATGAGGAAAGGAGCTTGCTTGCTCTCGGCCGCAGCTCCTATAGCTTCCCAAAGAGATGTTAAATAATTTAGATCCCATTGCAGCTCTTCCTGACCTTTCCCTATTCCAGCTGTTCGGACAATAATGCCCATTCCCTCGGGGAGGGTTAAGTCTCTGAGTGCTTCTCGTAGCTCAGTTCTTTCTTCGCCCTCAATACGACGCGAAATTCCACCGGCTTTCGGGTTATTCGGCATTAAGACTAGGTATCTTCCGGCTAAACTAATGTAGGTAGTTAGCGCTGCTCCTTTGTTGCCGCGCTCTTCTTTTTCAACTTGAACGATTACCTCGGTTCCTTCGAGAATCAAGTCCTTGATTTTTGTTCGTTCTCCATTCACCCGCGGTTCTTTCGCATAATAACTTCGCGATATTTCTTTGAGTGGAAGGAAGCCGTGTCTTTCTGCACCGAAGTTTACAAATGCCGCTTCGAGACTTGGTTCCACTCGAGTAATTTTGCCTTTGTATATATTTGCTTTCTTTTGAATTCTGGTACGGTTTTCTATATCTAGATCATAGAGGCGCTGACCGTCAACAAGAGCGACTCTTAGCTCTTCTTCTTGGGTCGCATTGATAAGCATTCTTTTCATTATAATTTCACTTCCCTATTGTTCCAGGAGTGAAAGTTGGCGTGGTAACAGAAAAATTCATCGAAGTAACGAATTTTCAGAATGACGCTGATTGAGCAAAACTAGATAGTATTGCCCTGAGAAACAGGACGCCCGCAACCTCGGGAATTCTTCCGACGTAGTGTCTTGAGTAAGTGCTAATTAAGTAAAAATCACTCTACAACACAAGTTAATAACTTTTGTCTTTTGGTTGTACTCGCTCTGTATCAGTCATTCAGACATCTCGCTGCTTGCAAAAGCTTTGCGAGAGCTTCTATTTTTTTGTCCAACTTTCTCTGGACTTGCCGTGTTTAACACGAACATATGAATTATGGTCGACTACAAACATTTGCTGGCGCTCATCACATGATAGATCAAACATTCTGGGGTCTAATCCCTCAGTAGTTGAACCTTTGAGCCAGTCTTATTATTCCTTACGACCTCTTAAAATCTATCGGCCAAAAGCCTTTTTTGTTGCGTTATATTTCTGGTGTTGCTTTTTCCAATTCTTTGTCGCTTGTTTAATTAATCCCCTGATTGCTTAGGTAACACTACTGCGACTGGTTTTTTATGCAAGATTTAAACACCATCTTAGCTTTATTTTTTCTCAAGGTAGGTAAAACCGTCTAATTCTCTATTGCAGGTATTCACCGCTAAAAACTTAAAAAAATCCTAAGTAATTCTGTAGGAGGCGCCATGGTATCAATAAAAATCATAAATCTCAATCACTTTCGCGACCCTTATTAGTAAAAATAGATACTAAAGTCATGATTTTTATGAATTTTATGTATTTAAGGTGAGGATATGCTAGGCATTTTGTTACCTTCTGGACCATCGCTCTTGATTCTCTATTGGTTGACCAGCTAGAATAGGGCTGTTTTCTTGATCGAGCACTGACACGTTTGATTGGAGCGTTCGCGGACGGGTCGAACTGCTGATGAATTTAAAGGATTATTTAGGGGAAACTATGGCAGTCTACGCCTATCTTTGCACCACTGAGTTAGAAGAAATTTTTAGGGATGATGATTTCAGTGCGCATCTGCAGTCAGAAGAACTCGCCATAAACACATATTGTCTTCAGAAAGGTTGGTTTTTAGCTAAGGTATTCTCGGATCTGAGTTGTACCGTAAAGGATGGATTTTCGAGTCGGCCGTCGGCCCGTGAAATGGTGGGGTGTCTAAAGCGTGGGGACGTGGTGATCTGTAGCCAGTTGCTTCGTATCTTCACTCATAGTGAGGAGGTCGTTCGGTCGGTAAAAGTATTTGCATCATTAGGAGTATCTCTTCATATTCTCGATTTAGGTGGCAGTCTATTGAATGAAACTGACGGTGTATCTTTTTCAAAGTTAGCCGAGTCTTTTGCGACTCTTGAGAAACGTCGATCGAAAGAAAGAATCAAGAAAGTTAAAAAGTTACAAAAAGACGAAGGCCGTTATCTTGGTGGTAGCCGGCCGTTTGGATTTTCAATTCATGACAATGGTCGTTTGATTGAGAACCCAATGGAGCAACGAATTGTTAAGACTATAATGAACCTCAAGAAGGAAGGTAAGTCTCTTCGGGCAATATCGAGCGCCGTTTCAACACCGATCATGCCGATCAGCTTTAAAACGGTGCAACGTGTTTTGAAGCGCCAACAGAATGCAAGTGAGATAACGCAGATCTAATCGGCATATTCCGAATTACCAAGAAGCCGTGTCAAGAATTTTACAGGGAGAGCCCATGCTACAGGCACTGCCCCTTTTTATTGGACTGCGCTACATTTTTTCTGGCAAGAAAAATATCTTTTTATCGATTGTTTCTTCAATTTCGATGCTAGGGATCACCCTGGGCGTGGCAATTTTAATAATTGTTCTCGCAATAATGAATGGATCCATTGCTACACTTCGCTCGGAAGCTCTCAAATCGGTGCCTCATTTAACTATAAGCTCTAACATTCGAATGGTTTGGTCAGAGCAATTAATTCAGAAATTGTTAGATCTCGACAACGTAGACGCTGTCGCTCCGTTTGTTCAGGGTGAAGCCTCTATAAGCAAAAATGGCGCAACTGAATTTATTAGGGTGCGGGGCGTTGATCCGACCAGAGAAGGGTCGGTCGCCACAAATGTGAATCAAACATATGCTGATTTATTAGCAGACTTAGCGCTTCGTGATTCGGGACTAATTTTGGGATATCGTTTGCTGGGTATTCTTCGACAATCTAGCTCAGATGAGGTGATGCTTAATTCATTGAAGAAGCTTGTTCAAAGAGATTTTAAAACGGCTAAGGCTTTTTCCGTTCTGGGAGGTGTCGATTTAGGAATATATGGCAGTGGGGATCTCGCGCTTATTTCGCTGTCGTCAGCGGAAAAATTATTTGGGGATACCGATCAAAATCAATTCCACTTGCGTCTCAAGCTAAAAGATCTAGACGCTACCACTGCGACTAAACTTGAAGTTATTAAAATTATTAGAACTTTTTTTTCTAAACTTTCGGATAAAGAGCAACAAACCGCAGACCTGACTGGAGCCACATGGCGCGAGAGTGAGGCGAGTCTTTTCAACGCGCTACAAATGGAGAAACTGCTTACAAGCATAATGCTTTCTATGATCGTGATTATTGGCGCAGTCAACATAGTTTCGACCCTGATAATGATGGTTTCTGAAAAAAAAGCAGATGTTGCGATCTTAAGAACGATGGGTATATCTCGACTCGATGTACTGCTAATTTTCATGATTCAAGGATTTATCGTTGGGTTTTTTGGGGCTTTTTTGGGATTGGTTTTAGGTGCGCTGATAACGTTCAATCTCACTGACATTGGTGTGGTCATAGAAACCCTGGCCGGAAGCTTTTCTTCTGACCAGCAGCTCTACTTTCTATCACACTTAAAAGCGGAGTTAATTTGGTCCGAATCTTTGCTTGTTGTCGTTAGCGCACTTGCCGTAAGTATATTCGCAACTTTATACCCCGCAGTTACAGCGAGCAAAGTCATGCCGGTAGACGTGCTTCGCTATGAATAAGGCAAGATCGTACGATAAAAATGGTGTGCAATATGAAGAATAGCCCTGAGGGAGACGGTTTCATTTTGGTTTGCGATCGTCTCAGCAAAACATACGGTGAGTCCGGCTCCGAAATCAAGGTGCTAAGCGATGTTCATTTTAGCGTTCGAAAAGGACAGCGTCTTGCTGTAATGGGGGCGTCAGGTTCTGGGAAAACAACTTTACTTAATTTACTTGGTGGACTAGATAGTCCCACTTCCGGCACGGTTCATCTGGCTGGAGTGAATCTCTCCCAAGCCAACGAGTCTGAGCTCAATAGGTTGCGGAATCTTGAGCTTGGATTTGTCTATCAATTTCATCACTTGCTTGGTGAGTTTACCGCTTTAGAGAATGCTGCAATGCCGCTTTTGATACGCGGGTTGTCAAAAGAGGAGGCTCAGAGCGAGGCCAGGGCGGTTCTTGCAAATGTCGGGCTAGCTTCCAGACTAATGCACAAACCAAGTCAGTTGTCTGGCGGTGAAAGGCAAAGAGTCGCGATTGCTCGAGCGCTAGTTGGCAAACCTTCTTGTGTTCTTATGGATGAGCCAACCGGAAATCTCGACAGAAAAACCGCAATGGGAATTCATTCTTTGTTAGATGGGCTAAGTATTTCATTGAATACAAGCTTTATAATCGTAACGCATGACGAGGTATTTGCTTCCTCGATGGATCAGTGCTTTTCTTTAAATGACGGTAAGCTGCAAATATAGGCTTATGAAAAACTTACCCTTGCACATCGCTTTTAGATATCTTGGTGCTTCTAATCACAGTCATCTTTCAGTATTTATGTCACGCCTTGCAGTGTTAGGTCTTGTATTCAGTACAGCTATTTTGATTTTGGTTCTCTCAGTAATGAATGGCTTTGATCGTGAAATGCGCGAAAGCATATTAGGCGTGATTCCTAACATATCGGTCTCACCTCTTGATCTTACGTCTCAGCAAGACTGGGATAACATAAAGAAACGCGTTGAGACTGAATCAAGTGTTATTTCAGCAGGCTATAGTATTGAGGCTTTTGGTGTGGCTTCGAGCGCAAGCACTGTGAAGGCTATTGCAATCAGTGGAATAGACCCAGAGTTTGAAGTCCGTAACTCGGAAATAGAGAAATTTATGATTGCTGGTGGTCTTTCAAGTTTGATTTCAAACTTGTGGGGCATTGTTTTGGGTAGAACTCTTGCAGAGGACCTTGGAGTTGGGGTCGGTGGGAGCATCGAAATTTATTCATCGCGGTTAACGCAAAATCCTGTTGCAGTAATGCCAACGTTTAAAAGATTCACAGTTGTGGGAATTTATGATGTTGGGACACAGACGCTGGATTCAGAGATGGTAATGATTAACATAGATGCTGCGAGACGGCTTACCAGGTTACGATCAAGATCAACTAACTTAAATATTCGGATTGCGGATGTATTAGACGCAGACGAGATTGCGCGAGACTTGCGCAAAGCGCTTTCAGATGAAATCTCAGTAGTGAGCTGGACGTCTTCCCTTGGGAGTATTTATGAAAACATTCGTTTATCTCGAAGTATAGTGGGATTAATGCTTTGGTTTCTTGTCATGATCGCTGTGTTTAACTTGGTGGTCAGCCTTAGAATGGTCGTTAGGGAAAAAAGAGGGGATATCGCAATTCTAAAAGCGATGGGGGGTTCTCAATGGCTTATTGCAAAGATCTTTTTATTACAAGGATTGGGAATAGCGATTATTGGTGCTGGCGTGGGCCTCTGCTTAGGGGTGCTTGGAGCATTGAATATCGATACTTTTTTATCTTTTTTGGAAAACCAATTAGGACGTCGCATAATGAGCAAAGAGATTTATCCGCTAGATTTTTTGCCTATTGATCTTCGGATATTTGATATCGCTCTCATAATTTGTGGAGTGATCTTCCTTTCGGTTTTTGCATCTATGCTGCCGGCATTTAGAGCAGCAAAGAGCAATCCTGTTGTTATGCTTCGCGGCGATAGCTAACTTTTTAAAACGGACTTTTAATGCGAATAATCGAGAAAATTTGGCACTCAAAGCCTATCGCGTCAATGCCGCTTTGGCCTTTTGCTTTAATTTTTTGGTCGCTGTCGATAATTCGTAAGAATCTACTGCGTGCATCAGTAAAGGCTGAGACGAAAGTGCCTGTTATTATAATTGGAAACATTAGTGTTGGGGGCACAGGGAAAACGCCAATCCTATTAGAGCTTGCTCACTATGTAATTTCTCGAGGATTAAAAGTTGGCATCGTAAGTCGTGGTTACGGTGGGAAAAAGGCATCATATCCCGTTTCTGTGTCGGCGGATTCCGAGGTTGCGGAGGTGGGCGATGAGGCTCTAATGTTAGCGAAATCTATTAATGTGCCTATAGTCGTCGATCCTGATCGACGCCGTGGACTACGAGCTTTGGTCGCTTCAAATACAATTGATGTTGTTCTGAGTGATGATGGCCTTCAGCATTATCAGTTGGAAAGAGCCTTGGAGATTGTTGTAGTCGATGGAGCGCGTCTTTTTGGAAACAAACTCCTCTTGCCGGCCGGGCCATTACGAGAGTCAGTCGGTCGTTTAAACACAGTTGATTTTGTTTTAACGAATGGAACGAAAGATCAATTGGAAATCGTAAAATGTGAAGCGAAACGATTTCAGTATTTTAACACTAACTCGTTCTTCAGTACTTCAGTTACGCCACTTTTTTTTGAAAATTTGTTGAGTGGCGATCGTCGAGCATTTGCAGGTGCTCCATTTAAAATTGGTAGTGAGTTACAGGTTGTATCTGGTATTGGCAATCCGCAGCGGTTTTACAGCCTTCTTGAAGGGCTCCCTTACGGATTAAAAATCTTCGAGTTTCCAGATCATCATCAATTTTCTCTAAAAGATTTGAAGAAGGCAGGCGTTGATTTTTTTCAACCGATCGTGATGACAGATAAGGATGCCGTAAAGTGTGTTAACTTTGCTGAAAAGAACTTCTGGAGTTTGGTAATAAAGCTCGAGCTTGATCCCAACTTCTTAAGTGCGTTTATGAAAAGCCTTTCTAAGGTCATCCAGTAAATTACAGTAACAACTTAATAAAGAGTATATGTAATGAGTTTTGTCGAAGAAAAATTATTGAACCTCTTGGCTTGTCCACGGTGTGGAGGGGAGCTTGCTTACGAAGGGAAAGAATCGAGGTTAGTTTGCGAAAAGGGCCGCCTATTTTATCCAATTAAGGATGGTATTCCGGTATTGTTGATTGATCGTGCGGTTCCTCTATCTGCAGATGAGTCGAAGGATTTTGCATGAGTTTTGTTGTCGTTATTCCAGCGAGATATCATTCTACTCGTCTTCCAGGAAAGCCTTTGCTTGAAATTGCCGGCAAGTCAATGATTCAAAGAGCCTGGGAAGGTGCTAAACAGAGTTCTGCAGATGCCGTAATAATAGCGACTGATGATCAACGAATTTATCAGGCGGTTCGTGATTTTGGAGCTGATGTAGAGATGACCTCTATTGACCATTCCTCGGGAAGCGATCGAGTTCAAGAAGTAGTTCAAAAACTTGGGTTTTCATCCGATCAGATTGTGGTAAACGTCCAAGGAGATGAGCCTCTTTTGCCATCAGGATTAATTGATCAGGTTGCAATTAATTTAAAGAATACACCGCCTGCGGGCATAGCTACGCTTGCTTCTGTACTGACGAAAGAGCCCGAATTTAACAACCCCAGCGTTGTAAAAGTTGTTAGAGATAAAAATGGGTTCGCACTTTACTTTAGTCGTTCCCCAATACCTCAGTCATTAACTTTTAAAAGTGTCGATGTTGCATTCAAACACATTGGCATTTATGCCTATAGATTAGGGGTGCTGAATAGATTTGTCAGGTACCCTATCGGGGACCTAGAAAGGGTGGAGCGGCTTGAGCAATTGAGGGCNTTAGAAAATGGAATTCAAATTCATGTTGGCATTGTGAAACACGATCTGCCAAAAGGTGTGGATACGCAGGCAGATTTGGAGCACGCACGTGATTATTTTGTTAGCGCTCAAAGCTGATTTGTAAAATATGAAATTTAATCTACAGAAAAAGGTTGATCTAAGTCGGTTCCATACCTTCGGTACTAGGCAAATTGCAAAGTATTTAATTCAAGTGAATGATTTAGAAGATCTAGACTCGGCTCTTGATTTTGCTTTGAAGGCTGAGGTNCCCTTCTTAATTCTGGGTGAAGGAAGTAATACGCTGTTTAAGAGTGACTTCTCAGGTTTGGTTATCGTTGTTAAATTCCAAGGAATCGTTCATGACTCTTCACGAGGTGTATTGCAGGTCTCCTCGGGCGAGAATTGGCATCGCCTGGTGAAATATACATTAAGTCAGTCGTTATATGGGTTGGAAAATTTAGCATTGATCCCGGGTTCTGTTGGCGCTGCACCTGTCCAAAACATAGGTGCGTATGGTGTAGAATTTAAAGATTTCTTTTGCGGTCTTTCAGCATATGATTTGGAAAAGAGACAGCTAATTGAATTTGATCAATCTGAATGTCAATTTGGATATCGAGATAGTTTTTTTAAAAGAGAGGGTCTAGGTAAGTTTCTTATCATCAAGATTTGCCTTAAATTGTATGAAGAACCGCGACCTGTCCTTGATTACCCCGATTTAAATGCTNCTGATGCCGGCGACGGTTCTGACAATATTTCTCTTGAAATTTATAAAAAGGTGTGTGAAGTGCGTCGAAAAAAGTTGCCGGATCCTGGAGTTCTCGGGAATGCAGGCTCTTATTTCAAGAACCCTATTATTTCATTGACAGATTTTTCTGCACTTAAAAAGAAGCATCCAGAGCTTCCCGGATTCATAACTGAAAACCCTGACAAAATGAAAATATCGGCTGCCTGGCTCGCCGATTTTGTGGGAGCTAAGCGAAAACGNAATGCGGGTGCCGCAGTATACAAAGATCATTCGTTGGTGCTTGTGAATGAAGATAATGCGAACGGCTTGGATATTTATTTGCTCGGACAAGAAATAAAGTCTGAAGTGTACAACGAATTTGGTGTGCGTCTTTCGGAAGAAGTGCAGATAATTTAAAGTTTAGATGAATCTTGTTAAAAGATGGATGGACTGAATTGGTAATGACTTCGCCTTCTCTTTTTGATTATCGTGGCTTTTTAAAAAATCTTACCCGTCGCCCGGGCGTGTATCAAATGATTGATGCTAGCAGTAAGATTATTTATGTCGGCAAGGCAAAAAATCTTAGAAATCGTGTTTCAAGCTATTTTCGTGCTTCAGGTTTAACTGCTAAAACACTGGCGATGGTGAGCAAAATTTCTAATATTGAGATTACGGTAACCAATACTGAAGTTGAGGCATTGCTGTTAGAACAGACGCTTATTCAAGCACATAAGCCAAACTATAATATCTATATGCGCGATGATAAATCGTATCCGTTTATTCGCCTTACTGAGCATTCTGAATATCCTCGATTAATGTTCTTCCGCGGGAAGCGGAAACGCGCCGGTCAATTTTTTGGTCCTTATCCCAGTGCTCCGGCTACTCGCGAAACCCTTCAGCTTCTTCAAAAAGTTTTTAAAGTGCGGCAGTGTCAGGAAAGTTATTTTAAGAATCGTTCGCGTCCGTGCCTTCAGTATCAGATTAACCGTTGCACTGCACCCTGCGTTGGATTGATATCTAAGGATGACTATGCAAAAGACGTAAAAAGATCGGTTATGTTTTTGAATGGGAAAAGTGATCAGCTTTTAGAGGACTTAAGGGTAGAAATGGATAGCGCTGCTTTAAACCAGGAATTCGAAAAAGCAGCAGTTTTTCGAGATCAAATCGAGCGAGTAAGGCTGATTCAATCAGATCAGATAGTTACCAATAAAGGTGATGATGCCGACGTTATGGGGCTGTCTATTGAGGGCATCTATGTGTGCGTTCAAGTAATTTTTATTCGCGGTGGTAGAGTTGTAGGGAGTAAGAGTTTTTTTCCTGTATCAAAATTAGGTGCGGAGCCCGCAGAAATCATGGCGGCCTGTATAGCCCAATATTATCTCACTGACGAGAATGATAAAGATAATATTCCAGGCGAAATAATATCGTCAATCGATTTATCTGCGTTTGGAGCACTTAAGGATGCGTTATCATCTTTTGCAGATCGGAGAATAAAAATATCAACTAAAGTACGCGGCCATCGATTAAAGTGGGTTCGTTTGGCTGTAACAAATGCTGAGGAGTCTCTTCTTAATTTCATTGGTGGTAAGAATAACAGTCATAAGCGGTTTTCGGATCTACAGGCGGTGCTAGGTTTTTCTAAATTTGATCGCGTCGAGTGTTTTGATGTAAGTCATACCTCTGGTGAGAGTGCGGTCGCTTCGTGTGTGGTGTTCGATAAAGACGGGCCAATAAAAAATGACTATAGACGTTTCAATATTGAGGGGGTGACTGGTGGCGACGATTATGGGGCAATGTCGCAGGCCTTGAGCAGGCGGTTTAATCGTTTGAAAAGGGGAGAGGGGAAGGAGCCAGATTTACTGTTAGTTGATGGAGGGAAGGGGCAGTTAACCCAAGCGCGACGTATTTTAAGTGAACTTGCATTGGATCACATCGGTTTGTTGGGTATAGCGAAAGGAATTTCGCGTCGAGCTGGACAAGAGACTCTTTTTATTTTTGAGCAAAAAGGCTTTGATGAGGTGGTACTCCCCCAAGACTCGGGTGCCTTGCACCTCCTTCAAAATATTCGGGATGAGGCTCATCGATTTGCAATAGCATCACATCGATACAAGAGGGCTAAAACAAGAAAAGTTTCTCCTTTTGAGCAGATCGCGGGTCTTGGCCCTAAACGACGCAGAGCCTTGTTGAAGCATTTTGGGGGGAGGCAAGGCGTATACGCCGCATCGCAGCAAGAATTGACTAAAGTCGAGGGAATTAGTACCCGATTGGCGGCAGTTATCTATGCCGATTTGCATTTAGATTAAGCTAACTTTTTCTCGACTTCAGAGCAATGCTCATTAATAATTTACATAATAAATATCAGGTCGTGACAGAGATTTTAAATTCTATGAATTGGGCTAACGTTGCAACTTACACAAGGGTTTTACTTATTCCGCTCATCATTATGGTGTACCTTTCTGAAATCAAGATGGCAAATATCTTGGCGGCAGTCGTCTTTCTGGTAGCCAGCGTTACTGATTGGTTGGATGGTTATCTTGCCAGACGGCTCAATCAAGGAAGTAATTATGGCGCGTTTATAGATCCGGTCGCTGATAAGCTTTTGGTGGTGTCCGTTGTGACTCTTATGCTTTCGGTTTATCCACTAATGCTTGTTCCGTGTTTGATTATTGTTACACGTGAAATTGTGGTATCTGCTTTGCGAGAATGGATGGCGCAACGTAAGTCCCGCTCTCTAGTGGCGGTTGGTTTCATCGGGAAACTTAAAACCACCGTGCAGATGATTGCCTTAACCGTTCTACTTCTGGTCGGTCCAAATTCCCCTGCTATATTTTTGCAGTTTGGAATGGTGTTGCTTTGGTCAGCTGCGTTATTGAGCTTAATCTCTATGGGTGTCTACTTTAAAGATGCTTGGCATACACTTAATGATGATTGAACGTTGTATGACCTATGAAGTTATAATAATGTACTGTAGCCAGTATTAAGCTTGACTTGCGTGGGGCAGTCGATAGAATGTCGGCGTGTATTAGTGCCGGCTTGGATCGATTGGCTAATTCACTAAGCTTAAGAAATGTACTTAGCGGGAATAGCTCAGCTGGTAGAGCACGACCTTGCCAAGGTCGGGGTCGCGAGTTCGAATCTCGTTTCCCGCTCCATTCTTTTATCAATTAGATCAATAAGATAACTATTCACTAGGGTAGAAAATGGCGTTTCGTCCCACTTTTGTCCCACTTTCGGTTTACAAGTTCGCAAAATCCGACTCCATTAAGCTGGCTTCACCGCCATCTTATTCCGGTAAATAATCCGCGCAAGTCTTTAAGAAAGTTTCCTTATCATGCCCCAATTGCTTTGCAGGTCTTATTTGTCTGTGATGCAAGAATAAATCTTGGCTTCAGTTATGCTGAGTTTTAATCAGTTTGTAGCCGGGGAATAGATGTCTAATCAAGTTTAA
>PAEL01000108.1 GCA_002700775.1 Gammaproteobacteria bacterium | reverse complement strand
CTCCCTTGAGCAACATTTGAAACAAAGCGTTATTGACACCAACTACATCCCCTACAAAACCGTAATCGATAGATTTTACCGGTCTTTTTACTGCTTGAATTGCGTTGCCATCTGCTCCGGAAAGTCCCAAGGCGTTGCACCCTAAATTTTGCAATTGGGCCACAATGTTTTTGTTGATTTTACCTCCATAAAGCATGGTGATAATATCGAGATTTTGAGCATCGGTGATCCTTCTGCCTTCTACCATTTGAACGGGTATGTCCATTTTTTTGGCCATGGCAGTAGCTTTTTTACCCCCTCCGTGAACCAAAATCTTGGAACCTTGCATTTGGGCAAAGTCGGTCAGGAAGGACTGTAGTGCTACTGCATCCTCAATGATGTTTCCTCCGATTTTGACCACCGATAGTTTATCCATTTTCCAAAAGTTGTTTTAAGACGGATTGGGCCGAGAAAATTCTGTTTTGAGATTGTTGAATGACCAGAGCATTGGGACTGTCGAGCACGCCATCGGCGGCAACAATATTTCTTCTGATGGGAAGACAGTGCATGAACTTTCCATCGTTGGTTCTTTTCATTTTTTCAGGTGTAATCATCCATTCGTCGTCCGTTCTGAGGATTTGCCCATACTGTTCGTAGGAGCACCAGTTTTTGGTATAGACAAAGTCGGCTCCCTCCATAGCTTTTTCTTGATCGGTGGTGCATATGATCCCTTCAGTAATTTTAGGGTTCAGGGCATAACCTTCGGGATGGGCAATGATGAAATCGGCATCCATGTGTTTCATCATTTTGGTAAAAGAATTTCCAACTGCATGAGGAAGTGCTTTGGGGTGAGGAGCCCAACTTAATACGACTTTGGGTTTGTGGGCGGGTTGAAATTCCTTGATCGTAATGGCATCAGCCAAGGCTTGTAGAGGATGTGCAGTTGCACTTTCCATGTTGATGATGGGTACAGAAGCGTATTTGGCAAAGCTTCTCAATACAATTTCGGCCTCATCTTTTTCTTTGTCAGATAGTGATGCAAAAGCCCTAATGGCCACCATATCACAATATTGAGAAACTACAGCAGCAGCTTCCTTAACATGTTCTGATCTCAGTCCACTCATCTTGGTGCCGTCTTCAAATTCCAATGCCCAAGACTCCTGACTAAAGTTCATAACCATGGTAGGAAGTCCTAGGTTTTGGGCTGCCTTTAGAGTACTCAATCGGGTTCTAAGACTTGGATTGAAAAATAAAAGCCCTAGGGTTTTACCTTTACCCATCGCATCCCATTTTGTGGGTTGATTTTTCAGCTCCATTGCCAAATCCAAGGTTTGGTGAAAGTCGTGCAAATCCGCTAAGGTGATAAAATGTTTCATAGTAAATCTTCTAAAGCATCAAAAAGTTGATCGAAATGTACTTTTTGAACGGTTAATGGCGGAAGGATTCTCAATACGTTTTTGTTGCTACTGCCTCCGGTAAATATGTGTTTTTCATAGATAAGCTTTTTTCTTAAAGGTCCAACCTCAAAGTCAAATTCCAATCCGAGCATCAGTCCGCGTCCTTTGATCTTGGCTCCTTTTATTTTTTCCGCCTTGCTTCTGAAATAGGATTCCATTTCTTTGGCATGTTGTTGGAGCTTATCTTTTTTTATTATTTCTAAAACTGCCAATGAGGCAGAACAGGCCAAGTGATTTCCTCCAAAAGTAGTTCCCAACATCCCGTATTTGGGTTTGACATCTGGATGAACCAATATTCCTCCTATGGGAAAGCCATTGCCCATTCCTTTAGCCATGGTAATCACATGTGGTTTGATGTTGTTGTTTTGAAAAGCAAAAAAGGTTCCCGATCTTGAAAAACCAGACTGCACCTCGTCTGCAATCAAGGCAGTGTCATATTGCTGGCAGAGCTGCTCCATTTTCAAAACGAAATCATCCTCGGGCATATCAAGACCGCCTACCCCTTGAATGGGTTCGAAAATGAGGGCACAGACATCTCCCTTTTGCAATTCTTCTTCCAAAGCCTGTACATCATTAAAGGGGATAAAAGTTACCTCTTGTTGTTGGTTTAGTGGGGCATTGATGTTTTGGTTATCTGTTGCCGCTACCGCTGCTGATGTTCTCCCGTGAAAAGCGTTTTTAAAAGCCACTACTCTTTTCTTTCTGGTGTGAAAAGAGGCCAGCTTGAGTGCGTTTTCATTGGCTTCGGCTCCAGAGCTACACAGGAAAAGTTGGTAGTCGTGCAAACAAGATTGTTCCCCGATTTCATCTGCCAATTGTTGCTGTAGCGGATTTTCTACCGCATTGGAATAAAAGGCAATTTTATTTAATTGCTCCTGCAATCGATTGACGTAATGGGGGTGACTGTGTCCTACGGAAATGACCGCATGTCCTCCGTAAAGATCCAAATATTCCGTTCCCGCCTCGTCGTAAACATGGACATCTTTTCCCTTTACGGGGCAAACTTCATAGAGTGGGTAAACGTCAAATAATTTCATGTGTTAATATTCATTGAATTTTAATTTCATTGATTTTCTCAAAAGAAGCCATAAGCCCTCTAATCAAGGAGGAACTCAGCCCTTGGTGTTCCATTTCGTTCAATCCGGTAATGGTACAGCCTTGTGGGGTGGTGACCTTGTCGATTTCAGTTTCGGGATGGGAGTCGGTTTCAATCAATAGACTGGCTGCGCCCAAAGCAGTGTACATTGACATGCGCATGGATTCATCGGCATCAAAGCCCATTTGTACGCCTCCTTGGGTTGTGGCGCGAATCAATCGCATCCAAAAAGCAATCCCACTAGCACAAACTACAGTAGCGGCTTGCATTTGTTTTTCGTCGATCTTGATGGTAGTACCCAATCCATTGAAAATGGCTTCGGAAATGGCAATTCTCTTTTCTCCAGTGGTATTACAACACAAACAAGTCATGGATTTTCCAACAGAAATGGCGGTGTTGGGCATGCTTCTGATGATGGGATAATTCCCTCCCAATTGGTCTTCCATTCGCTGGATACTGTAGCCAGTGATGGCAGAAATCAATACGTGCTTGTCGGTCAATACATCCTTTATTTCTTCCAAAATACCGTCAAACTGTCGGGGCTGGACCGTAAAAATGATGATGTCTGAGTTTTTTACAGCCTCTTGATTGTTTGTTGTAATTTTTACGTTGTTGTATTCTTCCCATTTTTTGATTTCACTAAGATCTCTTTTGGTCAGGTAGAGTGAAGTATAGGTGTTGTTATATACCAATCCTTTGGCAATACTCAATCCTAAATTTCCTGATCCGATGATGGCTATTTTCATTTTTATGCTCTTTAATTTTTAAAATACACTGGCTTTGAGTTGTAGTCCCAAATCCTCTTCCCATCCCATGATGAGGTTTAAATTCTGTATGGCTTGACCTGAGGCACCTTTGATCAAGTTGTCAATGACGGAGGTGATGAGCAACTGATCTTCAAATTGGTGCAGATGTAAAGCACAATGGTTGGTGTTGACCACTTGTTTTAAGGTAAGCTCCTTGTCTGATACGTGGGTGAAAGGGTGACTTTTAAAGAATTCCTTATACATTTCCACGGCCTTTTCTAATTTACCCCCAAAAGGGGTATAGCAACTGGCAAAAATACCTCTAGTAAAATTTCCCCTTTGCGGGAGAAAATACATTTTAGGGGACCCAAGGGTTTCTCCGATTTCTCCCAAGTGTTGGTGGGTAAAAGGTTTGTACCAAGAAACGTTGTTGTTTCTCCAGCTGAAATGTCCAGTGGGACTCAATCCTACCCCAGCTCCCGTACTTCCTGTGGTGGCGTTGACATGAACGGCCTCTTGTATCATTCCCGCTTTGGCCAAAGGCAAAAGGGCCAATTGAATGGCAGTAGCAAAACAACCAGGATTGGCCACAGCATTGGCTTTTTCGATNCTTGACCTTTGGTTTTCTGGCAAGCCATAAACAAAATCATANCCTTGGAATTGNGCGTCTTTTTTNAGTCTAAAATCATTGCTNAAATCAATGATGATGGTTTTTTCAGANAATTGATTTTTTTCNAAAAANCCAACNGATTTTCCATGNCCCACACANANGAAAACTACATCGANNTCNGGATTGATNNTTCCNGTAAAGTCTGGTGCTCCAGCACCCAATAAATCGGAATGNGTATCGTGGAGTGGTGTTCCCGGTCTTGTAGTGCTGTANACAAAATCGAGTTCCAATNCNGGATGATGCAATACCAATCGTATCAANTCACCTCCNGTATAACCCGATCCCCCTATGATGCCTACTTTCTTCATTTTTCTTTGTTTATGTGTTGGTATATTTTGTTTTGGTTGGACAATAATTTGATAAAGCCTTTGGCATCCTCTGCGCTCCAACCTTTATTGACTTCACCATAACTTCCAAAGGAAGCATTCATCAAATCGTGTTCAGACTCAATTCCATTGAGTTCAAATCTGTAAGGGTGGAGGCTTACGAACACTTTTCCACTCACCATTTCTTGACTGCTGCTCAAAAAAGCTTCCAAATCCCGCATGACGGGGTCTAAGTATTGTCCTTCGTGAAGCAGCATTCCGAAGAAATTAGCCAATTGTTCCTTTTGGAACTGTTGCCATTTGCTCAAGGTGTGTTTTTCCAGTAGGTGATGGGCTTTGATGATCAAAAGGGGAGCCGCGGCTTCAAAACCAACCCTGCCTTTTATGCCAATAATGGTATCCCCAACATGGATGTCTCTGCCGATGCCAAATTTTTTGGCTTGCTCTTGTAATTTAATGATGTTATTAACTGGACTGTCCATCTGGCCATCAATTCCAACCAGTTCACCTTTTTCAAAATGAAGGCTTACTTTTTCGGATGACTTTTTTTCAAGTTGGGAAGGATAGGCCGATTCGGGGAGGCTGTCGTGTGAGGTCAAAGTTTCCTTCCCGCCCACACTGGTTCCCCACAAACCTTGGTTGATGGAGTATTGCGCTTTTTCCCATGAAAGATCGATTCCGTTTTTTTTAAGAAAAACAATTTCTGTTTCTCTGGAAAGTTGTTGGTCTCTGATGGGGGTAATGATTTCTATGTCAGCTGCCATGACCTGAAAAATCAAATCAAATCTGACCTGATCGTTCCCTGCGCCAGTGCTTCCATGTGCAATGGCATCTGCTCCAATCTTCTTGGCATAAGCGGCGATTTCCATCGCCTGTACAATTCGCTCTGCACTGACCGATAGGGGATAGGTGTTATTTTTTAGAACGTTGCCAAAAACCAAATACTTAACCACCTTGTGGTAAAAGGAGTCCAAAGCATTGATGGATTGATAGGTATGGGCTCCCATCTGTAGCGCTTTGGTTTCCATTTCTTCCACCTCATTAGCATCAAAACCTCCGGTATTGACACTGATGGCGTGAACCTCATAACCTTCTTGTGAAAGTTTCATAAGACAGTAAGAGGTGTCTAATCCACCACTATAGGCCAATACTAATTTTTTATGTTTCATTTTAGTGTTTACTGTTTTTTGAGTGTTTAGGATCATGCAACATCCCTGTACAAAGACACATGCTTCTTTCGGTACGCGTAAGCACGTCGTAATTTTTACAAGTTTGACAGCCTTTCCAAAATTCAGGATCATTGGTCAATTCTGAAAAGGCAACGGGTTGATAGCCCAATTCAAAATTGATTCGCATTACAGCTTTCCCGGTAGTAATTCCAAAAATTTTGGCTTTTGGAAACTTTTCTAAGGACAGGTCGAAAACCTTTTGCTTGATTTTTTTGGCGAGTCCTTTTCCTCGATGGTCGGGAGAGACAATTAAGCCAGAATGGGCAACATATTTTCCGTGTCCCCATATTTCGATATAACAAAAGCCTGCAAATTTATTGTTCTCTAAAGCAATTACGGCATTTCCTGCTTCCATTTTTTTACTGATGTACTCAGGACTTCTTCGAGCAATGCCAGTACCGCGCATTTTGGCCGAATCGCCTATGCAAGTGCTGATGTCTCGAGCATGTATAATATGTTTTGAATTGGCAATAATCAATTCCATTACTGACAAATATTTTTAATTTGAAAAAAAAGGTTAATAGCTTTGGAAAGTGAGACCGGACGCACCTGAGTCTCCAATAAAGAAATGTACCCGCTAGGGGCGGCTTGGACGAAGAGGAGTCGGGCTAAATTTAGCAGCTGTTCCCAGGGAGTATGTCGTTGCATCTTTCATTTGTAGTGCAAATATCCGAATTTTATTTTTTTTGACAAAATCATTAAATAAGAATCGGAAATCTACTATTGTTCTTGATGTTTTAAAATAATTAAGTCTAGATTATGTTATTAACCGACTGTTCCAAAATCCTTAATTTTGTGTATGTTTCGAAAGTTCCAAAACCATCTAACAACTCGTTTTCCGCAACTCAAGGATCAAAAACTCCTATTGGCACTGAGTGGAGGAGTGGACAGTTGTGTGTTGTTGGACCTTTGTTTAAAGTCGGGTTTGACTCTGGCCGTGGCCCATTGTAATTTTCAATTGAGAGGCTCCGTAAGTGATGCCGATGCCGATTGGATCAAAAAATTGGCAGATAGCAAAGGATTAGAATCTCATGTTCAGACATTTGAAACCCAAGTCTTTGCCCAAGACAAAAAAATCTCGATTCAGATGGCGGCAAGGGATTTACGATACCAATGGTTTGAGTCTTTGTCTCAACAAAAGGGTTATGACTCGATACTGATTGCTCATCATGCCGATGATGCTTTGGAAACCTTTATGATCAACTCCATGCGTGGCTCAGGCTTGAAAGGTTTGTTGGGAATACCCGAAAGAAGAGGAAAAATCCTACGACCCTTATTGTCTTTTTCCCAAGAGGAAATCATACAGTATGCTCATAAAAACAAAATCCAATGGCGTGAGGATTCTTCAAATGCCAAGACAGATTATTTGCGAAATGCCCTACGGCATGAGGTGATTCCACAATGGAAAAAAAGAGACCCCAATTTTGATGACCAGTTTCAAGAAACACTCAAATATCTAGGTCAAGCCCAAACCTTGCTGGATGATGTCTTAAAAGATTTTAAAAACCAAAATTTTATCCCTTGGCAACAAGGATTCAAGATATCGATTGATGTCTTTATCGGTTTGTCATCATTGGATTATTATCTACATGGCTTGTTTGCTTCCTATGGTTTTGGAACCCTAGCAGACCTCAGAAAGTTATTGGATGCACAAAGTGGAAAACAGCTCTTTTCGGAGACTCACAGATTGATCAAAGACAGGAACTTTTTACTATTGACTACTCTCGACAATTCAGCATCAGAATCCTATACTATTGATGCAGAATTGACCTCCATTGACCATCCTTTAAAGATGGTTTTTTCCCATCAAAAAACCTTTGTAAAAGGAGGTTTAAAAAGCCTGTTGTTAGACAAATCCAAGTTAAAATTTCCTTTGACGCTAAGAAAATGGAAACAAAGTGATTATTTTTACCCCAATGGATTGGGAGGGAAGAAAAAACTGAGTAAGTTTTTTAAAGACGAAAAATTTTCCCTTTTAGACAAAGAGTATCAGTGGTTGTTGTGTTCAGGTAAGGACATCGTTTGGGTCGTTGGCAAAAGAGCAGATCAACGTTTTTTGGCGACCCTTTCTACAGAAAACAAATGGTTAGTTCGTTGTGATGATTAGAAAAGCTTTTTTACTGTTTTTTTTGTGGACTTTGGGAGTTCAAGCACAAGATCCTGTGGTTTGGAATACAGATCTAAAGAAGTTGTCGGAAACAGAATACATGCTGATTTTTAAAGCATCGGTAGAACCCAAATGGCATTTGTATTCTCAAAGCCTTCCCGAGGACGGGCCTTTGCCTACTGAATTTGTATTTGAAGGAGATGGAACTGCATATGAATTGGTTGGAAAAATGGAGGAGAGTGAAACTGTTACGGCTTTTGATCCCATTTTCGAAATGGATTTGTCTTGGTTTGAAGGGGAGGGGACTTTCCAACAAAAAATTCGATTGCTCCAAGCGGAATTGGGAGCAGTTTCTGGGGAGATCAATTTCCAAGCCTGTGATGACAAGGTTTGTATTTTCAGGAATGAGCCCTTTCGTTTTGTTTTGGATGCTTCCAAAGCCTCGGCAGTTGCC
>PAEL01000107.1 GCA_002700775.1 Gammaproteobacteria bacterium | reverse complement strand
ATTTAAAACGTTACCACTAATCCTTCCGAGGTAATAGTGAGTGCGGAATTAAACCGTTTAAGTACTATCAATAGTTTAAAGACACAGTTGAATTTAGAGCGGTGTTGAGTCAATATTTACTTGAATTATTCATTAGAAGAGTATTATTTATGATCCTTTCACGTGATTTTTTGTCGAGACTTAGAGCCTATTTCTCCGTTACTCCGTTTCTTATTGTCGCTCTTGGAGCTGCTCAATCGAGCCTGGCTCAGGAGCAGGCTGCGGAAGACGAAACCGAAGATTGGTTGACTAAAACCATGTGCGCAATCGACGATCGTATGGTGAACTTAGATACTGCGCCGTCCTTCACCTTTACTCAATCTGATGGAAATAATCCGCGCCACCTTAGTGCGTTAAAGGCCGGACTGACCACGGAAGATTTTTCCGATTTGGAACTGGCTTGGGCAATTGCCTTTCCAGACACATCCGGTTTACGCGCTGCCCCTGTCATTATTGGCTCAACTATTTTTTATTCTGCTACTGACTCGCGTAGTGTCCTCGCGCTGGACATTGACAAAGGTTGTGCTAAGTGGGTCTACAAAGCAGAGTCGCGGCTTCGTTCTTCTCTGGCCTATGCGGAAGCTGGTGACGCGTCGATGCTTGTGTTTACTGATTCGCGAGGCCTAGTTCATGCCATTGACGCACAAACTGGTGAGTCCAACTGGATCGCAAGTGGCCAAGCTTCCAATAATCAAGGTATGCTGACAGGCACCCCTGTTATTCATGAAGATAAGGTCATCGTACCCGTATCCGGTTCTGGAGTGATAACTGGTGGGAATCCGAATTACGAATGTTGTGAAAACCATGGTGCTGTCACTGCTCTTAATGTGCGTACTGGTGAAAAGCTTTGGGAATATCACACCATGCCCGCAGCTGAATATACTGGACAGGTCAGTTCCACCGGCATCAAACAGCGTGGCCCGTCAGGAGCGCCTATCTGGACCACACCGACGGTGGACGCCGAGCGCGGTCAGATTTATGTGACTACTGGCGAAAACACCTCGCATCCTACCACCAACACGAGTGATGCAATTATTGCTCTTAATATTGAGAGCGGCGACGTTAACTGGGTTTTTCAGGCACTTGAGAATGACATGTGGAATTATGGGTGCACCAACGGCGGTCCAAACTGCATTATCTTAGACGACACTAACTCTGTGGACTTTGACTTTGGAGGTCCCGCTATTTTGGTCGAGTCGGAGGGCAGGGACATTCTCGTTGCTGGTCAAAAGTCGGGCGATCTATGGGCACTAAACCCTGACACAGGGGCATTGATATGGAATCAGCGAGTAGGGGAGGGAACAGCGTTAGGCGGGAATCACTGGGGTATCGCTACCAATTCTGAGCGTGCTTTTATGACTATTAACGACCCCGCAGGCATGAATCAAAATACTCGCCCGGGGCTATATACTTATTTTGTCGGCACCGGTGAGCCAAGCTGGTCTTACGAGGTTCAATCCAAATGCAATGATCAGCGAAGCAAGCGGCTTCGGCGCTGTGATTCAATGTACGGATTCTCGGCCACACCACTGTCTGTTGACGGAGCGGTGATTACCGGTGGACTCGATGGAAGATTATTTGTATTTAACTCAGATTCGGGCGAGCTAATTTTTGAATATGACACGGTGAAGGATTATGAAACTGTCAACGGTGTGAAGGGTTACGGCGGGTCGATTGACAGCCACTCTATCGCCGCAGGGTCGGGTATGGTTTTTGTGGGCTCGGGTTACGGTCAGTTCCGTCAAGTCGCCGGCAATGTATTATTGGCCTTTAAACCAGGGAAATGAGCTCGCGTTTGTTAAAGGTTTTTGTCTTTGGGTATAAAAAACAGAGGCCATACCACTGTTTTTTGCGAAAGTGGTAGCTACGGGTGGACTTGAACCACCGACCCCAGCATTATGAATGCTGTGCTCTAACCAGCTGAGCTACGTAGCCATGTTTCAAAGTTTTATCTGCTGAAGACGTTGATTTTTTTTCTATATTAGCAGATAAGGTCGCGAATTCTGGCGATTTAAATAACCTTTGTCAATGATTAGACGTTGAATCTAAAGTGGATAACGTCTCCATCTTGGACAATATATTCCTTTCCTTCGAGTCGCCATTTGCCCGCATCTTTGGCGCCTGCTTCACCTTTTCCTTCAATGTAGTCATCGAATCCTATTACCTCTGCCCTGATGAATCCTTTTTCAAAATCTGTATGAATTGCGGCAGCAGCTTTGGGTGCACGTGCTCCTTGCTTTATCGTCCAAGCTCTCGCTTCTTTTGGTCCTGCCGTGAAGTACGTCTGAAGACCGAGAAGAATGTAGCCTGCTCTAATCACCCGATCAAGTCCCGCTTCTTGTAAGCCGAGGTCGTCTAAAAATTCAAGTTTCTCAGCGTCCTCTAGTTCAGCAATTTCGGCCTCGAGCTTGTTGCAAATCGTAACGACTTGGGCTTGTTCTTCACCGGCAATTTTTTTAACCGTATCAAGATGCTCGTTTCCCGAAAAACCGTCCTCGTCAACGTTTGCGATATACATTACTGGCTTGGCAGTGAGTAGGGTTAGGCTCTGAGTATCAAAAGACTCTTCTTTATCAAGGTCAAGTGTCCGCACTGGTTTGGCTTCGTCCAGGTGTGTCTTGAGTTTTTCTAATAGCTGAAGTTTTTTCTTCGCATCCTTGTCCCCGCTTTTTGCAACGCGGCTCGTTCGGTCGATAGATTTCTCAACGCTTTCAAGATCCGCTAACGCTAATTCAGTATTAATAGTATCGATATCTTCGGCCGGATTTACTCGGTCGGCTACATGAATAACGTTGCTGTCTTCAAAGCACCTTACTACATGAGCGATCGCATCGGTTTCTCGAATATTTGCGAGGAACTGATTTCCTAAACCTTCTCCTTTTGATGCTCCGGCGACCAGTCCGGCTATGTCCGTGAACTCGACGGTGGTCGGTATCTTTTTTAAAGGCTCGACGATCTCGCTGATTTGATCAAGTCGAGGATCCGGGATCGAGACTATTCCAGAGTTTGGTTCGATGGTGCAAAACGGAAAGTTTTCCGCCGCAATTCCGGCTTTAGTTAGGGCATTGAAAAGAGTTGACTTGCCAACATTTGGAAGTCCAACTATTCCGCATCTTACCGCCATAAGTGTAACTCTCTTTCGATTAGTACGATTTTCTTGTAAAGCACAACAAGTTTAATTGCTGTGTAGCAATTTCATTGCTTTTTCCCATTGTCCAGCAACGGCGTCAGGGATTACTTTTATGCTGTCTTCAATATTTTGGTGGATTAATTTTGACTCAGACTGAGAAGGTCGCCCCAAGACATAGTTCGCGACTAAGGCCTTATTGCCAGGGTGCCCTACTCCTATCCGCAACCGATGGAAGTTCTTCTCACCACCTAGCGCACTAATAATGTCTCTAATTCCATTGTGTCCTCCGTGGCCGCCCCCTTGTTTAAATCGGGTGACGCCAGCCTCGAAATCTATTTCGTCATAGGCGACCAAAATATTCTCTGGCGAGAGCTTATAGAATTGTGCCACCGAAGCAACTGACCTCCCGCTGGCGTTCATAAAGGTAGTAGGGAAAAGTAGACGGACCTCTTGATTGTTTATGTTTATTTTTCCAAATTCGCCAAAAAATTTGCTCTCGCCACTTAACTTCCCGCCAAAAGCAAGGCAAAGCTGTCGAAGGAATATTAACCCGGCGTTGTGTCGATCGGCTTCATGTTTTATCCCAGGATTGCCCAGTCCGACAATGAGGTTTATTTTGCTACTCAACATGTTACTACCCAATAAAATAACGATTCGTTATTATGCAGGGGGCTGCTCCTCTTCAGAAAATAGCTTAGAGGGTAGCCTTGGACCAAGGGGGCTGCGGTCACTTGCAGCCCCTTTTTAAGTAAAGGTTAAAAACCCTTAACCTTTGTCCTCTTCAGTAGACTCCCCAGAATCACTACCTTCACTGTCACCTTCTTCAGCTCCTTCAGCGGTCTTCTCACCGCGTGGAACAACAATTGAGGCTATCGCATAATCGTTGTCTTCGCCATGGCTCAGCGCAACGCTGGTTACCTTGTCCGGGAGGCTTATGTCAGAGAGGTGAAGTGTGGTGCCGACTTCCACGTCCAGCATATCGACCTCGATGTACTCTGGTAAGTTTTGAGGTAGGCACTCGACTTCGATTTGGGTCAGTGTTTTCTGAATATTACCGCCACCAATTTTCACGCCAACACAACGATCTTCATTGATAAAATGAAGTGGTACTTTTATTTGGATAGATTTTTTGTCGTCGATTCTCAGAAAGTCGGCATGCAAAACAAAGGGCTTTGCTGGGTGACGTTGTAAGTCTTTAATGACTGCTTTTTCTGATTTGCCAGCGATATTTAGCGTAATGATGTGAGCGAAGAAGGCCTCGCTCTCAATAGCTTTTGCAATGTCTTTATGGGGGATGGTCAGTGAAACAGTTTCTTTACCTCCGCCATACAAGACGGCTGGGATGTTGTTGTCTAAACGTCGTAGGCGGCGGCTCGCACCCTTCCCGACATCCGTTCGGACCTCGCAATCTAATAAAAAATCTTCAGTAGACATGTTTTGTCTCCTAGGCTTTTATTTTTAAGGATCCTTAACAGGCCTGCGACCGGCCAAATTAAGGGGTTATAAATATGCTATTGCTGGAGCTGATTAGCAGCGCGGCAGTATATCAAAGAAATGAGTGGTTAGGTATTATCAAACATCGCACTGATGGATTCTTCATTGCTTACCCTTCGGATCGACTCGGCAAGCAAACGGGCCATAGAAAGCTGTCTGATTTTTTTGCAGTCTGCGGCTTCGCTGTTAAGTGGGATGGTGTCCGTTACGACTAATGAATCGATGCTGGAGTTCTCGATATTGCTAATCGCAGGGCCTGATAGCACGGGGTGGGTGCAATATGCAATTACGCTCGCCGCGCCATGCTCTTTTAAAGCATCAGCAGCCTTGCAGAGCGTTCCCGCCGTGTCCACCATGTCATCGACGATAATGCACGTTCGTTCTTTTACATCGCCAATAATATTCATTACCTGGGCTTCGTTAGCAGACGGGCGTCGCTTGTCAATGATCGCCAAGTCTACATTAAGGCGTTTCGCCACAGCGCGGGCCCTCACTACTCCGCCTATGTCGGGGGAAACTACAAGAAGTTCCTTGTACCGCTGAACTTCGATGTCGTCGGTTAGTACGGGCGAGCCGTAAACGTTGTCGACTGGTATACTAAAGAATCCCTGAATTTGTTCGGCGTGGAGGTCAACAGTCAGGACGCGATTTATACCAACGCCACTGATCATGTCAGCAACTACCTTTGCGCTAATTGCTACTCTTGCTGAGCGAACTCTTCTGTCTTGTCTGGCGTAACCAAAGTAAGGAACAACGGCAGTAATCCTGTTAGCTGATGCGCGATGAAGAGCGTCCGCAGTAAGCAGAAGTTCCATAATACTGTCGTTAGTCGGTGAGCATGTTGGTTGAATAATGAAAACGTCTTTTCCTCGGACGTTCTCGTTGAGCTCGACGGTTATTTCACCGTCGCTAAATTTTCCGATAACAGCGTTGCCAAGAGGTAACCCAAGGTTTTTGGCAATAGCATTGGATAGTGGTTTGTTTGCGTTTCCACTAAAAACCATTAGATTATTCGGCATCAAAGATTTCCTCGTTGGGAGAGGTTACGGTTAGTGCGTTGTTGGACGAACTATAAGGTTATCCAACTGGTTTACTATGGTTTTGTTCGGCTCTTATACTTCGATTTTTATCTAACGTAAATATGGCTGGGGTGGCTGGATTCGAACCAGCGCATGCTAGGATCAAAACCTAGTGCCTTACCACTTGGCGACACCCCAAAAGTTTCTCGTATCGTTGAGCTAGTATCAATTTTAGTGTTTTCCGTATTATAACAAAAACAACTCGCTTTAAATGCTTTCGTTTAGGGAGTTTATGCCCTCGGCAATGAAGCCGGCAATATCTTCAGGCAATGTTTTCAGCACTTTTTCCGCTTCCATTAAAGATTCAAATGTTGCGAATACGCTACTACCCGTTCCAGTCATCCTTGCAGGCCCAAAGTTTTCCAGCCAACTCAGCGTCTCAGCTACCCTTGGATAGAGCATGGATACAACAGACTGGCAATCATTAGCCGTTTCGCTACTCTGAAAATCGGACATTTTGATGGGTTGAGTGTTCCGTGTCAATTGTTCATGAGAAAAAATGCGATGTGTCGGAACTGTGCAGTTAGGAGTAGCCACTAGAAAGAATTTTTTAGGTAATTTTGTCGGAGTTAAGATCTCTCCCACTCCCTCACCCCAAGCAGTATGGCCATGAATAAAAACAGGAATATCGGCTCCCAACGCAAGTCCCATTTCAGCTAACTCATTGCGAGAAAATCCAGTTTGCCAGAGTTTATTGAGGGCTATCAGGGTTGTTGCAGCATTTGAGCTTCCGCCACCTAGACCGCCACCAATAGGGATCCTCTTNTCAAGAGCAATTTTGATGCCATATTTTAAAGACTTCGCATTACCCTTTAAAATCTGTTGAGCGCGNAGTATTAAATTCTTTTCGACTGGAATCTGAGACAGATCAATTTGAGCNGTTGATTCGTTTGAAATGCAAAACTCGATCTGTTCTGGGGGAGNCAGTTCAAAAGTTAGAGTATCTCCGTAGTTTAGCAATTGAAATAAAGTTTGAAGTTCGTGATAACCATCGCTCCTGCGACCTAATACATGTAGAAATAAATTTAGTTTTGCTGGTGATAAGAGGGTGAGCTTGTGAGGTGCCTCAGAGCTTTCTATTTTCATGAGTTTGTGTTTTGGTATGAGCAAGTTATGTGGTTTTTTAAATTTCCCATCGTAAGCCAATGAGTCGAATTTTAATTTTTCTCCTCTCATGATTGGCTTCTATGCGCCTCGGGAGGAAAAGGTTTTGGTATTGTCGAAAATCAATATAATCTATGATCCACTCATTTTGAATGATCTGAGCTAGTCGTCCATCTTCCGAGTAACGGAGCTGTGCTTGAGATGTTGGGGAGGGAATTCCTCTAACCCAATAATGCATGAAAGACACTGGTACCTCATAACCGAGAAACTCGAGCAGCAGTTTTTCTGGTGTTTCCGCAGCCTTAGTTTGCCCGTCTTGCGTAATCGTGACGCCTTCAGAATTTCCGGCTAATAGGGTATTGCCAATATTAAAAGTGCCCCATAGGCGGATATTAAAATCTTCTCCCATCTGAGACCATCGAATTCTTGGCGTGTGGGATTCATTATCATAAGTTACATTAACCCGGCCTGAGAGCTGCCAAGAGTTAAGCTGCTGTGCTCTGATTTGAACGTCACTCCAGCTCGGGGATTGGACAATTTCGCGGGTCGATGAGCAGCCGGTCCATACACTCAGTAGAACAGCAGACACTATGAGGCTTCTCAGTGACTTTGTAATCGTTCCATCGCCTCTATAATAATCGCGCTATTTGGATTTTGCTCTAGTGCCTGACCCCAGATCTTATTCGCGTCCTGCCGGCGATTGAGTGCCCATAAAATTTCTCCCATATGAGATGCGACTTCCGGATCGGGGAAGCGTTCATATGCTCGAGCAATGTTTTTAAGAGCTGTTTCGTAGCGCCCTAATTTGTATTGCACCCAAGCTAAACTATCTATTATTGCTGGGTCGTCAGGAGAAATCCTAATAGCTCGCTCGATAAGGGCGTTGGCCTCCTCGAAACGCGATGTCTGAGTAGCCAGCATGTAGCCCAGGTGATTTAGAGCTCTCGAGTCGTCAGGTTGAATACGAATAATCTGCTTTAGATCTTTTTCTGAATTTTGAGCGTCGCCAATCAAATCAAAATAGAGAACTCGCGCAAATAGAAGTTCTATTTCTCCCGGGAAGCGATTTAAACTCGCGTCGATGAGCTTTTTAGCGCGGTCGGCGTTATCAGACTGAAGCAAAAGTCTGCTTTCCATTGTAATAAATACGATTTGCAGTTGGGGTTGGCCCTTCGAGCTTTGTAACAATGCTTCATGTGCTTTTTCAAATTCCCCTTGGGCTATTAACAAGCGTGTTGCCTGTTGTTGCGAAGCAATAAAGTTTTGAGCGGATGAAGGGATACTTTGATATTTAAGGATAGCTTCTTCAATTAGATCCTGATTTTCTAAACTGTAAGCAAGATAATACGTCGCTTCTTCAACGCGCTGATTTGATGCGATTAAAAAATTAAATGCAGTCGCTGCTTTTTTGAAAGCTTCGGTCTCTAAGAATATCAGAGACTGCGAGAACCTGGCGCCGTGATTATCAGGGTCTTGTTTTAATACAATTCCGAACTCCGTTATCGCGTCTTTGAATCTATTTTGACGGACCAACATCCTCGCATAGTTGAGCCTTAAGGGTATGTCCTCCTTGAACGTTCTTGTTCCATCCTTTAGCGTTTTAAGCGCATTCTCTGGATTGTTCAGTCTGTTCAAGATTTCAGCTTTTAATAAGACTATTCGGGGTGTAAGAGGAATAATTTTATTAAAATTCGCTAATTGCTCAAGCGCCTCTTCAAACTCATTGTTTTGAGCGAGAAGCTGAGTCATTGCTATAATAACTGAAGTGTCTGTCGGGAACTTTTTTGCAAGGATGGTCAATTGGTTAAGTAGCAGATCTCTCGATGCATCGCTCATCTCTCCAGTTCTGCTGGAGAGAACAGAAAAATCGATTTCTTCGCCTAACTCAAGAATGCGCTCCATATGCAACAGTGATTGCATTAAGGCACCAGATTCTAAGGTGAGACTGGCAAGCATTCTGCGCGGCCGAGAATTTAATGGGTCAATTTCACTCCATAATAAGGCGAGCTGCATTAGCGCGTTTTGATCCTCATTGAGCGTAGCAAATTGAATTGCGCGCCGAAGAATACCTAAGTCTTTAGTTTGAAGTGCTAGGTCTAGGTAGTTCTCTCCCGCCTCGTCAAACTCGGCCCTATTGGCATGAAGCTCGCTAACGATGGTCTTATAGAGGACGTCTGAGCTTATAACAGCAGTGCTTGCAATCAATTTGTCTTCAGATGTTCTTGTAAAGGAATCGTCGACTGGAGACTCAGCTGGCGGTTGAAATACTTGGGTCTCTCGCGTCACACAGCCGACAAATGTCGACAAAACGATCGCGGTAAGAACCCAACCTCTGATGATATTTAGTGCTATGTAATGGGCCCGTTTTGTCAATTTCAGCTCTCTTTGTAACTTGAAATCGGTGTATTTTCTTATCGTGTACTTATCTTGGTAGGTGTAGTGTATCAGTTTTTGATATGTGGGCGGCTAATTTTAGATGATTTCCTAATGATGGGAACGGTCCTTGATATCGAGTAACATACTGCGTCAGATTATTTATTTAGCTAACGTCGGCGAGTCCTCAAACATTTTCGGCTCAAATAATGGTTAATTGATGGCAATATTTTTAATTGGCATAAATCATACTACCGCAGGGATTTCGGTTCGAGAAAAAGTGGTATTTGCACCTGAGGTAGTGAAATCTGCTCTTCGAGATATTGAGGTACTCCTTTCGGCTGAGGGTGCTGTTATATTATCGACCTGCAACCGAACGGAGGTGTATGTCGAATGCACCTTTAAGGTTGCAGAGACCTTATCACGAGGCGCAGCACCTGAAGACACCGACCTTGATCAGTTTAGACGGGTGATGCTCAAGTGGCTCTCAGGGGTTCATAATATTGAACAAACTGAGTTATTGTCTTGTTGTTATAGCTCTGAAGGTAGAGAAGCAGTTAAGCATCTAATGCGTGTAGCGTCGGGATTAGACTCTATGATTTTGGGAGAACCGCAGATCTTTGGACAGATTAAATCTGCTTTTGCGGTTTCACAAGAAGAAAACGTTACAGGCTCAGGACTTGGAAGAGCGTTTCAAGACGCGTTTTTCGTAGCGAAGAAAGTAAGAACAGAGACAGCCATTGGGAAGAATCCAGTTTCTATAGCTTACGCAGCTGTGACTTTGTCTGAAAGAATTTTTTCAAATCTAAACGTTCTAAATGTACTGCTGCTGGGTGCAAGCCGGACGAATGATTTAGTTATGCAGCATCTTTCTCAAAAGGGCGTTGCCAAATTAACAGTTGCGAATCGCACTTTGGAAAATGCTGAACAATTAGCGAAGCAGCATAATGCATCATCGGTTTTGTTATCGGAAGTGCCCTCTGAATTAGAAAGCGCAGACATTGTGGTTACCTCCACTAATAGTCAACTTCCCCTTATTGGAAAAGGTATTGTTGAGAGTGCTCTGAGGGTGCGTAAGCACAGACCAATCTTATTTCTCGATCTTGCGGTGCCAAGAGACGTTGAAGAGGAGGTAGGCGAGATTGCTGATGCGTATTTGTACACTATTGACGATATTTCGAGCGTTGTTACTGATGGTGTTAGGAGTCGAGTTGATGCGGCAATTGAAGCTCAGGAAATTATTGAGAAAGGTGTAGACAATCATTTTCGTGCACTACGCTCCTTAAATGCAGTTGAAACATTAAGAGCATATCGAACAAAAGCCAGCACTATCCAAGAAAGAGAACTTGAAAAGGCGCTCAAAGCCCTTGAGAAAGGAGAGCTTGCCGAAGTAGTGGTGGCTAATCTCGCACGTTCAATAACCAACAAGCTTACGCATGAGCCGAGTGTGCAATTAAAAAAATTTAGCGAGGAAGGTCGGCAGGAGGCTTTTGAATTGACTTCTGAGCTTCTGGGGTTGAATCAGAAATGAAAAAGTCGATACTGGATAAACTTGATAAGTTGAGAGAGCGGTATAATGAGCTCGAGGCTCTGCTCAGTGACTCTGAAGTCATAGCAGATCAGAGTCGCTTTCGCGAGTTTTCAAAGGAATATGCAGAGCTTGAAGATGTGGTGAAATGCTTTGATGATTTTCTTTTGGAGCTCAGCAATAAAGACGAGGCGTCAGGGATGCTGCAGGATAGTGATCCTGAAATTCGGGTGATGGCGGACGAGGAAATACAGAGAAGCAATGAAAGAATAGAGGTGCTGACCTTGCAACTTGAAAAGTTGCTGTTGCCGAAAGATTCGAAAGATTCTTGTAATGTATTTCTCGAAATTAGAGCGGGCACAGGTGGGGACGAAGCGGCGATTTTTTCTGGAGATTTGCTGAGAATGTATATTCGCTTCTCTGAAGCTAATCGTTGGAAATTGGAGTTGCTGACAGAAAAGCATGGTGAGCATGGCGGCTACAAGGAAGTTATCGCGCGGATTGAGGGTAAAAATGTTTTTGAGAAACTGAAGTTTGAGTCTGGCGCTCATCGTGTGCAGCGAGTTCCCGATACGGAGACACAGGGCCGTGTTCATACTTCAGCCTGTACCGTAGCCGTCATGCCTGAAATGGACGAGGTCGAGCACATTGAGGTTAATAAGGCTGATCTCCGCGTGGATACCTTTCGCGCCAGTGGAGCGGGTGGCCAACACGTTAACAAAACAGATTCGGCGATCAGATTGACTCATTTGCCATCGGGCTTAGTGGTTGAGTGTCAGGATGAACGATCGCAACATAAGAATCGCGCACGGGCGATGTCTCTACTGCAGTCTAAGCTGCTTGATCAAGCAGAGGCCGCTCAGCGACAGGAGTTGTCTGAAAGTCGGCGGAAATTAGTGGGTAGTGGTGATCGATCTGAAAAGATACGAACTTATAATTATCCTCAAGGCAGGGTAACGGACCATCGAATAAAACTTACCTTATACAATTTGTCTGAAGTAATGGCCGGCGATTTAGGTACAATTATACAGCCTTTAATTAACGAGCATCAGGCTGATCAACTTGCAGACCTGGCACTTTTGGGTTGAAAAAGAATTTACATCATCCTGCTGAGTCTTCGGATGAGATCTCTGTCTCTGAGTCGTTGGCATGGGCTAAAAAATTCCAATTCGGGGATGCGAATTTGTGGTCTCTTGAAATAGAATTGCTTTTGGGTGAAGTGATCGGTGTATCTCGCGAATCGCTCTATGCTTGGCCAAATAGGGTGGTGAAGTCAGAGCAGTGGGCCTTGTTCGCTGACTGTGTTAAAAGATTGAATGCAGGTGAGCCTCTTGAATATGTTATTGGTTTTTGCGAGTTTTGGTCATTAAAATTCAAAGTTAATTCGTCAGTCTTGATACCTCGACCCGACACAGAGCTTTTAGTTGGGGCTGCATTGGCTTTGCCCGTGCCAACGCATGAGCTGATTGAAGTCTTAGATCTTGGAACTGGGAGCGGGGTCGTAGGCCTTAGTTTGGCTTATGAAAAGCCCTCATGGCAAATTTCCGCTGTTGATAATAGTCCTGCTGCCCTTGAGGTCGCGGCTGATAATGCGGGTGCTTTAGGCTTAAATAATGTGCGCCTTTTAGAGGGCGATTGGTATAAAAACCTTCCTCTCCCTATTGAATCAAATGACGGATACCGCATAATTTTGGCAAACCCACCATACTTGACAAAAGAGGATGCCCATCTTTCTGGTTCAAGCCTGTCATGGGAGCCAATTCGCGCTCTAGTATCAGAGAATAATGGTTTTGCAGATCTTTATCGGATTATTAGAATAGCAAAAAAATTGCTCAATCTAGAAGGATGGCTTCTTTTAGAGCATGGTTACAATCAGCGTGTGGGTGTGGAGAATTTTCTTTTAGATTCAGGTTTTGTTGATGTTAAATGTTTACGAGATGTTGCTGGGAATGCAAGAGTCTCGGTGGCTAGGCATACTAAGTTTATTTAAAGGTTTTTTGTTTTTATGAATGATGAGCAATTGTTGCGATATAGTCGTCAAATTTTGCTGCCGGAAGTTGATCTCTCTGGGCAGCAAGTTTTATTGAAGTCTAATGTGCTAATTATTGGCTTGGGCGGATTGGGCAGTCCGGCGGCTCTTTATTTGGGGGGGGCGGGGGTTGGTAGTTTAACACTTGTCGATGACGATGCCGTGGACCTATCCAATCTTCAACGACAAATAGCGCATGGTCAAAACGATTTATCTCGAAATAAGGCCGAGTCTGCGTCTGATTCTGTTCTCGCATTGAATTCGGGTTTAAAAGTGAAGGCAGTTCCATATCGCTTGCGCAACGAGGACCTAAAGCTCCAGGTGTCGCTCGCCGATGTGGTTGTAGATGCGACAGATAATTTTGAGTCTCGGTTCGAAATTAATGAGGCTTGTATTAATTTACGGAAGCCACTCGTTTCCGGATCTGCTATTCGCATGGAAGGACAAATAGCCGTGTTTGATAACAGCGGTGGAGGTCCATGTTATCGCTGTGTTTATGCCTCTGGAGGAGACGACAGTAATCTAAATTGTGTTGAGAATGGAGTTCTCGCCCCAGTGGTGGGGGTCATTGGCGCGATGCTGGCTTTGGAGACCGTTAAACTTATTTTAGGGATTGGTTCCTCTTTAAATAGCCGTTTGCTACTTTTAGACGGCAAGCTTATGAATTGGAGCGAAGTAAAAATTTTAAAGAATCGGACTTGTCCCGCATGCAGCGAAGCATAATTGGGGCGTGTCAATGTTGAAGTGTCTGCAGTACAACGTTATGATCATCTACCGCGAGTTTTAAATCATCCTCTCGTGGCACGCCAAATCGAAGCGTCTTTAAACTTTTAAGCGTTGTGTGAAACCGTACAAAACGAATTAAATTTTATGAATCGGAATGGATCATGAGTACTTCGCTTGACTCTTTGGACAGTGACGTAGTTTCTGTGATGCCCGCTATTAGTAATGGCGATGAAAAAGAAACGTCTAGTGCGAGCTCTAGCTCTGAACTAATACCCTTTGAAAACTTTGCGCTTCAGATTTCGGTGCTTAAAGCGATCGAGGCATTAGGGTTTGAGTTCTGCACTCCCATTCAGGCAGCCAGCCTTGCCCACACTTTGAATGGACACGATGTAACCGGTAAGGCGCAAACTGGAACTGGGAAGACAGCAGCCTTTCTCATTACGATCATTAATGATTTGTTATCTAATCCCGTTTTAGAGAAAAGATTTTTGGCTGAGCCGAGAGCATTAATTGTTGCGCCAACCCGTGAATTAGCAATACAAATTGCGAGCGATTCTGCCTTGCTCAATCGTTACAGTGATTTGCACACTGTTACTTTGGTCGGAGGAGAAGACTATATTAAACAAAATCGGGCTCTTGACCTTAGGCCGGTAGATATATTAGTGGCGACCCCTGGTCGATTGTTGGACTTTGTAAGTAACAATAATTTGCATTTGGGAATGATAGAATTGCTAGTTTTGGATGAGGCTGACCGAATGTTGGACATGGGCTTTATTCCTCAAGTTCGTCAAATTGTTTCTCGAACTCCGCACAAAAGCTGTCGCCAAACCTTGCTCTTTAGCGCAACTTATACACCAGAAATCGTTGAGCTTTCGAATAGGTGGGCTGATGAACCGATTATGGTCGAGATCGAGCCAGAGAGAGTTGCAGCGGACGCGATCGAGCAGGTAGTTTACCTCGTAACAACAGCAGATAAGTATTCCCTCTTGTTCAATATTTTAAATCAGCCCGCAGTTGAGAGAGTTATTGTCTTTAGCAATCGAAGAGATCAGGTTCGAAGGCTAGCGGATAATTTGCACCGAAATGCGGTAAGTGTCGGTATGTTGTCTGGGGAAGTGAGTCAAAGTCAGCGGATTAAAACATTAGATAAGTTTAAAAATGGATCGCTTAAGGTGCTGGTGGCGACCGATGTTGCGGGTAGAGGATTGCATATCGAGGGTGTTAGTCATGTTATAAATTATACACTACCCGAGGAGCCAGAGGATTACGTGCACCGGATTGGGCGGACAGGTAGGGCGGGTTCTGTTGGAACCTCAATAAGTTTTGCTTGTGAAGAGGATTCCTTTCTTCTTCCCGATATTGAAGAGCAGCTGGGAACAAAATTGGATTGTGTGTACCCTGATGAAAAATTGTTGAAAAAAGCTCCCTCTTACGAACGGAATTCGAAGTTTAAACAAAAGGGCTAATACAGTACAAAGCCCATTTGAATGAGCCTACATTTCAACTTGTAAGGTCGGCTGGGCTTGATTTAACGCATCTTTTCTCTCAGAAGTGCGTTGACTTGGCTCGGATTGGCTTTGCCCTTGGACTGCTGCATGCATTGTCCTACAAGAAAGCCAATTACTTGTTCTTTGCCGGCCCTATATTGTTCGACCTGACTTTGATTTTTAGCTATCACGTCGTCAACTAATTGGTCTATAACGTTGGTGTCTGAGACTTGCTCCAAGCCTTTTTCTTTGATGATGGAGTCAACACTGGAACTATCGCTGACCATAAACTCAAAAACTCTTTTGGCTATTTTTCCTGAGATAGTTCCGTCTTTTATACGCATTATAAGCGAAGAGAGACGTTCTGCTGATATCGGTGTCTCAAGTATGGTGCAGTTATTTTTGTTTAACAGGGCCATCATGTCTTGCGATACCCAATTGGCTGCTGCTTTTGAATCTTGCGTCGCGATTGCTATTTCCTCGAAAAAATCGGCTATTTCTCGATTTGTTACCAAAACACCAGCATCGTATTCATTAAGCTTAAGCTGTGAAATAAATCGTTGTTTCTTTTCTTCAGGTAACTCGGGCAACTCATCTCGAACAGCATCGATATAGGTATCATCGATAATAATAGGAAGGAGATCCGGTTCTGGGAAATATCGATAATCATTCGCTATTTCCTTGCTTCGCATTGGCCTGGTTTCATCCAGTTCAGAATCATAAAGTCTAGTTTCTTGAGCAATATCAGCACCATCCTCGATCAGTTCTATCTGTCTTCGCACTTCGTGATTAATTGCACGTTCAACAAATCGGAAGGAATTTATATTTTTTATTTCTGTTCGAGTCCCGAGTTCGATTTCCCCAACTTTTCTTACCGAGATATTAGCATCGCAGCGCATCGAACCCTCGGCCATAATTGCATCAGAGATATCAAGGTAACGTATAACTGAGTGAAGTTTTTTTAAAAATAAAACGGCTTCTTCTGCGGATCTTAAATCAGGCTCTGAGACTATTTCCAAGAGTGGAGTTCCGGCTCTATTTAGATCGATACCGGACATCCCTTGGTAGTCCTCGTGAAGTGATTTTCCCGCGTCCTCTTCGATGTGCGCACGATTAATATTTATTTTCTTTTCTGCTCCATTATCAAGCTTGATTTTAAGAGACCCTGGTCCAACAGTTGGATGATCTAGCTGGCTCACTTGGTATCCCTTAGGGAGGTCAGGATAAAAATAGTTTTTCCGATCGAATACGGATTTCTTGTTAATCTTAGCGTTTATGGCGAGGCCAAATTTAACGGCCATCTTTAGAACTGATTCGTTAAAAACTGGGAGCGTGCCAGGCAGAGCCAAATCAAAAATATTGGCCTGAGTGTTTGGTTCAGCTCCAAATTTAATGTCTGAGCCTGAGAAAAGTTTAGATTTTGTCGATAATTGCACGTGGACTTCTAGACCAATTACAGTTTCCCATGCCATGTTATTTGACTCCTTTGGAGATCGAGGGCTTTTGCTTATGCCAATCAGAATTTTGCTGATATTGGTGGGCAATGTTTAGCAGTAGCCCCTCTTTAAAGTCTGGGGCGATAAGCTGTGCTCCAATTGGCAGCCCATCAATAAATCCGGCCGGCACAGAAATTCCTGGAATCCCGGCTAAGTTTACTCCGAGCGTGTAAACATCTTCGAGATACATTGAGACCGGATCTTTCTTCGCGCCTAATTCGAAGGCTGTGAAAGGTGAAGTTGGACTCAGAATGACGTCGACGTTCTGAAAAGCGTTATCGAAATCCTGCTTGACGAGTCTTCTTATTTTTTGGGCTTTTTTATAATAAGCGTCATAATACCCGGCACATAAGGCATAAGTTCCGATCATGATCCGGCGTTTTACTTCATTTCCAAACCCCTCTGTGCGAGACCGAGTGTACATATCCTCCAGATCGAGCGGATCGTCACATCTGTATCCGTATCTTACGCCATCGTATCTTGACAAATTTGTTGACGCCTCCGCGGGTGCGATAACATAGTATGCTGGAAGCGACAAGGTGCTTTTTTGTAGGTCTATATCGACAAGAGTGGCGCCTAATTTTTCAAGGTCTCGCGCTGTTTCTTGAATTATTGTTGCTACGCGAGGATCTAGGTCCTTACTAAAATATTGACGGGGTAAGCCGATTCGTAAGTTGGTTAGCGGCGCGTCCAGTGATTGAGTGTAATCTTCGGTTGAAATTGAGACACTAGTCGAGTCTTTGGGATCGTGACCGGCAATCGCATTCAACATTATTGCAGCATCATGTGCTGTTTTTGCGAGCGGACCACCGACATCAAGGCTTGATGCGTATGCAATCATACCCCAACGAGAAACTCTACCGTACGTGGGTTTTAGGCCCGTGACGCCGCAGAATGAGGCAGGCTGGCGAATTGATCCTCCAGTGTCGGTTCCTGTTGCCATTGCACATAGACCCGCCGCAACGGCTGACGCTGAGCCGCCGGATGAGCCTCCGGGGACTCTATTCTGTCCCCAAGGATTACGGGTAGGACCAAAAAAGCTGTTTTCAGTGGAAGAGCCCATTGCGAACTCGTCGCAGTTTGTTTTACCCAACGTTACGGCCCCACTGTCTTTTAATCGGGCCACGACGGTTGCGTCGTAAGGTGAAACAAAGTCTTTGAGCATTTTTGACCCGCAGGTAGTTTTGGTTCCTTGAGTACAAAAAAGATCTTTATGGGCAATCGGAATTCCTAAAAGAAGGGTGTCGGTACCGCGAGACCTGGCATCGTCCGCCTGTCTCGCTTGTCTCAACGCGGTTTCCTCATCGACGGTGATGTAAGAGTTTTGTTGAGTATCAATGGACGTTATTCGATCGATGAATGCTTGGGTCAACTCTACACTAGAAACTGACCCTGTTGATAAGGCTCTAGCTAACTCAGAAACGGTTTTTTCAATCATTGTAAGAAGTCCGAACAAAGGTTTGTGAGTATAGGGTTTTTCTGGCTTAGCATGTTGAATTAATCGATGACTCTCGGAACAAGAAATAATCCATCTGTTGCTCTTGGGGCAAGATTAAGCAATTTTTCTCGATCATTTGACTCTGTTACGACATCTTTACGAAGTTTTTGGGTTTGCTCATGAGGGTTAGACAAGGGCACTATATTCTCAGTATTAACAGTTTGCATTTCATTTATCATGGATAAAATAGACGAGAAATCTGCGAGAGATTCGGCAACTTCGTTCTCCTCAATTTTTAGCCTGGCTAAATGCGCTATGTCTTTTATATTCTTTTCGTCTAATGCCATGTTAAGACCTTAATAATTTAGAACCCCAGTACCTTTAGTCGACACCTATTATATCTGAAATCGAATTTTGAGACAGCAAATGATCCGTTTGGATTCAAATATTCCGTTCGGCCAATTAATCTACAGAAATCCATGTTGTTTTAAACGGAGTTTAGAATTGGTTTTTGATTATCTCAAGTTCGGTCTGATTCCGAAAAAATCGATTATTTTGGGTTTATTTTGACAAATTACTTGAAAGAATTGCGAAAGAAGCTAACAAATCTGTAGTTAGCGTTCAGTCAATGTCGTAGAATAATAGCAAGTTGTCAGTCAATTCTCTTACATTAAAAGGATATTGTAAAAATCATGTTTAAACGGATTAGGGGATTATTTTCAAACGACTTATCCATCGATCTCGGAACGGCTAACACGCTTATTTATGTTCGAGAGGAGGGTATTGTTCTTAACGAACCTTCAGTAGTTGCAATAAGAACGCATAATGGGCAAAAAATGGTTGCCGCCGTTGGCACCGACGCAAAGCGCATGCTTGGACGGACACCGGGGAATATTCAGGCGATTCGGCCGTTAAAAGATGGTGTGATTGCTGACTTTCAAGTTACGGAAAAAATGTTGCAACATTTTATTAATAAGGTACATGAAAATAGTTTTTTCCCTCCGAGCCCTCGAGTACTTGTTTGCGTGCCATGCAAGTCGACTCAGGTTGAGCGCCGAGCGATTAGGGAGTCTGTAGCAAGTGCTGGGGCTCGCGATGTCCGCTTAATAGAGGAGCCTATGGCTGCGGCGATTGGTGCAGGTCTTCCTGTTGAGCAGGCAAGTGGTTCGATGGTGGTAGATATCGGAGGAGGCACTACAGAAATTGCAATTATTTCACTGAACGGCGTTGTGTATTCGGAATCTGTTCGGGTCGGTGGTGATCGTTTTGATGAGGCTATTATTACACATGTGCGTCGTAACTATGGCAGTCTTATCGGAGATGCAACCTCTGAGCGAATTAAAAAAGAAATTGGATGTGCATTTCCAAGTGGTAGTGACGAAATACGGGAAATTGACGTTCGGGGGAGAAATCTAGCAGAGGGGGTTCCCCGATCATTTACGCTGAATAGTGATGAAATTCTAGAAGCCCTTCAAGAACCTTTGACGGCAATCGTGCAGGGAGTGAAGGGGGCGTTGGAGCAATCTCCGCCAGAGCTGGCCTCAGATATAGCCGAGAGCGGCATGGTGCTTACGGGTGGCGGTGGACTTCTTCGGGACCTAGATAAATTGCTTTCAGATGAAACAGGATTGCCGGTTATTATTGCTGAGGACCCTTTAACGAGCGTTGCGCGAGGAGGGGGTCGCGCGATGGAATTAATGGATGCGAGTGATATAAATTTTTTAGAGTAAAAACGGCGGTCTCGGTGAATGGTTTTAAGTCCTTTCAATATGCAGCATGTCAAGACTACGGTTTTATTTTTTGTTAGTTAAAATTGGTGAATAGTTATCGATAAAACCTTATTTACCGAAAGTGTAGCGCTAGAATACAAAGTGCTCACTTTTATGATGATTTCGATAGCGTTGATGTTTGCCGACAATCGCTTCGGCTATGTTGACGGGATCCGATATGGGTTTGGCTTTTTGGCGACGCCTATTTACTGGTTGTCGGACGTCCCTTCTGTGGTTTCAAGCGCATTTGACGATTCGTTTACAGCACGCTCGGAGTTGGTTGAACAAAATAAACAGTTGGAACAAAAACTTCTTGTGGCCCAGCATGAATTGGGCTTACTTGAAAATGTTGCATTTGAGAATAGTCGGTTGCTTGAATTAGACCAATCTGCCAATGCGATTTTTGGAGAGGTCTCACCGGCCGAAATAATTAATACTTCTCCAGACCCCTCTTCAAAGAAGGTGTTGATAAATAAAGGGGCGCTAGATGATGTTGTGAATGGCCAGGCTGTCCTTGATGCAAATGGGTTAATGGGACAGATAGATCAAGTGATGCCAACTACGAGCTGGGTTCTTCTTATTACGGATTCGCAACACCAAACTCCAGTAGAAGTTAATCGCAATGGAGAACGGGCACTCGCAAGAGGCAGTTCGAGAGGACTCGGCCAGCTTGAACTAGAGTTTGTGACTGCCTCGCAAGATATCAGGGTTGGAGATAAGTTGGTTAGTTCGGGAATGGGTTCGGTTTATCCAAAAAATTATCCAGTGGGTGAGGTGGAAACAATAAATCGAGATCCAGGATTAAACTTTTTGACTGTAAAGGTGAAGCCATTTGCAAACTTAGACAGCACAAGGCTTGTTCTTCTTGTGAAACCCAGCTCTCGAGAGAGAATTGGGCTGAATAGAACGGAATCAGCCGGCGCAAGTTTTTAACGTGAGTTCTAGAATGAAGCTGAGGTTGACAGTCTCACCATATTTTTCGGGGTTATGCGTTTTTGTCGTAGCAAGTGTCCTCGCAATAATCCCTCTTCCGCTGTGGGTAGTAAATTTGCGACCTGAGTTCGTGCCGATGGTTGTCATATACTGGGTCTCTGCTTCGCCCTCGCGAGTAGGCGTTGGAACTGCGTGGTTTCTCGGGTTGTTTTTAGATGTTTTGGAAGGATCGGTTCTGGGAATTAATGGGCTTGGGTTGGTATTGGTAGCCTACTTCGCGTCCAGTCAGCATCGACGTTTCCGAATGCTGAGACCTCTGCAGCAAGCGTGCACGGTAGTGATAGTGATTGCATTATACCTTACTCTTTTGCAATGGCTTCGAGTGATTAATGGTGAATCAATCTACAATGGGTTCTCATATCTTTTTGGATCGCTGACGAGCGGATTATTGTGGCCTCTATTTGTTTATTTATTCTCGTTCACTCGACCTCGCACCGCTAGATAGGCTCTCTGATGAGCTCTACCCCAATTATTTTAGCCTCCGCTTCTCATAGAAGACTTGACCTCCTTAAGCAGTTAGGCTTGTCGGTGGCGACCCTCAATACTGATATTGATGAAAGCAAATTGCGAGCTGAGAGTCCTCAAGCATATGCCGTGAGGATGGCTAAGGAGAAAATGAACGTCGCTGAAGGTTTATGCAATGATAGTCCCGCGATTTTGATCACTGCAGATACGATTGTGGTCTGCGATAATCGAGTTATTCACAAGCCCCGAGTAAAAGAGAGTGGATTAGACGCACTTCTTTGTTTATCAAATCGAGAACACTCAGTCTTCAGCGCCGTTATGGTTTCAGATGGGAGAAAATCTGAGCAAGTGCTCGTAGAATCTAAGGTGACTTTTAGAGAGATATCAATTCGTGAAGCTAGCGCGTATTGGCGAAGTGGAGAGCCCATCGGAAAGGCTGGGGGGTATGCTATTCAAGGTAAGGGAGCAGTTTTTATAACCAATATTTGTGGTAGTTATAGTTGTGTTATGGGTCTGCCTTTATATGAAACTGCTCTTATGCTAAAAAAATTTAATATTGATTGTATTCTTGATATGAAATGACAACAGAGAAAATTGTAATCAGTCGGACTAAATATGGGGTCTGGAGTGCTTTGCTTCGAGATAGCCGAGTGCTTGAACTTGCGTTTGATAGACATGGCGAATTTATTCAGGTTGGTAATATTTTCAGAGGCAAGGTCAGTAGAATATTACCCGGTCTTAATGGGGCTTTTATTGATATCGGTTTTACCAAGAATGGGTTTATTCACTCGCGCGACGTGTTGGTAAGATCTCAAGTAGCGGTGGAGGATGATTTGCGCACAGAGTCACCTATTCACCTAAATTTGAGGGAAGGAGAGTTGTTGCTGGTTCAGGTTACGAAGGAGGCTATTGGTTCAAAACCTTTTCGCCTAAGTTCAAATTTATCACTGGCTGGTCGCAACCTTGTGTACACTCCAAAAAGGAGTGGTATTAAAATTTCCCGGCGGCTGGATTTCGAGGAGGATCATCAGAGACTAAAAAATATTTTAATAAAGCTTAAGGAAAAAAAAGTTTTCTCCGATGTTGATGGCTTTATTGTTCGCAGTAATGGGAAGAACGCGTCAGAGGAGCAGTTTTTTGCCGAAATAGAAACTTTACAGAATCAGTGGGGAGAGATAAAAAAGGCGTCTAATCTGATGAATGGGGTTGGCCTGTTATATGCGAATCGTGCGCGGGCGATTGAGTTTTTGAGGGACCGATTGGGAAGCGGTGCTCTGGAAGTGCTCGTCGATGATGACACCCTTTACGAGCAAGCTTGTGAGCTGATTCAGACTCGATTGGCACGCCAAGAAATTGCTGTTAAAAAATACCGAGGTGCAATCTCATTATTTAAAAAATTTGATTTGGATCAAGTAGTCGATAATATATGTAGACGGAATATTGCGTTGCGATCGGGTGGCATGATAGTTATCGAATTAACAGAGGCTCTGGTAAGCATAGACGTTAATTCAGCAAGGTCTGAGCAAAAAGCTCCGTCGTCTGTCGTAAACTTAAAAACAAACCTGGAGGCCGCGCGAGAAATAGCTTTTCAGTTGCGTTTGCGAAACCTTGGGGGCATCATCGTGATAGATTTCATTAATATGAATTCAAATGCAGACAAAGAAAAGTTACGAAATAGTCTTAACTATTGGCTCGAAGATGATCCTGCTAAAACGACGGTGCATGAAATATCTGCTCTCGGGCTTTTAGAAATGTCTCGGCAACGATCCAGGAAAAGCCTTTTTGAAATTTTTCACGAGCGCTGTAGTGAATGTGACGGGGTTGGGTCGCGTCAATCGACGAAAGTAATTGGTAATTAATTTGTTCCCAAAATTCCGGTCGACAACAGCGTAATCAGTGATCGATTGATATTTTTTCAGGTTAGAGCAGATGGTTTGGTTGCTGTTCCAAGTGCCGTTGATATCCGAACGGGATTATAATTGATGTCGGAAAACAGTCAAAACGAGCTTAATTTGTCTGGGCGGAGATTCAGGATTTGTGGTATTTTCATCAAGTCGCTTTTATTAGTGTAGAGGGCTTTTCAGGTGAATTTTCGTAGCCGCCCATGGGCAGTAAAAGTCGCGCAATGGTGTGGCGCAGTTTTACTCCTTGTTTTTGTTGGTTTGTGGGGTGGCTATTTTTATCTACTCACGATGTTTAAAAACATTCAAGATCTTGAGAGTAGGCTCAGCGAAGTTAGCGGTTTGAATGTGGATCTTCGTAGTCCAAAGTTGAGTCTGCAGGGCGTTAACCCGACATTTTTTTTTCAAAGTATTGATTTAACTATCGCGAATCACAATGTCATCCCCGAAGCTTGGGCCTCCACTGATAGTTTATTATCCCTCCAAAATGTTCGAGTACAGATAAAGTTATTCGAGAGTTTTGTTAATTTGCGCCCCGTCTTACATTTCTTCTCAGTGGACAATTTGGCATTACTAGTAAAAGAAAATATGAAAGATGGATGGCGGATCAAGTGGACAGATTTTTTTGAGAAAGGGAATCTTGATAGCGCGATCTTTTCGGACTCGTTTATGAAAATTGCGGGTTTGCAGGTTAAAAATGCAGATTTAAAGTTTGAACGGTTCGATAAAAGCTCGATGGTGTTTGAAAACGCTAATATTGTTGTCAGCAATTCAGGCGATGGCGGGCTGATTCACCTCAACGCTGAGACCCCGGAACTTGATCGACCTGTTATGCTGTCTTATGAGGGTTCACGATTCAGTGAGACAGGTCTTTCTGGAGAGTTTTATGCGAAATTTCCGGAGGGGGATTACACTAAATTTTTCAACTTGATCTCGATAAAAGACCCTGTGTTTGGTGAGGTAAATATAAATGAGTTTGTTGGCGGAGCTGAGTTTTGGCTGGAGCTGCGTGGCGGTCATATTTGGGATGGAGTATTCGATTATGATTTTTCGAAGGTGGAAATTGAAAATAAAGAAACCACTACTTTTGAAAATTTATCTTCCGCGGTTTCATTTGAA
>PAEL01000129.1 GCA_002700775.1 Gammaproteobacteria bacterium | reverse complement strand
CTTTATTATTTTTAGCAATTGCGTATGTCTCTATATTTGGACCATAGGATGTCACGTCCGCGGGTTTAATACCAAACCAAGCATTATGATCCATATTTAATCCTCTTAAACTAGCGGTGTATAACCGAGCACCGGGGTGTAAACAAAGAACGGATATACGATGTGTTTTCCCTTTTACTTTCACTGAAACATGATCAGTATCAGTCTTACCTTTTATCGCCTTCAACGGAGTTGGCATCTTAAATCGAGTCCTTTTCCTCGATTTCTTTTTAGGTTTCCTTGATTTCCCTTTCTTTGGTCCGCGTGATTTTCGGGCTCCGGTCCGACCTCTACTTTTTCTTCGCGGCTTCCTTGATTTCTTTTTAGGTTTTCTAGACTTCTTAGCTTTTCTAGACTTCTTTGGGTTAGTTCTTTTACGTGACTTAACGTATACGCCTCCCGGTCGCAACCGACCAGATTTATACATACTAATAGATATTGCCACGGCCTGATCGTGTGGATAACCCTCTTTTTTCAAGAAGGAGATTTTCTCTGATATGAGTTTGTTTTTATCCATTTTATGTAATACTGAAAATGATTTTTAAAAATTTAACCAACAGAGAAAAATGTCTGATTTCATTTCAAAAAACATCTGCCCGATTACGCATACCCCGGTTGACGAGATTTACAAAACGTCGACACCAGTACTGGCCCCAGATGGCTGGACGTATAACAAAGAAGCCCTTGTGAAGTGGTTGACATCTCACGGTAACTCCCCAGTTACAAGGCAACCCATGACAATTTCACAGCTTATAGTAAATAGAGCGCTTATTCCCGACACTGTGCCTGCCAGTCCAACAAGCTCGGTGATCAAGTTTGTATTGTCTGCGGGCTTGGATAATTCGGCTTCGATGGGCGAGGAGGCCGAAATTGTGAATAGTAATGGAAAGCGCGAGCGTCACGGTTTGTCTCAGCTAGATCTGGCCAAACATTCTCTTGTGTGTGTTGTGAATAGTCTTGATGAAACGTCAATGTTTGGTCTAGTAGTTTGGAGCACATCAGCGGAAATTGTGTTGCCGCTGACTAAGATGGACAAAACTGGTCGAGAAAAGGCAGTTAATATTATCAAGAATGTGCGAACAAATGGCAGCACAAATCTCTGGGACGGAATTAAAAAGACTCAGCTCGTTTGTGACACTCCTTTGCCCGATTGTAATCCTAAGAGATGCGCGTGGATTCTTTCAGACGGTCAGCCGAATTACGAGCCACCAAAGTCGTATCGAGAAATGATGGTTGAATATGACCGTGAACATGGTGACAACAGAGAACTCAGAACTATTGGTTACGGATTTTGTAGCGATTCATCTCTACTTTCAAGTATCGCGGGATACAGTAAAAAGAAGGGTGGTTTTGTGTTCATCTCCGATCCCGGTTTTGTCGGAACTGTGATTGTACACTTGCTGGCGAATTCTATGAATCCGACAAGTGTTCCTGAACAACCCGAAGAAAGGAAGAAAAGAATGACCTTTATTAATTGTCTGCAAGATATCCTTGACAAGTGCGCCGTGAGTTCCGGGAGATACGGTCGAGCTAGACTTCGTGATGAGCAGATATCTCAAGCCAGGACTATATACGATGAATATCTGACACGCGTGGGATTTGATACGATTTATCAAGAACCAGAAATTAGTATCGCTCTCGATGATCCTGATAATTGGAGTAAGTGGGGTGGTCACTACGTTAGAAGTTTGCTGGACTCTCATAAGAATCGAGAATGTATTAATTTTAAGGATCCCAGTGTGCAACAGTATCAAACAACAAAGTCACCAGACTGGACGGTTCTACGTGACGCCGCCCACGACACTTATAAAAATCTACCAGCTCCCGAGCCAAGCGTTCAACATCATTATCGCGGTGGATCTTCGAGTGCTCCATCTACTCCGAGACTGCAAACTCTGGCTACATACAGTCAAGCATCTAACGGTTGTCTCCATGAAGATGCGAAAATTAAGTTGGCTGACGGACGTCTAATTGCGTGTAAGGATGTCCTGCCCGGTGCAGCAGTCTGGTGTGTTACTCCAGATGGGACACAACAAATCGATTATATAGAAACAATTGTACGATCTCGATGCCGGCAAACAGATTTTGTGAGGATTCCAAAAACAGAGTGTGATATCACTCCATGGCATCCAGTGATGATTGATAAAAGTTTCAAGTTTCCCGCTAATATCGCTAAAAGCGTCGTCAAAGATTCAGAGTTTGTGTATTCATTTGTTCTCTTTGGTCGAAGTTCCTCAATGATTATCGGTGATTGCGCATGTATTACACTTGCGCATGGGCTAGCAATTCCGGTAGCTAAACACGACTTTTGGGGCACAGAAAAAGTAGTTATGGCTTTGAAAAATTTTGCAAGTTATAACTCGGGGATTGTTACAATCGACTCTTCAAACATCGTTCGAGGAGGTGATAAAAACGATGTTGTTAGTATTTTCCCACATTCAAATGAAGTTTGTTGGACAAGGCTAGCCCGAGATATCAGAATTAATAATCGAAAAGTTGCACGTGAAGTTATTCATGTTAAGCTTACTGAAAATCCTCCACTTTGTTTCGAGAGCGAATTCGAATTTAGTGGGACTAAGATATCCAAAGTTGTACTTGGTACGAAACCACTACCCACTTGCACTGAACCGCAAAAAGCCGAAGTTTGGTTTCAGGGAAATCAACAAAGTCTAACTTACTGCGTATGCTAAATTGAATTCATTTATGTTCAAAAAGAATATAAATGAAAAATCTAAAAACTTTTTGTGTATTTATGATACTATCTTTTACACGCGTCCACGGTAATTGTGACTCAGACGTAAAAGTACTCGATCCAAGTGTCAATTTGGGGAAGTATAACTGCTCTGACGTAGTTCCTAGCATTCCTGGGTGTGAACGTGTACTAAAAAATGGGAAAATTAGATGCACGTTAATACGTAAAGAGAATATGAACACCGGTAATTGTTATCATTATAATTGTGTTTCAAATCGGGTTGAAGGTTGGCGATTTAAAGCATATGTTGATTCTAAAGATTATGACACTATCCAAGTATTGGTAAGACCCACAAGCTCTGGTAGTGACTTTATATTTTGGTTATTTTTCCTAATGATGATTGGTGTGTCGTGTTACTTATGTAATTTTGAAGAACGCCAAATTTTACAAAATAATAGATATGACAGATATCGAGCCAGATCCAGATATGATAAATATACTACTCGAAATAGTGTTTATCGGTAATTCGTAATATGAATATATACATATTACGAATTTATCTCATTCCATACAAAATTCCACCGAGAATAGTTGCCCCTGAAAATAATGCACTCTTGATTAAATTATGATTATTTGACAACTCCACAGCCACCCACATCACGCCAGCACCCACGTAATTATGTAAAGGCATGCCCAGATACCACGGGAATCTACCATGCCACCAAATAGCTTCTTGTGTGTAATTTTCCCAACCAAAACCCTTATTTAACATGAACCACATAAAATCTTCTACAAGAAACCAATTAGAAGTGTAGAAAACAATTTCACTTAATTTACGATCTCGTAAAGAGTAACTCAAAGATAACGCCACTATACCATTCATTATCACATGATACCACGTGAAGTTTGAACCCAAACAAAGATCGGTTGGTAGATTCTTTGCCCATCCGCCATCCACACCCTCAATTTCTACTTCCATTGCGGACCAGAGTATCGCATAAGTATTTACAAAACAGATTGTACTTAACCATTGTGGTATTATCATTTTATTTTACATTGATTTATTTAAGTTTACGGAGGAAATAAATGACGGAGGAATTACCAGACGAGATTATTGAGTTGATTATGCACTTTATGGGTGCATATACACACAACAAAGAAGAAAGGCCTTACATCGACGATATTAAATTGATCAAAGACATCACTGAATATGGCGTTAAGCGCTCAATTTTACATATCAAAGAAATGCGTGCACTGCAAAAAGCATATAACGTCAGGCCCTTCTGGAGTTCTGGTGGTGGGATATTTTGGGGAGATACATTTCACCTACAATAAAATTTTAAATATTTATTTAAAATTCACTCACGTTTACGTTTGCCTATTACCGATTCTCCCTTATACACTTCGTCGACAAAACCATGTTTCAAACATTCATCGACTGGATATTCCAACTCGCGTTTCATCATGGCCTTGAACTTTTTCACGCGAACCTTTGTGTTATTTTTGAAAAGTTGGATTATCCGTTCTTCCAGATTATTTAGATTAATAATCTCGTCGTCTACATCACACTTCTTGCCATACATTCCACCCCTAAGTTGATGAATAAGCATTACGGCATTTGGTCTCATAAGACGTCTGTCGCCCGCGATCGATATCATCGTAGCAGCGCTAGCACACATTCCTTCTATCAGTGTAACAACGGGTGTAGCAGAGGCTCTAATACTGTCAATTGCCGCAAACGCATCCATTACATAGCCTCCCCATGAATTAATGTGAACGAATATTTCTCTGTACATATTTCCGGGTTTATTTAGCTTCAAAAGAGCTTGAACAAGTGCCTGAACAGATTTAGTTTCTACGTCGGCGTAGAAATAAATATGGTTTCCGTGTACGGAAACACTACCACAGTTTTCCTCATCGTCGTCNTCATCGTTTTTGGGTTTTTTCTTAGTTTTTCCCCAAACAAGCATTTTTATTGTTATCGTTAATTCTTTATCCCGTTTAAAAATGCCAATTGTTCGATAAATGGAAAGAATTAAAGTAAAAGTCAAAGTTATGGCGCCTACTTGTGACCGAAGAGGATTCATGTTACCTCGCGGAGAATATGAAATGTTAATTACCGCTATATCAGCTACACACGTATCAGGAAGTATCGGCGAAATAGAATTTACTTTTCCGATAAAGCTTGTTTTAAAAATGATATCGCAACTACAATACCCTAGACTAACAATTGAAGCACCCTCTGTGGCCCCGAGAAGACAAGAGTTATCTCCCGTGGGTGGAAACAGTTGTATGATTTGTTTAAGTAGCATGAATTCAGATCATATATCTTTACCATGTATGCACAGATTTCATCGAGAATGTATTTCGAGGTGGTTAAATACTCGTACTACATGCCCTGTTTGCCGAACCAGAGTTTCCAGTTCATTCAGAGCAAGAATGGGTCTTAATTACAGACCGTCTATATCTAACGCCAGTGGTTATCAACCAAGATTCCCAAATCAACAACAGAGAAGATATAGAAATAGAAGACCAAGACGCGATCCTAATAGAACCTCTTTACCGAACCTATTTAGAAGCTAAATTTATTATCTCGAAAGATATAATAAACTAATACTAGTTTTCTACACGAAAGAAAGAATCAGCAAGGTCGTCATTGCCATAGAACTGATTAGGGTAGGAACCCAGGACATCTTTACCTGAAAATTACTAACCTTTTCGTAAGTTCCCATGGTAATCTGATGCAGATTAAGTAGTGTCAACGTAGACACAATAATCAAACTCTGATAAGAGTAAAGAGGATGTGCAACGTCCTGATAAACCGCAAGCCCTAGATTTAGTCCCAAAAGAGCTGTCCCAGCGTTTCGACACCACCAATGCTCTATAGATGTGGTTTGAAGTACATGAAACGGTCCAATCTTATTATCAGCCGGGCTTTCATCCTCCCAAAACATAGACAAAGCTGTTCGAGGAGCAAATGTAAAAAGTAGTCCAAAACTACTCGAGAAAACAAGTAATGCAATATTGGCAACCTCCTTAGAGACAATAGTATTATGAACTACAAGCTCTGTCGGGGCTTTGTCACCTGTTGCGGCGACAAGGGTAATTGCAAAAAAGACAGTGCTGAGAAATGTCATACCCCACCATTGTCCCAATGCCGCCGGATCGTCTGGACGGTCATTATAAATTGAACTACACAGCAAGATGAATGTATGAACCAAGTTAACTCCTTGGATGATGGCAAATTGATACGTCAAAAGAATATCATTCGGAGCGATAAGCGTAGGAACGACCGCCCCACCAAGCATGATCAGACCCATAAACTGAGCCAAAAAGTAAAGTCGATTATTACGATCTTCGGGAATATTCCTGAACCACGCTTTTTGATACAAGCCCCCCTGCATAAACTTTTGTGGTGTCATAATTAGACCAAAGCTGAACAAACCCNCCAGGCAGGCGTTCAATCCGTTAGCAACTGCTGGGTGAATAGTATAGTCGAATGTTGAAGTTAGAGATGTAGAATTAGACATTTTTTCTACATTCATTCATTCATCAATTCAATTTACGAAAAAATGAAATTTTTCCTATATCTCTATTCAAAGTTGAGAAATGCCTTTCTGTAACCGAACAAAAAAATCCGAATGCTGTATATGTCTGGAAAAAAAGGAAATCATTTTATCATGTAAATTCTGCGTTGAAGGCGTTGTTTGCGGTGAATGTGGTTTGAGAATAATAGAGGACGCTAGATGTCCAATTTGTAGACAAGAAAATTGGCGCAAGGGATCAATTTCAAAGAAAAAAGTGATCCCTTGTACAATTGATTATAATCTCGCTAATATTGAAGTAATAACTGACGAAATAGAAGAAGAACCAACGCGCTCTATGTCGTGTGACGATCGTATACTACTTTTACAACGTATATGGGATAATTTCCTTTTGATTTTGGGACTAATCGTGATCTCTACAATCTCCGGATTCCTAACATCATATATCTTTTACAGCCATGAAACTTTTCAAAAAAATTACGCATTTATATGGATTTCCTCCCCTTTTATTGGATTGTTAGAAATCAGAATACTTTCCTTTTGCTGTGGTTGTAAACAAAGCCAGTGGGATTAATTTTTATTTCAAAGAAAGTAAAAATTTACGAAGAACTTATATTACATCAACATACTCGTTTAGAAAATCACAAGCCTTTTCAACACTTTTGATCTCTATCGCACAGTTTTCGATCGTCTTTTTTGTAGTAATAGTTTGTGTATCATGTCGCTCGATTTCATTCTTAATACCGAATTTGTAGCGCCGTGTCATAAAATGAACAGACATTGCTAGTACAAAAGCTGAAGTGATAATTGTTGAGTTAGGCAGTGTATAAAACTTATCAGCTACAAACCATACGAAAATAGCGACCTTAAACAGGAGACATTCTAGCTCACAAGCTTGTTTGTATTTATGATATTGTTTTTGCTTACGAGAATTATTTTTCTCAATAGTCTTGGCGAGGCATGTAATAGTATCTTGTTCTTTTTTCATGGCCACAAAGTTTTTTAGCAAACCTCGGAGATACGTAACTTGCTTTTCCCGAGACTCAACTTCCTCCTCATACTTGTCACGTTCGTTTTCGACTTCGGATAGGTTTTTTCGTAGGTCTAAATTAGTTTCATGGAGTTTTTCGTTCTGAGAAACAATGTGGCGTGCTTCCACACTGTGTGCATATGTTGTATTTTCGGTCATTTTTTAACTTCGTTGAGAAATTAAAAATCAATTTACACGATTCAATCCGAGTCCCCATCATAAGCGTGGGGTCCCAAAATCGACATCGCGGCCTCGTAAGACATATCGCTCCTATGAGGCCTGGCCATCGGCTGTAAAGACCTGATCATTATTGGATTTCCCTTTGCCATCAGTGCTTCTCTAACGAAAGCTGGGAAGTCACGAGCAGGATTCTCACCTTCGTATGTAACTATGGTTTTAATTACAGGTTTTATCCCAAGACGTTTTAAAGTTTTTACATTAACGTCGGGGCGTAATTTTATTTTTGCGTATTCTTTAGGGGTTGTCTGTTTTGCACTAATTCTTCCTAAACTGTAGTTTTGCCTGTCAGAGCGTCCGGGATACACCCAGACCCAATCCCCTACTTGCATGCTAGGGTTGTTATTGATTTCATATGAAACCATTTTGTGATACAGAGCAAGAAGTTTGTAATTCCTTTCTACCCAGTTGTCGTCTTCAAAAATTTCTTTGACAAAGCATTCAGCCCTCAACACAGCAGACATTTTCCAAGCGTCTTTCGCAAGTACGCTCCATTCACCGGCGCGTTTCAAAGAGTCAGGGAAAATGTTTCTATCATTCAGCGTTTCCATAATCATGTGCTCACATGATTCCTCACCAAGCTTGGGCATGGGGAGATCAGATGGGAAAACAACGGGGAGCCAGCAACCCTCCTTTTTACTAGTTCCACATCCGCGAAATGCACCAAGTCTAATCATTTCTTTTATTGAGTCGCCTAAATCCGACCCATAATGGTCAGCACGACCGAGTTCATGAAATGAAGGGCCGAAATCACTAACTTTTAGCATACGAGAGAGCACCGTATTTAGCTTTTTACTCTGTAGTGCACCACTTGAAACTTGAGGACGAGCTTCCATAATTTGTCCGGCCAATGCACCAGCCACTGGGTGAACTCTCTTGGGAGCGTCCTTGAGGTAGGATTGACTATAAGTGGGTACATGTAATCCTCCAAAAGTCTCAGCATCTACATGTCTTGCTGCTATATTCTTCAGGGTCGGAGGAGAGGCGAGGGAGGAGGGAGATTTCATATTAAATTTAGATTTACTTTTCCTAGACTTCTTCTTTGGTTTCCTAGACTTCTTCTTTGGTTTCCTAGACTTCTTCTTTGGTTTCCT
>PAEL01000106.1 GCA_002700775.1 Gammaproteobacteria bacterium | reverse complement strand
TGGAACCGTATTGAAATGCCAGAGCACTTCTCCAGATTGCCCGTCGATAGCTAAAACGTAACCGCCGGCTATGTGACTTTCGCTCCTCGTTGTCCCAAGATAAACAATTCCATCATAAATTTGAGGTGCTGTAGTGAACCAATATCCCACAGATATTGCGGTCTCAATACTAGGGTCTTTGAGATGTAACACATCGAGTATAACCGGCGCCTGCCCTTCGTCACCGAAACCCGGTACGGGCTCTCCAGTTTTAGCATCCAAAGCAAACAAAAAAGATCCAGCGGCTGAGTAAACGATCCCATTTTCAACCGCTACCCCGCGATGGCGGAAGATATAACCTTCTCTGCGCCCTCCGCCAAGCTTCCGAGTGACGTCATAAGTCCACAACAAATGTCCATCAACCGCATTTAAAGCATAAACACTTCCCCGCGAATCAGTGACATACATTATTCCATCAACCATCACTGGGGTAGTTTGGTTGCTTACACCATCGATTACTCCATGCTGAAACAACCACTTTGGATAAAGGTCTCTGACATTACTTGGGGTAATTTGATCGCTAGGTGTATAACGAGAGCCTGCAAGATCAAAGTTATGTAGGCGCCATTCCATGTCGGGAACACTCGAGAGCTCCCTTTCACTGAGAGGCTTTCTCGTTGACTCGGGAGAGCAACCAGTAATAAAACTAAACAAAACAAAGAAAACGAGTTGGACCCTTGGAGTCATATGAATAAATGGCAGATTAATCATAATTTTATCCTTTTGATTGTTTGATCTTAGCTTGTGATTACCGAGAGCTTTTCGATCCTCCTCGAAACCCTCTCGACAACCTCAAGTTTAATTATTGAGCAGACCCCTCTGCTCAACCATCATACGAATCTTACTGATCGCTTCAGAATCTAACTGAACATAAGCCGACTTCAAGTACTGCGCAATATCAACCCCTGAGGGTCCTGCCGGAATATCACGCTTATATCTGAACCTTACAAACAAAAAATTCGGTTCAGGCTCCTCAATTTGGGTCAAACTTTCAGCATGATTTGAATCAGCGTTAACCTTCCAAGAGGATTTCGTAATAATGCTTTCCTCCGGTTTAAGCGTAACGGTTTCCTCAAAAACTTGATCTCCGGCCTCTGTTCGGCGCTCAAAGCAGTTATCGACAATTTCACTCGATTTGCAAACCAAGGCATCGTTAAAACGATCTGGTTGCCTAGCGCGAAGCAGCAAACCCTCCCACAACTCACTGCGCCTCAAAGAAATACCTATCCGATCTAGTGGATCATTTACCTGCACAATATGTTCAAATTCGAGTGGCGAGTTTTTCATCAAAATTACCAAAGAGTTTATTTAGGCTCTAACTCAATTCCCCAATGATCTAGCTGATCCAATATTTGATAGTCCGTCCAATCGAATTTTAGCGGCGTGAGGGTAATGTAACCCTGCTGGTACGCGTAGGTGTCGTTCACGGGATCGGTTGCCTCCGCAATTCGTCTCTTAGCATCATAAACCGTTGTGTCTCCCACAGCCTCAATAACATCATATCCTGCTGACGCGATATAAGACTCACCCATGGGTCGAGCTACTACACCCTTGAGCTCGCCGCCCGGAACGTTGACAGAGATAACCGTACCCTTAGGCGCACCCGAATCGCGATAATGTGCTATTAGTTGTTTGACGACATCGGCTGCGGCTCCCTCATTTGTCGTTGGAAACGCCCCCGACACCGCGATAGCAGGTATGCCGTTATACAAGCCCTCCATTGCGGCACCAACTGTACCCGATAAATGCGACACGTTGCCGACATTAGCCCCACGGTTGATTCCGGTAACCACTAAGTCAAAAGGGTCGTTTTCCCCAAGCACTCTTAAACCATATCGGACCGATGTGGCTGGGTTACCGTCGACCGCAACGCCAAAAAATTCCCCATTTTTTTCGATTCGAGTTACCTCTAGCCTCCCACTTTCACTTGCTTGGCTACTACCAGATTGGTTTTCTAACGGCGCAGAAACAACAACCTCTACGTCGGAGATAGTCTCAAGCTCAGCTTTTAAAAACTCAAGTAAGGGCGATTCAATTCCATCATCGTTAGAAAGCAGAATACGATACCCATCAGCCAACGCCATATAATTGAAAGTAACAAAAAAAATTCCCAGCGTCAGTTTGACCAATGACCGATCCCTCAATACTAATCTACGCATGACTTCTCCCAAATTGTTCAAGTTATCCAGGCCAATGCTAACGGACAAGCTTCGGCATAATGAAGCAAATTTTTTTAACTATAGACTAGATAGCAACAGCATTGCTAGGCAACCGATAATAAAGCATCATAAGGACCCTTAGCCCTGCGGAGCAAAATGAATGACCTCTTCATACAGTGTAATATTGTTTTTTCAAAAAGTTAAAACCCAATTTCCGATTACATTAAGTCAGTATTTCTACCTCTTTATTTTAGCCGCCCCTCTTTTTTATATTAGCCCAATAGAGGCACAGATGCAGGAGGTAAGTAACCCACTCACATACTCCGTTGCTTGGAAACAGACTGCGGCAGAACATCGAGCCTTATTCCATCAGGGGTTTAACATAGCGACAATGCGAGTCCAGCAGGCCATCGCAGAAAGAACTGAAAATGAAAGTGAGAAGCCCCTCGCTGTCATCACCGATATTGATGAGACCGTTTTGCTTGCAAACGCTTACTGGGGATACCTAATCGATAGCAATCAAGATTTCTTTGATGACACGAGCTGGGATCAGTGGGTCGCTTACAATGAATTTTCACCCAGCCCAGGAAGCACTGCCTTTCTTAAATTTTGTGAAAATAATGACGTCGAAGTATTTTATGTGACAAACCGAAATCAGGGCGAAGAGACATTCCAATTAGCACTAAATAATCTAAGGGCTGCCCAACTGCCATTCGCACAACCTACAAACCTGAGAGTATTAAGGTCAACCTCTAATAAAGAAGAGGTACAAACTACAATCCGTGAAGAGTTTGAGGTCATCGCCCTTCTTGGAGACAACCTTAACGACTTTAGTCGCAAGTATTATTCAACAGATGTAGATGAGCGCGCACGACTAATGTCAGAAGATTCAACCCGTTTTGGGAATGAATATATTTTGTTCCCCAACCCTACAGACGGCCATTGGATCAGGGCGATATTCGGGCAGTCAGAACCTGCTCCAAACGATGCGAATAGAAGGATTCTCAGAGACGCCGCTTCAAAAGAACGCTGGAATCCGAATACGGGTAATTAAATAGGTATTAACTCAATTCTTAGAATCGTGCACGAGTTAAGCCGCTCCGCAGGAAAATATTGAACCCAAATCATATCGAAATATATAATTAACACGATACCTCCGGACGCAAGCCGAAACTAGACAGGATCCCAAATGACGACCGAGACTCTTTTCAGACCTTTCAATCACCCTAAGCTTCCTCTCAACAACAGAATCATCATGGCGCCGATGACTCGTTATTTTTCCCCGAACAGTATCCCTGGCGACGACGTTGTGGAGTACTACAAGCGCAGAGCCGAAAATGCAGTCGGACTTATACTGACAGAGGGCACAACCGTTAATCATAAAGCCGCCTCCTCCAACGCGCGTATTCCAAAATTTTACGACGAGTCACTCGACGGCTGGGGGAAAGTAGTCGAGGCTGTTCACAAAGCAGGAGGCAAAATAGCGCCTCAACTTTGGCACATCGGAGCCATGCGAAAAGAGGGCGAGGGGCCCTACCCACAATACCCCTCAGCAACGCCGTCTGGCCTGGTAGGTAAGGGTAAACGGCTGCTTGAGGCTCTCTCTTCAACAGAAATTGACGAGCTAATCAAAGCGTTTACCGATGCAGCAAAAGATGCCAAAGACTTGGGCTTTGATGCCATCGAGTTGCATGGGGCACACGGCTACCTGTTGGACAATTTTTTTTGGGAGGTGCTCAATCAACGAGAGGATGGTTTTGGAGGCTCAGTCGCTGCCCGAACACGCTTTGCAGCGGAGATCGTGGAGAGTATTCGGGCAGAGGTGGGAGACGATTTCCCAATTATTCTCAGATTCTCTCAATGGAAACAACAAGATTTTGACGCAAGACTTGCGCCTACTAAGGACTTGCTCGAACAATTCTGCGCTCCCCTCTCAGCCGCAGGCGTAGATATTTTTCATTGCAGCACGCGAAGATTTTGGGAACCCGAGTTCAGCGACTCTTCAAAAAATCTTGCTGGATGGGTAAAAGAAATTACAGGCAAACCGACTATTAGTGTCGGAAGCGTCGGTCTAACGGAAGAGTTCGTCTCAACCTACAGAGACGCCGAGGCCGAAGTCGCTGGTATCGACGAACTCATTGACAGAATGGTACAAGACGAATTTGATTTGATTGCGGTTGGACGTGCGCTTATTGCCAACCCAGACTGGGCTGTAAAGGTGAGAGACGGGCGCATGGATGAACTTGTTACATATGACAAAAAAATGCTTGAATCGCTAAACTAGGGTTAAAAACCATTGGGAGGAAGAATAAAAATGAGAAAAAGAATACTTCTTACCACGTCCGCGACCATTTTTTTCTTGTTCCTGATTGGGCTTAATTCAAAACCCATAGTTTCCTCAGCCTACGCCCTTCCGACTTCTGAAGAATCTAAGGAGCAAGGGAGATATCTTGTCAGCGCCGGAGGCTGCGTCAGTTGTCATGGGAAAGCCTCCGGCACGAATGACGAAGTTGATGTTAGCTCACTCGCAGGCGGACTAAAGCTAGTTACTGATTTTGGTAATTTTTATGCGCCGAACATTACCCCCGACAACGAAACAGGAATCGGGTCATGGACATCAACCGAATTCATCGGCGCTCTAAAACACGGGGTGCAACCTGACGGCGGGAAGTATTATCCGACGTTTCCTTATCGGGCTTACGCCGGCTTATCGGACGAGGATGTCCTTAATATTGGGGCCTACCTAATGTCGCTACCCCCCGAAAAAAATGTCGTTCCCCCCCACGAGCTTCCGATCTGGCTAACACGATTCTCGGCGAATATTTGGAATCAACTGGCCAACATAACTCAGCGACCAGAGGCGTCCCCCCAGAACAACGGAAAAGATACTTATGCGAGAGGCGCGTACCTCGCCCGCAATTTGGGCCACTGTGGGGAATGTCATACACCACGCAACGCACTCGGGATACCAAAATTAGGTGAGGAATTTGCCGGTGCGACGCTAGGCGATGAGGTTATTGAACCAATCGACGCAGCGGCGTTGACCGAATGGTCAGAAACTGATTTCGATTTATTCCTCCTGCTCGGTATGAAGCCCGATGCCGAGTTCGTTGGGGGAGATATGAGCGACGTAATAGAGCACAACACAAGCCTTCTAACAGATTCAGATCGCGCGGCCCTTGCCTCTTTTTTTATCACTTACCAAAGGGATAGAGTAGATTCCGAAAAGATTAGCCGGCTATAGATTGCCAGCTACTTACCAAGTGCTCGGCAGTTCTCCAAGCTAGCGCTTGCGCGGTCAGCGTTGGGTTTCGCGACCCGCTTGTTCCCATCACGGCAGCACCTAGCACCCCGAGGTTCGGGACTTCGTGGGCGAAACCCCACTGATTGACGACATTTGTTTCTGCGTTCAAACCCATTCGGGCCCCGCCATACGCATGGGTGGACGCCTCCATGGCGTGACCCAGGCCATGTTTTATCACCTCTATCGCCCCGGCCTCCTTGTACCACTGCTCCATTTTATCTTGGGCATAGGCCGCAATACGCTTTTCGTTCTCATGATACTGCGCCGTGATACGCGTCACGGGCAGACCTATGGAATCTTTCACGACTGGGTCTAAATCTAAAAAATTACTCTCGTACGGTAGGGTAGTCTTCTGTATATAAGCTGTATTAGTTCGGTCAGCATTCTTCATAATAAAAGACTTCCAATCCGAGCCCCAAGCCGACGATGTTTTCCCAAATGTCGACATCTTCGCTGCGCTTATCGGCCTGCGATCTGTGTGAACCCAAAGATTAGCACCGCCAATAAAATTCAATTGAGAATGATCAAAATTGTCGTCTGCCCAATTATCGATCGCAACCCCTTGCGCAGGCAACCCATACCAATTATGAAGATCTCTTTCAAACAAAGCGGTCACCGGAGCCCCCTGGTGATGGCTAAAATAATGACGCCCGACCTGGCCTGAATTGTTTGCCAAACCATTAGGAAACGCTGGCGACTTTGAGAGCTGAAGTAAGCGGACATTCTCGTAGGCATAGCTTGCTAATAGGACCACTTCTGCGGGTTGGAAAAAGCTCTCATTCCCCTTCAGATAATTAACTCCTGAAACTCGACCCGAATCATCGACAACTATTTCAGTAACTCTCGCAAATGTTACAACTTCAAGGTTCCCGGTATCCAATGCCTTAGGAATAGCCGTGACCGCCGTCGAACTTTTTGCCTGAACATGGCAGCCACCCTTATTGCAAAAGCCGTGGTACTGGCATGGCGGCCTTCCGTCAAATAATTCAGTTGTAATTGCCGCTGGCCCCTGAAAGGGATCCCAATTCAATCTGCGTGCAGCAGTATCCATTTGTGTCGTGAATGGCGAGCTTCGTAGCGGCTTCATGGGGTAATCGCGCCTACGTTCGCCCTCAAAAATATTTCCGCCCGAAATTTTCTTACCCTGCAAATTCCCGGCCTGACCGGAGACTCCGACCGTATATTCTATCTTCTCGTAATATGGCTCTAGCTCATCGTACCCGAACGGCCAATCCTCAACCGTGCTGCCCGATGGAATTCTATCAACGCCATAGCGATTGCGGGTTTCAGTGACCACGCTGAAGTCCCACGGATTCAGCCGCCAACTCTGGGCCCAATAATGCATTGATGTCCCCCCGACAGCGTTCATCATCGGGTGTCCACCTTGTTTCGACTCTTTATCGCTTGAGGGCCTCACTGTCGGCGCCTCTTGCGCTGCTTTTTGAATTGATTGCGGCCAATTTCGCGAGCCATTACGCAACTCATCCGGAGCAAAGTCGCGGGGTGACAGCCACCCTCCTGCCTCAAGGCCAATGACTTTTAGACCGGCATTAGTCAATGGCAACGCCGCAACGCCGCCGGTTGCACCCATACCAACGATAACCACATCCGTCTTAGCGAGCCGAGTGGCCAAGCTTATCCACCGCCCACTGAGGAGGCGCCACTCGTGTCAATGTCGCCAGCAAGCTTTGTGTAAGTATCATGGTCGTAGGCTGACTTATGAGTGGGAGCTAGTCGTGAACCCTTCAGCACATCTGCCTCTGAGGCACCCAACCGTATTCCAGGATAACGAAGTAAATCCCAGCCGACGAAATTTCTATTTCCGCCATAGTAGGGATCACAGAACGTACCATCGATCGTATGACTTCGGACCATACTAAAAAAATCAGCAGCACTCGGTACGAGTCCAGGAACCTCATTGGCTTCAACTGCCTCAAGTATCGAGTTCTGATGTTGCCGATCCAACCGATAAAACACGTCCCCGCCGACCTCACGCGAAAAATCGTTGATGGCGCTCAGGCTTATCATATAGTTTTGTCGCACGGAAAGGTTATGGCTCGCTAGTGACTTGTCAATATAGTGGACCGCTCTTGCCTCCTTCGCGCCAGGACCATCTTCATCCGACGGAATGAGACAGTCGCAAATGGACTCTAGGGTCTCAGCCTCAACCGCAGTGAGCACCTCTAAAGCCTCCGAGTGGACCGAGGTCTTAAAACTATTTTCTTTGGGAGGACTGTCGGCGGCAATAACATTGCCAGTGGCAGCCGCGCCGACAGCTGCGGCCCCCATCAAGCCGGCTCCTTTTAAAAGGCTTCTTCGAGATGGATCGCTCAAGTGATCCTGAGCAATTTTGTCAGTCTTATCTTCTTCCGACATCAGCAAGCTCTGTAAATTAATCGATCACTCTTAGGTTAGTCATTGATAAAAGCCACAACGCAAAAATAAATCAAGAAAATTTTAAAACCAATCCCTTTACGATAAAAATCTCGGGCCTAAGCTTTGACCTAGCGCCCGAGTATTAACCAAATTTCTGATCGATTTAGTCGGTATCGACTCGAAAATTGTCGTGGCAGTCACCACAAGATCCGCCTAGAGCGCGGAACGCGCCCAGTGTCTGACCCCGATCACCGGTCGAAGCAGCCTCTGCGAAAGCCGAAGCATTATCCACCAGAGCCTGAGCCTTCGCTGCGAAGCCGCTAGCATCTTCCCAGATGACATCCAGCGCCTCCGTTTCCACATCAAAAGCACGCGTGTCCTCAACAAAAACATGAGGAATAGTTGGCGCCAGTGCCGCTATTCGTCGACCGTTCATTTCAGCAACAGCTGCGTCGAATGGTGCGCCCTGTGCCATTCCAACCAAGGGCCTAAGATAAAAAAGCAATAACTTGAAGACAGACTGGCGGGTGTCGGCCGCTGAGGCAGCTATTTGCTCCGGCGTGGGCTGATCTTGGGCAATTGATGGGTTCACAGCGCCAATTAGTAACGCCACACTCAACAGAAATACAGCAAAGTTCTTGATCTGCATATTTAACTCCTCGATTTTATTAATATTATTATTTGTTTTTATTATTTGTTTTTATTATTTTACGTCATAGTAATACCTGCTGTATCCAAAGTCATTACTAAAACTCGGCATAGCCGGTCAGGACTTAACCGCCTGATTATTCGCTTACCAGATACGAACCCTCTCTTCAGGAGGGAGATAAAGAGCGTCATCGGACGTGACATCAAACGCCTCGTACCATTCGTCAAAGNTGCGCACCACTCCGTTGACCCGATACTCAGCGGGAGAATGCGGATCTGCTGTTAGGCGACGGATCAAGGCGCCATCGCGAATCTTTTGTCGCCATACCTGTGCCCATGCTAAAAAGAAACGTTGATCGCCCGTAAATCCGTCGATGATCGGCGCCTCAGCACCATCAAGTGAAATCTTATAAGCCCTGTATGCGATCGAGAGCCCACCGACGTCTCCAATGTTCTCGCCCAAAGTGAAATTCCCATCAACAAAGTAGCCGGGAACAGGCTCAAAATTGTCGTATTGTGCGGCTAACGCGGATGTGAGCTTTTCAAAATTGGCTCGATCTTGGTCGGTCCACCAATTTCGCTGAATGCCTTGATAATCTGATTTTGAACCCTGGTCGTCAAAGCCATGGCCCATTTCGTGACCGATCACTGCGCCAATACCGCCATAGTTCACCGCCATGTCTGCCGCAGGATCGAAAAATGGAGGCTGTAAAATACCGGCCGGAAAAACAATCTCATTAAACGCAGAATTGTAATAGGCATTGACAGTCTGAGGAGTCATCCCCCACTCTTCGCGATTAGTTTTTGTACCGAGCCTGTTAATTTCATCCTCGTAATTAAACTCTCGCAGCCTTAAACTATTTGTAAAGAGATCGTCTTTCGAAATCTGAACCTCAGTGAAATCGCGCCACTCATTGGGGTACGCAATTTTAGGCCGAAAAGAATTAAGTTTTAATCTTGCCTCGGCTTTGGTTTCTTCTCCCATCCAGTCCAGCTCACCAATGCTTTGTTCAAGAGCAACTCTTAGATTTTCAACCAATTGTTCCATTTTTTCTTTTGCAGACTCAGGAAAATGTTTTTGCACATAGACTTGACCGACCGGCTCGCCGAGGCCACCCAACGATCCGACTTTTGCAACAGCCCGCTCCCAGCGCTCACGCTGCTCGGGCACACCGTTTAGAATCGTCGAATAAAAATAAAAATTTTCTTGATTGATCTCGGTTGATAATAAGTCTGCATTACTCGAAATATGGTGATACGTCACATAACTGACCCAGTCATCAATATCAGTCTCACTGATCAACGCAATGAGTGGAGCCATCGCACTAGGGTAAGACACATTTAGCGATTCAAGATTTTCTATCCCAGCAGCGGAAAAATAAGCATCCCAATCAAAACCAGGATACTCTTCAACAAAATCAACATAGCTCATCGGGTTGTAGGTGAGGTCTCTATTCCGTCGCTGTGATCGAGGCCACACAAGCTCGGCGATCTTCGTCTCTAGTCCCAATATTGCAGCGGCCTTCGAACCAGCATCTGCGACGTCTGCAAAGCCCAACATCCTCTCAATATGAGCCACATACTCACCACGCGTGACTTCAAATTCATCAGTATCAAGCAAATAGTAATCGCGGTCCGGGAGGCCAAGACCGCCGATCGACAATACCAGTTGATGTCGGTCAGGATCGGACCTATCCGCTCCCACATAGAAGCTAAAGGGGCTGGCCGTCCCTTCACGTTGCGACCCGCCAAATATCTTGGTAAGGGCTTCCGTGGTGACAACCTCTGCGATACGACTCAACGAAGGTATCAATGGCGTGATTCCCTTTTCATCAAGAGTTTCTGTATCCATGAAACTATTATAGTAATTACTTATCTTCCCCTCTAACGACAGAGCCTCCGGCTCCTTGCTGCCAAGCTCTTCAATTATGTTCACCACCCTCTCATCTGACCGATCCCTCAGCACATTAAATGCGCCGTAATTGCTTCGATCATCTGGCAGCTCAAAAGAGTTTAACCACTGACCACTCGCGAACTGAAAAAAATCATCCCCCGCGGCAGTATCAGAGTCCTGATAGCTTAGGTCTATACCGAAACTCCCAAGTTCTGGGAGGGGTGCTGGGAGAGACGCTGCGCCATTTCCACTTTGGTCGTTGCACGCCGCCAAAGCACTTAAACAAATAACAACACACCAGCCGGACGCTCGAAGCCCCATAACTTTCTCCTATCGATTATTAGTCATTACAATTAAGAATAATTTATAAATGATAAGATACCACAGACAATCAAGCGTTCGGTAAAAGATAAACGTCGATGCATATCAAAACCATAGTTTAAAGGAAAATGCCATGCCCTCCCTACTCAACGTGACTCCCGGCGAAGTCCCTACCTTTGTAACTCATCTTGAGTGTAGCTACACTGGGAAACATTATCCGGCTGACCAATTAATTGGCTTATCGGAAGCAGGCAAGCCGCTGTTGGTCCGC
>PAEL01000105.1 GCA_002700775.1 Gammaproteobacteria bacterium | reverse complement strand
TGTCGATAATAATCAGCTCAAAGATCTAGGGCTAAAGCTAGACAGTAACTAATCAATTATTAAATAGTTTACTTATTAAGCCAACGGAATTTTTTGCACATACTTGTGTTGTGCTTGATAATTCTATTCCACTATACCAATAAGAGTGAGTCCAAACTAAAAGTCCGGTCTCTTCATCTTTGATTTTTAGTATTACTCCCACTCTAGCTTGTGTATATTCAATTTTTCCGCTTTCTTGGATTGAGCCGCCGTCAGTTGTGGTAGTGGTAGATGTTGTTGCAATAGCATTTTTTTCATTACCGCTCGATGCCGACGATTGAGTGATCGTAGTTTCAATCGTACCTTTATCTTCATGCCGATAGGGAATTAGAATGGTCTCTCTATCTGTATAATCAGTTAATGTGCACGATAACGTGAGTATTTTTTTACCTTTATTATTGAGGTTTATCACTGTTTTATTATTGTTTAGTTGAGATACGTTGAAACCATTTTTCATGAACATAAACGATATGTTATCTTCCATTATTTGTCCTGAGCCAGGCTTATTTACATGGTCAGATATCTTATCAAGATTCATAACACTTACTAGGTCAAAATTATAGTTTTCATTTATTGCTGGAGCATCAAAACACCCTACAGTTAAAGATATCATTACAAAAAGTATTAATTTGTTTTTAAACAAGTTAAAATCCATTTAAGTATTCTAAATGTACATTGGCTTCATTAATTATTTCTTGATCTTTTGCGTATCGAATACAATCTTTCCAAGCAAGAATTGAATTTTCATTTTCTGATAAGGCTTCGTAAAGAAGAGCTTTCAATTTATAAATTTGGGCATTTTTCGGTTCATTTTTAAGTGCATTATTAAGCTGCTTTAATGATTCTTCAAATAAGCCAACTTCCATTGCTGATATTGCTCGTTTTAAGTAGTTATCTGATTGACCATACAAAGCGGATGAAAAGGTTAAAAGAAACATTAAGGTATATAATTTTATTATTGATGTTTTTATCATTTTCTAGTTACTCAGTTTATTCAAATAAAGTGTCTTGTTGCTTGAGGAGTAATTTGGCTCTTTCTTGGTAAAACATATTTTCTGCCATTATTTCTGGATAAATAGAATAATCAAGGTTTATTACTGATTTAAGCAGAGTTAAAAAAGAAGATTTGTCTTCAGCTTTCTGATAATAAAATTCTGATTTTTGAACTTTATTACCAAAATAATTTTCAGCTGATGTAATCGCTTTTTCAAAATAAATTTTTGACTGATTTAACTCTACACCAGGAATTCGACTATAAAAGACTCCGAAGAATCTATATGCTCCCCCTTGCTCAAAATCAGGTTCAAGCGAAATTATTCTATGCATAATTACTTCTAATAATTCTCTATGGTTTATACGTTCAATGGCTGCTTTATTATTCAAGTACCATAACTTATTTGTGGCCCACCAATACATTGCAGGAACCAGCTCTTTAGGCGCTTCTGATAGAGTAGATAAAATTCTAAAACTTGAATCACCAATCATATTGTTTAATTTTTGTGTAAATGCGCGATTAGTTAGAACAGCTATTTTTGAAATTTCAGATCCTTTTAAAAACAGGCTATCTTTAATCTTACTATCTTTTTCTAAGAACATGCCTTGAAAAAAAAGAGATTTACTATAGAGATCTAAAATTTCAGGATTATTTTGTTCAACATCATATGCTAGTCCTAGAATGTGATTTGCATTTTTCACAGCAGACGAATCAGATCTCTGTTCCCAGAGCATTTTAGCTTGCGCAATAAGAAAATCTATATTTTGAGACTGAGCGTGATCTAATTCTATTTTTTGGTTGCTGCATTGCCATGAATGAAATAAGCAGAGCATTAATATTGAGAGTTTATAAAAGAAAAGAATGAATTTCATTGTTGAGTATTAAACCATTGAAATGTGTAAATTTACAGATATAAAATTACGATGTTATTCCAATATATGGAAAAAATTATAGAACTAAAATCAATTGAATTAGCTGATATGCTTGGCATAGGGGACGAGCACATTAAACTAATAGAGTCAAGTATACCTGTCTCTATCTCAGCAAGAGGTGGTCGTTTATCAATTAATGGGATTGATGATGACATTGAAAAAGTTGACAGTCTTTTTAAAGAAATGAGCGGAACCTTATCTAGTAAAGGAGCTTTGCATTCTACTGATGTAAGTAGTTTAATTAAACTAATTAAAACAGGTAGCACTAACTTAAATGGAACAATAAATAAAAATAATATTGTATATAAAAGTCGTAAGGGAATAATTGGTCCTCGCACACAAGGCCAAGTTTCTTTTTTAGAAAACATTATTAAAAATGATATAGCTTTTGGTATTGGTCCAGCGGGAACTGGTAAGACATTTTTGTCGATGGCTTTTGCACTATCTTCTTTGGAAGAGAATAAAGTTGATAGAATAATCCTTTGCCGCCCTGCAGTTGAAGCAGGAGAAAACCTAGGCTTTTTGCCTGGTGATTTAAAAGAAAAAGTAGATCCTTATCTATCCCCTCTTTATGACGCATTGGATGCTCTGTTACCGAAAAAAAAATTAGGAGTATTAATTGAAAATAAAAATATTGAAATCGTCCCTTTGGCTTACATGAGAGGTCGTACACTCGACAATGCATTCATAATCCTTGATGAAGCTCAGAATAGTACGGCAATGCAGATGAAGATGTTTCTCACAAGATTAGGAATAGGGTCTAAAGCAATTATTAATGGTGACACAACGCAAATAGATCTAGCCGGAAATAAACTTTCTGGATTAATTCAAGCTAAAAAGATTTTACAAGATGTCGAAGGTATCGGTTTTACATATTTTAATGATTCGGATATTGTTAGACATCCATTAGTGAAAAAAATCATAGTTGCTTATGACGCGAATGATTTAAAAAATGGGGATTAAGATATGAAGAATGAATCTTACATCGTAAGTGCGCTAAGAACGCCGATTGGCTCTTTTGGTGGGCAATTATCATCATCTTCTGCGCCTAAATTAGGCGCTGAGGTTATAAAGGCTTTGACAAATAGTGTAGAAGTTGTAAAAAATGAATATAACGAGGTCATCATGGGTAACGTTCTATCTGCCGGGCTAGGTCAAGCCCCAGCCAGGCAAGCAGCTTTATTATCCGGCTTGCATCAAAATATTGAATGTTTAACAATAAATAAGATGTGTGGTTCTGGATTAAAAGCAGTAATGCTAGCAGATAGTGCTATTAAATCTCAGGGTGCTCATGCAATCATAGCAGGCGGCATGGAGAGCATGTCAAATGCGCCGTTACTTGTGACGAAGAATCTTACTAAAATTGGCCACAATAAAATGTTAGACAGTATGGTTCATGATGGATTATGGGATGCATATAATGATATGCACATGGGAAGTTGCGCTGAAATGCTAGCTTCAAAAAAAGGGTACTCGAGAGAAGAACAAGATCGTTTTGCGGTAAGATCTTATGAACGTGCACAAAATGCTATATCTGATGGCTCTTTTGAAAGTGAATTAGTTTCTGTTGATTTAGTAGAAAGAGATGAAGAACCAGGAAGAGCTAAATTTGAAAAAATTCCTAAAATAAAGCCTGTTTTTGAGAAAAACGGCACTATTACAGCTGCAAATGCATCAAAGCTAAATGATGGTGCGGCCGCAATTACTTTAATGTCTAAAGAAAATGTAAAAAAATATAATTTAAAACCTTTGGCGAAAATTGTTTCTCATTGTTCTTTTGCTCATGAGCCGGAATGGTTCACAACTGCACCAAGTCAAGTCATTAAAAAAATATTAAGCTTATCAGGGTTAGAGAAAAATGATATAGATATATGGGAAATAAATGAAGCTTTTTCAGCTGTTACCATGTCAGCCATTGAAGACTTTGAACTAGATGAAACTAGAGTTAACATTCACGGCGGTGCGGTGGCATTGGGCCATCCAATCGGTGCTTCAGGAGCAAGAATATTGACAACTCTCATTCATTCTTTAGGTAAGTATGATAAAAATCTTGGCTTAGCAACGCTCTGTATTGGTGGCGGAGAGGCATCTGCTATGATAATTGAAAAATTATGATGAACAAAAAAGACATAGATTGGGATAACCTTGGTTTTTATGCTCATGAAACCAAAAGTATGTTTAAAGCTATTTATACAGCGGAAGAGAAATGGCAGGTTGAAGGATTAATTCCATATGGTGACGTAAGTATGTCACCGGCATCTACAATATTGAACTATGGTCAAGGAATTTTTGAAGGAACTAAAGCGTATCGAACTTCCAAAGACAGAGTAGTCGGCTTTAGAATTGAAGAAAATGCTGCAAGATTTGCTTCATCTTCAGAGCGTTTATGTATTCCTCAATTGCCTGAGGGGTTGTTTTTAAATGCGGTGCAAGAAGTGGTAAAAGATAATTCCGATTTTTTACCAACTCAAGATCAAGGGAGTCTTTACATTAGGCCTTTAGCCTATGGAGATGGGCCTATGCTAGGTGTAAAAGCTTCAAATAATTATACTTTCTTAGTTTATGCGACTCCTGTAGGATCGTACTTTAAATCAGGCTTAAAAATGTTAGATACTATTCTAACAGATAAATATCATAGGATTGCAACAAAAAGCATTGGTTTTGCAAAAGCGGTTGGTAATTATGCAGGAACATTGCTACCATACAAAGAAATTACAATGGATGGATTTGATGAAGTTATTTTCCTAAATTCTTCAGATGAAAATATTATTGATGAGGCGAGATCGGCAAATGTTTTTGTTCTTAAGGGTAATGTTTTAAAAACACCTGCTTTACAAGGATCTATTCTTCCCGGAATTACTAGAGATTCAACTATTAAGGTAGCTCGAGAATTATTTGATTTAGAAGTGTATGAGGAAGATGTCACTGTTGAAGATTTATTAAATGGTGATGAGGTTTTTTTTACTGGAACAGCTGCTGTTGTTGCCCCAGCTGGGAGTATTAATTATAAAAATAACAAAGTTCAATTTGAGACTGATTACAACGCTTCCATGACAAAAAAAATACGAGACAAACTTATTGACATACAATATGAAAATATTGAAGACCCGTTTGGGTGGGTCGTTCCATTAAAATGAATATGATGGAAAAAACCATTGAAAAACATCCTAGGCGTAAAGCTAGGGAATACGCCATGCAGGCACTCTATGCTCTCGAAATAAATAATGGTTACCCAACTGACATACTTGAATTATATGATCAGTCATTTAATGATTCTGAGGAAGATGAATACATGAAGGAATTATTTCATTGTGTTGTTGAAAAAAAGTCATGGGCTGATGATTTAATCACAGATTGTCTCCAAAACTGGGAATATGGAAGAGTAGCTATTCTTGATAAAATTCTTCTTAGAATGGGTGTAAGTGAAATTTATCATATTAGCGACGTACCACCTAAAGTGACCATAAGTGAAATGGTTGAAATAGCAAAAGAATATAGTACTGAAGAAAGCTCGAGCTTCGTCAACGGTATTTTAGATACGATTTATAAAAATTATAACGAGAAGAATTAAATGTTTTTAAAGAAGATTTTTGGAACTAGTTCCACCCGGTACATAAAAAAAATATTTCCAATTGTACAAAATATCAATGATTTTTATGATGGGCTTGAANCTAAGTCTGATCAAGATCTTGTAGATAGGACATTAGAATTAAAAAATTTAGTTAATCAAGCCAGAGAAGATGCTAAGGCGAAATATGAAAATGATTTAGATGGTAATGAATTAAAGAAAAAAATACTAGAAGCAGAACAAAAAGCTTTAGATGACGTTATGGTGGAAGCTTTTGCAATGGTTAAAGAGACCTGCCGAAGAATGGTGGGGCAAACTTTTAGGGTTTCAGGCCAGAATGAAGAATGGAATATGATACCATATGATGTCCAATTATTAGGTGCGATGGTACTTCACAATGGTAAGGTATCTGAAATGAAAACAGGTGAAGGCAAAACGCTTGTTGCTACAATGCCAATCTACTTAAATGCACTAACTGGTAGAGGTGTGCATGTTATTACTGTCAATGATTATTTAGCGCAAAGAGATGCGGAATGGATGGGCGAGGTTTATAGAAGACTAGGCTTAACAGTAGGGTTTATTTTGAACTCAATGGATAATGTTAAACGTCGCGAAATGTATGCTTGTGACATAACGTACGGAACAAATAACGAATTTGGTTTTGATTATCTTCGAAACAATATGGCGCTTCACCCAGATGAGTTGTGTCAAAGAGATTACGCTTTTGCTGTGGTAGATGAAGTGGATAGTGTTTTAATTGATGAAGCTAGGACTCCTTTGATTATTTCGGGAGCTGTTGATGCGCCAGTTGATGACACGTTTGTTAAATTAAAGCCCGATGTCCAAAACCTTGTTAGAAAACAGAACATTTTAGTATCAGAATTAATTAAAGACGTAAAAGAATTATTAGAATCGGACAAAGAAAAAGCAGGGTTAAAATTATTACAGGCTAAGCGGGCTCTGCCTAAGCATCCGCAGGTTATGAAGATTTTTCAAGAACCAGGTACGCTTAAATTATCTCAAAGCGTAGAGTCTGATTACATAAGAGACAAAAAACTACATGAAGTAGATGACGACTTATATTTTTCTGTTGATGAAAAATCGCATGTTATGGATATCACTGAAAAAGGGCGAAATGTTTTAGCCCCAAATAGCCCAGAAACTTTTATCATTCCTGATATAGGGGAGCTCTTATTGGAAATAGATGAAAAACAAGATCTGGACAATAGCGCAAAAGAAATAGAAAAGGAGAAAGCTCATCAATTCCATGCTCAAAGGAGCGGACAAATTCATAATTTTAATCAGCTTCTGAGAGCTTACACAATGTATGAAAAAGACGTTGAATATGTTGTTCAGGACGGTAAAGTGTTGATTGTAGATGAGTTCACTGGGAGAATATTGGCGGGGCGTAGGTACTCGGATGGCTTGCATCAAGCCCTCGAGGCAAAAGAAAGCGTTAAAATTGAGAGGGAGACGCAAACATTAGCAACGATTACGATTCAAAACTATTTTAGGCTTTATGACAAAATTTCTGGTATGACAGGTACTGCTGAGACAGAGGCTGAGGAATTAGGTTCAATATACGGATTAGAGGTTGTGGTCATTCCAACTCACCGTGATATTCAAAGAGATGACAGAGATGATTTAGTTTATAAGACAAAAAGAGAAAAATATAACGCTGTCGTTGATGAAATAGTAGATGCGCATCACCGTGGACAACCAGTACTTGTTGGGACTATAGCCGTTGAGACATCTGAGCTTATAGCCAGGATGTTAAAAAGAAAAAATATTCCGCACAGTGTTTTAAATGCAAAACAGCATGAAAAAGAAGCTGAAGTTGTTGCTAGAGCTGGTCAAAAAGGGGCAGTGACTATTGCTACTAATATGGCTGGAAGAGGAACAGATATTAAACTTGGCGATGGCGTTCAGGAAGCAGGTGGTTTACATATTCTTGGAACGGAGCGACATGATTCTAGAAGAATTGATCTGCAATTAAGAGGTAGAGCAGGTAGGCAAGGTGACTCAGGTTCCTCAGTCTTTTATTTATCTCTTGAAGATGATTTGATGAGATTATTTGGTTCAGATAAAGTAGCGAGTATCATGGACAGAATGGGTATTGAAGAAGGCGAGGTAATTACAGCTGGGATGATTACTCGAGCTATTGGAAATGCTCAGAAAAAAGTTGAAGTAAGAAATTTTGGTGTAAGAAAACATTTGCTTGAGTATGATGATGTGATGAACCAACAAAGACAGGTTGTTTATGACCTGCGGAGTCAGGCCCTTTCTGGAGAAAATATGAGAGAAACGGTTATGCAGGTTATTGAAGATTATATCGTTGATGAAATTGATTCAAATGCAATTAATGATTCTATGGTCGATTGGGATTGGGATTTAATTCGCAATAATTTTGCTACTCATTTATTAGTTGATGTTAGTCATCAAAAATTAATTTCAGAGCTAGGCAAAGAAGATATTAATTCGGATGAATTTATCGATTGGGTCACTAGTGAAGCAGAGTCTGTCTATAAAGTGAGAGAGTCGTTAGTATCACCTGAGGTTATCAGGGGTTTTGAAAGATTTGTCATTCTAAGAACAATAGATGAAAAATGGAAAGATCACTTATATGCTATGGATCAACTAAGAGAAGGTATAAATCTTAGAGCCTATGGACAAAAAAATCCTTTATTAGAATACAAATCTGAGGGTTTTGGAATGTTTCAAGAAATGATGAAAGATATGAATGCAGTTACTGCTCAAAGAATTTTCCGTACTCAATTACAAGGAATGGATCAAGCTCCATCGTTATCCTCAAATAGTGTAAGAAATGTTAAGGCAGAACACCAAGACACCACGGGAATGGGATTTGTTGGGCAACCGGCAAGTAGTGCGAGTCAAAAAAAACCAACGACTCCAGTGACTGTAGATAAAAAAATCGGAAGAAATGAGAAAATAAATGTTCAATCTCCTAGTGGAGAAAAGATTCAAATTAAATATAAAAAATTGCAGCAATATTTAAATCAAGGTTATACTGAGGTATAGATTATGTCAAAAGAAAATAAATTTGAAACTAACGCCATTCATGTTGGTAACAGGCCTGATCCTTCAACCGGAGCTATTTCCCCACCAATTCACCTAACATCTACTTATGTCCAAGATGGAATTGGTGAAAATAAAGGTTTTGATTATTCAAGAGGCACTAATCCAACTCGCGAAAGGCTGGAGAAAAATATAGCTGCTTTAGAGGGTGGCTATGATGCAATTGCATTTTCTAGCGGTATGGCTGCAACTACGGCATTGTTACAACACCTAAAGCAAGGTGACCATATAATAATTTCTAGAAATGTTTATGGTGGTACATATCGAATGACCACTCAAGTGTTAAGCAATCATGGCCTGAAATTTGATTTTGTTGATACAACGGATACGCAAAATATTAAAGATGCAATCAAGCCAGAAACCAAGTGGGTTTTCATTGAAACACCTACAAACCCCATGCTTGAAGTAACTGACATTGCTGCGGTTTCAAGCATATGTAAAGAAGGAAATATAAAATTTGCTGTTGATAATACATTTATGAGTCCTTTTGGGCAACGTCCAATTGAGCAAGGTGCAGATTGTGTTATGCATAGCTCAACAAAATTTATTGGTGGGCATAGCGATGTACTTGGTGGTGTTTTGGTTGCCAAGGATAAAGAGTTGTCAGATAAATTACATTTTATTCAAAAATCAGGAGGGGCTATTCCAAGTCCTTTTGATGCTTGGCTCCTCTTAAGGTCTGTTAAAACATTGGGGATGCGAGTTCAAAAAGCGTCAGATAATGCTATGGTTATTGCAAAGTATTTCGAGTCTAATTCAAAAATTGCTAAAACAATTTATCCAGGCTTAGAATCTCACCCTCAAAACAGTATATCAAAAAAACAGCAAATTACGCCTCATGGAGACATTATATTTGGTAGTATGGTTTCTATCGTTTTTCACTCAAAGAATGAGATGGAAGACTTTATAAAGAAAATAACTTTATTTTCACTAGCAGAAAGTTTGGGTGGGGTAGAGAGTCTTATGTCTGTTCCGTATTTTATGACTCATGCTGACGTCCCAGTGGATGTTAAAGCTGAGATGGACTTAGTTCCAGAACTATTAAGACTTGCTGTAGGTATTGAGCACATCGATGATTTAATTGCAGATATTGAAGATGCTTTATCTTAATATGGTAGGGGCAAGTTTTACCATTTAATGCTTACTATTTTTCAGTATAGAGTCTTAGATTATAACCTAAGTTGATAGAATTGTATTTCATGTGCAATCAAAAATTTCATTTCGGAGGTAGTTTTAATGTTAAAATATTTTAATAATGCGCTTTTGTTTTTCGCGCTTGTTTTCTCTTTCATCAAATCGCAGGATGTTGAGATAGCAATAGTAGACACTTCATTTGCTGGTTACACAGATGAAATCATTGTTCCTATCTTAATCTCAAACCCGAATAATAATGTTGGTGGAGTTCAATTTGATGTCTCAGTAAGTCCTAACATGGTTACGTTATCAGGTGTTTCATCTGTGGGAGATGCTTCTAGTTTTTCAGCTGCCTACAGTTCGTTAAATAATGGTAATTCAAGAGTAGTATTTTATAATGGGAGTGATCCAAACGGCTTAAATCCAAGTACAGATTCTAGAGTTCTTAATCTTCACTTTGGAGGATCAGACGTATTGTCTGCTGTCCTTGAAATTAAATTAAAAAATTTAATTGTAAGCGATGGAGAAGGTGAAGTACTCACTGCTCAATCGTCATCTGGAAACCTTACGATTGGTGATGTAGTATATTTAAGTGGTTCCACTTCCACAGGAGATGTTGGTGAAACCGTTTCTATTGATTTTAGTATGAACAATACAGGAGCCGTTGGAGGCGTTCAATTTGATGTTAAAGATAGTCCAAACTATTTAAGTTTAGTCTCCGTTGCTACAACAGCAAGAACCGCAGAATTTTCTGCTGATTTTAATAATATTAATAATGGTGACACTTCACGGATTATTCTCTTTAGCTCTGATAATGTCAACCTGGCACCAGGTACAGGACCGGTACTTTCAGCAACTTTTGAAATCGTAAATAATGCATATGCTGATTCTGTTTCTGTTTTTATGGAAAACATTCTCGTAACAGATGGTGTTGGTGGTAGTTATTGGATAGCGGCGGCTGATTCTGGTACGGTAGCAGTTTACCCGGGGTATATTGAAGAGCCTTCTAACTTGCAAGCTATTGATGGGCAGGATGCCTATGTTGAATTATCATGGAACCCGCCATCGGGCCCTATACCAGATAACATAACTGAAGATTTTGAAGATGGAATTCCAGATTCTTGGACTCTTTCATCTAATAACTCAGTAGGCTGGTTTCTTACAGATAGTTGTGATAGTGAATGGTGGGCAGTTCCAGCTCACACAAGTTACATGTGTTCGAATGATGATGCCCAGCTCGACCCTGCCTACGGCCCAGCGCCGGACGCAGATGGTAGTTTAGATTATATGGTTACGCCCATGCTAAATGTTAGCGGAGCTGCAAGCGTTATATTAAATTTTGATTCATATTTTGATGGGGCCTATGGTCAAACTGCCTCTATTGGTGTAAGTGATAATGGAGTAGATTTTTCAGAAGTTTATTCG
>PAEL01000104.1 GCA_002700775.1 Gammaproteobacteria bacterium | reverse complement strand
ACCTCTTCTCCTAACTCTCCATGTCCATATCCCCAACCTGGTGAAAGCTCATAATAATAGAGTTCAGATTGCGGATGATGATGAGGTGGATAACTACTCCATTTTCCTGGAAAATTTAAAACCTCCCCGATGACAAGCTTTGCTTCTTTTGGAGAAATAGTATCATCAAAAGCTAAACGAACTAACCTATAACAGGTATCATCTAATTGATCTTTACCTCTGTGTTCAGTGTCTATATCATTCGGTAAGTAAATTTTTCCTTTAAATTTTTCGTTGTTCGCTGTTTTAATTATTGAGAACCGAGATTGCGTTTTAGATCTTATTTTAACACTTTCCCCAGGACTCATATGCACAACTGTGGGGTCACAATCAATCCAATTAGGACGATCGAATTTTATAGTCTCCCCTTGAAATTCTATTTCTCCCTTTCCTTCTATCACAATGATAGCAATTTCTTTTTCATCATCTTTTAGTTCAAAACTTTCATTTTCAGCTGCAATGAAAATATCAAAATCCATCCCGGTTTTACCCTGAGTTTCAACATAGGAGTTGGTTCCCGATTTAAAACCATTACGATGTGGCGCTATCAATGTCATATCCTATTTTCCTATCATTCTGCTTCTAATCAAAGCAATAAATTCATCATACCCCTCTAAAAATGTTTTCATAGTATGGACACAAGCACCAAAAGATTCAAACTCATCTGTATTCATACCATCTTCATTATAAGCTTTATTAAAATCATCAAAATTACTTCTTAAAACATTCATAATGTTTTCGTCAACTGGTTTATTAACTCTATTTTTAACCTCAATGTCTGAGTCATTAAACTTGTTCCACCACTCATAAGGCATACTTATAACTATATCACCCCCAACAATTTCNTTCCAATGTAAGTCACATCGAAANGCNGCNGCTAAGAGTTTAGATTTANAATTTTTCTTTTTAAAAATAGAATANGCATTTTTAAATATNGCTATTGAAGCCCANTCNATTGTTTTAGGNTCNATNTCAATTCCCTTNGATTCTCTTATTCTTTTTAAATGGTCATCAATNCTNCCAACCATNATTGTAACATACGGTGTTACATTTTTCGTATNTATTCCATTTTCCTNAGCCTGNNCAAGGCCTCTTTCAATAGCCTCAGCNACTTGAACAGCTTGTGGNACNGTAAANCTAACTGTAGCATTTACNGTTATACCGANNGCTGTAAGCATTTCCATAGCNTTAATTCCTGCAGGCAAAGCAGGACATTTGATTGCAATATTTGGTGCAAGGGATGCTAAATATTTTCCCTGTTCAAACATTGCTTCTGCATTTCTATAGTATTTAGGGTTTACCTGTAAAGATAGTTTTCCTTTTTGTTTATTTGTCTTTTCGTAGACNGGTAGCAAAATTTTCGCGGCTTTTTGACCAACCTCATCGCACAATAGCCATAAAATATCGTCTTCTGATGCTTGTTGATTTTTTGAAATCATATCATCTATTACAGGCATCCAAAATTCTGGATGGTTTTTTACACTGTTAAAAGTAATTACCGGGTTGGATGTAGCGCCTACTGCTCCCTCATCAAAAGCATGTTGAAGTTCAACATGGTCATTTGAATCGTTCCACCAATCAGAACCAAAGTCTGATGTTTGTTGCATTTTTGTTTTTTGATCCATTTAATTACTCCAAATTTTATCAAGATATTTTTTTGATGATATTGCAAGCTCAAGCGGGTTGTATATCGCTGGGTCTTGTTCAGCTTCAACAATTATCCAACCTTCATATCCCGAAGCTTTAATAACATTGCCAATAGAAACAAAATCAATACCCCCATCACCTGGAACGGTAAAGACTCCTTTTAAAACAGATTTTAAAAATGATTCACTTTGAAAGTTTATATTCTCGAGAACTTGAAGCCTTAAATCTTTAAAATGTATGTGTTTAATTCGTTGTAAATGTTTTTCAAAAAACGTAATTGGATTTACTCCAGCAAAATATAAGTGACCTGTATCTGCGCAAAGATAAACAGAGGAAGGATCAGTCTTTGATAACAACGTTTCTATTTCAATTTCATTTTGAATATAATTNCCCATATGGTGATGAAATGCCAAATTCATTCCAAGAGAGTTACAGATTTCTCCAGCCTTATTTAACGATTCTGCTAAAATATCATACTCATTTTCAGTACATACTGGTTTTAAANCAAGCGGACTATTCATTTCACCATGGACAGAGTTAGAGCATTCTGCAATGTTAATTANTTTAGCTCCAGCTTTATTTAAAAGTGAACATTTTTGTCTGACTTTTTCTAATTGAGAGTCAATGTCCTGTGATAAAAAAAATGTAGAGTGCCATGAAGAAGCAAGTTCTAAATTATGTTTTTTTAATATNTTTTTTATGTCTTTATCGTTTGATGGAAATTTATTTCCTATTTCAGTACCCTTATATCCAGCTTCTGACATTTCGGATAAGATAGTATCGAGCGTGTAATCCCCACCTATTTCAGGCATGTCATCATTACTCCAATTAATTGGAGCAATTCCAAGNTTTATGTTTTGATCTAACAAGTTAGAAATCTCTTTCTTTTTTTATTTGTTGGTCATATTGTGCTCTGACTTCTTTGACTTTTTCAGATGCTGATACTTCAGCAACTGGTACATCCCACCATGCACCATAACCCGGAACGCGTATATTTTTATCTACTAAAACTTCTATTAGTATAGAGTTGGTATTTTTTCTGGCTTTATTTAGAGCATTCTCAAATTCATTTTTTTCTTGAACCCTTACTGCATCTATTCCCATAGATTTTGCATGCGCAACATAATCAACGTGTATCCTGTCTCCGGTGTAATCATTCGTATTTATTTCTCTTTTTTTATATTGGTTTCCGAAACCCTTACTGCCGAGACTTAAAGAAAGATTATTTATACTTCCAAAACCATGATTATTTACTAAAATGATAATCAATTTTTGGTCTTCTTGTACCGCTGTTACAATTTCTGAATTCATCATTAAATAAGAACCATCTCCAACCATTACAAAAACGTCGCCCTCTTTTTTTGCCATCCGTATTCCAAGACCACCAGCAATTTCATAGCCCATGCATGAATAACCATATTCCATATGGTACTGGCTTCCGTTTTTTGTGCGCCAAAGTTTATGCATATCNCCTGGAAGACTACCAGCCGCTCCAACCACTGTATCTTCTTTTTCCATAAAATTTGATACTATACCTATAACCTCACCTTGACTTATTTNAGGTTCATTATTTAAATCGAATATTCTATCTACTTCTTTATCCCACGCCTCTTTTAGGGTAATAATTTCTTTTTCATATTTTTGAGAAACCGTAAAACCTTGACTNTTTAACCTATTATTTAAATCTTCAANACAAGANTTTGCATCACCAACTAANGACAANGAAGAGTGTTTATATGCGTCAAAAGATGAAACATTAATGCTTATAAATTTGACATCTTTATTATTAAAAAGGGTTTTTGACGCAGTAGTAAAATCTGATAGTCTACTTCCAATGCATATGACGAGGTCCGCTTTTTGAGCCATCAGGTTTGCTGCATTTGTACCTGTAACTCCTATCGCACCTAAGTTTTGTTTATGGTTCCACGGTAACGAACCTTTTCCAGCTTGAGTTTCTGTTATTGGAATACCTGAGTTTTTACAAAAAGCACTTAACATATTTTCAGCATCTGAATAAATAATACCACCGCCAGCAATTATTAAAGGCCTTGATGATTTTTTAATAAGACTAGCTGCTTTCGCTAAAGAATTTTCTGATGGTACGTTTCTTGAGATTGACCAAACTTTTTTCTCAAAAAAGTTTTCTGGATAATGATAAGCCTCAGCTTGAACATCTTGTGGTAGGCAAATTGTAACAGCTCCTGTTTTTTCTGGGTTTGTCAACACGCGCATTGCTTCTACCAAAGAGGTAATTATTTGTTCTGGTCTGTTTATTCTATCCCAAAAGACACTTACGGGTTTAAAACAATCATTTACCGAAACATCAAAAGAATTTGTATGCTCAAGTTGCTGTAAAACAGGACCTACATTTCTTCTACTAAAAATGTCACCAGGTAACAATAAAACTGGTAATCTATTTATGGTAGCTCCTGCAGCAGCTGTAATCATATTCGTTGCACCTGGCCCGATAGATGTAGTGCAAGCATACGTTTTTAATCTTTTGTGTTGTTTGGCATACGCAACTGCGGCGTGGACCATGCCTTGCTCATTGCGAGGCAGGTAATGCTTTAGATCTCTATTTTGTTCTAAAGCCTCTCCAATTCCCGCAACATTTCCATGTCCAAATATTCCCCAAACGCCATTAATAAACTTATGTTCTTCTCCATCTCTTTCAACGTATTGTTGATTTAAAAACTGAATAGTTGCCTGGGCTGAAGTAAGCTTCATGAGTTACTATAGTTTAGTACCGGATGCTCCACTTATTATTATTTGATANTGGAGGATTAAATGACGATGCTATNTTCTCCCAAGGCACTACTTTAAAATTCTGTTTACCTTTATCATTCTCATCATCTTGAACAATAAATGCACCTTGGCTAAAGTTTTTCCCTAGACTCATATTGCAAACATCTATTCCATCTGTTGAACTGGTCCCATCGATATTTTCACTATCTACAATTGCAAACCTACCTATAAATTTGTTATCACCTTCTCTGGTATAAATAGCATATGTATTATCACCCTGGCTAGATGCGATTAAATACCCTGTGGTTTTACTACTATAATAAATCGTTAAACCTTCAACATCAGCAGCAAGGTTAGGACCAATAGAATCAATTAACACACCCTCTTCTGATGAATTGGGGTTTGCATTATATTTCCAAATACCATTTTCCTCCTCACCAAGATAAAGGTGACCTAAAATATCATCAGCAACACAACCTTCAAGTTGCCCAGGTANTTTTAATGTCCTAACAAGCTTTGCATCGACTTTGCCAGAACCATTGTCAAATAATTTATATTGCTCAACATTACCTTCTTTATCATTGATAATTGCATAGAAAGTATTTGTTGCAATGTCTTTATACATACAAGAACCATAAGCTTCAATACCAAGACTTATTTTCCTAGCGGCTATTGATANTAAAGATTTAGAATTTCCATCAACCCTATAAACCCCTAGAGTATTTGAGACTCTCAGACCTGTTGTAACTATNTCATAGGCATTAGATCCAACTTTCATTCCATATCGAATATCTACATTGTTTGCCTTTTCATTGCTGGTTGTAAAAACCTGATTACCATCCATATTGTATACCCTAAGCCCCGGGTAGTTTTCGTCNTTATCGGTTCCAATAATTAAGGATAATGAGGGGTTTGTTGGATGCACCCAAACACAAGGATCATCCGCTACATCATCTCTACCAGTAACAGGTTCTGTTTCCATTGTAGCATTAACATATGCATCTGTTACACGAACTATATTATCTTTAGAACAAGCGGATAACATTAAAATAGCGCAAAGTGTTGAAAGATTAATTTTGTTTTTCATAAAAGGGATCCATTTAATTGTTATATAAAATTAAATGTACGTACAATTAGATAAGTGTCCAAGTTTTTTGAGAGCACTATATTATTTTAAAAACAACAAAGGCCTCAATAAAATCGAGGCCTTTNTTTAATAAGTAACTTCTGAAACTAAAAATTAGAATCTATAGTTTGTTCCAATTTTTATTGTAGAACCATACACTTCTTTTTCAACCGGCTTACTAGCATCTCCCATGAAATACACATGAGGNACATTTGTAATNTTAAGTATATCAGCAAAAAGAGTNATTTTATTATTTAAGTTATAACTCAAAGAAAGATCTAAACGGTTTGCNGGGTCATAATAGATATCTTCATCTTTATCTCCACCAACTTCAACCAAATATTGATCTGCAATTGACTGTGAAAACCTAGCTGTTAACTTACTTGTTTCATAAGCTAAACTTAAGTTTCCAGTACTAGCCGCTTGCCCGGGGAATGTTGATTTCTCTCGAGAATCACCATAATCGGCCTCTGAGTCTGTTGAAGTGTAGTTAAAGTAAAGAGACATTGCACTAAGAGGGCCTGGTAAGAAATCAAGATTTTTTACAAAATTCATTTCCCAACCACTTAATGTTGCATTGTTTCCATTTACTGGCATACTCACTTCATCATACACTTTTGAGCCACCTCGAATTGAAACATCTTGNAGCGTTGATGTGTAGATATAGTTATCAATAGACTTNCTAAAATAACCGAAAGAAAACACACCTAAACCCGCTGGGTAATANTCTAACATAAGATCAATGTTTTGCGAATGCGCAGATTCAAGCTCNGGATTTCCAGCTTCAGCATCATCACCGTCAGTTGCAATAAAAGGAACCAATGCTGCAAANTCAGCTCTNGCAATACTCTCTGTGTATGCTAAACGAACTAAAGCTTGGTCATTAACCGCATACCTAACATGAGCCATTGGAAGAACATTTGTGTATTCTTTAGTAACTTTTTGAGCAGTGAAGTATGCCGCAAGACTTTCATCAATAGTTCCTTCATTATCTTCAGCATCTTCTACAGAACCAGCCCAAGAATTATAAGTACTAGATGTCTTTTCCATTCTCGCACCACCGATAAAATTAATCTTGCCAAATTTCATATCTGCCATTCCGTAAAATGCAGTTATGTCTTCTGTCGCGTCCCAGGTTTCAAGAATAGCGTCTTCATACATTGGCAATATTTCATATGACCCAAGGTTTGCGCTCATGTGGTCGCGAACTTTTTTAACATCTAGACCATTTGTATGAACATAATTTCCATCCATGTATTCATCACCTTCAATATCCATATTAAATCCTTGCATAATGAGGTCATCGTCACCGCCCCATTCCCATACTTCTGCACCAGATTTATCAGATTTTTTATCTTTTTTTGAAAGCTTAGCACCTAATTTGACTTCACCATTTCCACCTGCAATTGAAAGAGGCATGGACATATTAAATGCAATCACCTGATCGTCGCCTGAAACTAAATTCCCGTTTGGACTTTTTTTGTTCGGAATGTAATTACCTTCAAGCTCGATTGCATCTAGTTCATACTTTGATAAATCGTGCTGGTCAAAAGCCGCGCCATCTTCATCTGTAAAACTTGTGATTTGCGGGTGATTATTATCACTGAACTCGTAGTTCATATTTATATCTTTTACTACAAACTCAGCATTTACTGAAGGGTCTCTTAGTTCTTCAGCATATGATTTTGTAAATGCCCAATCTAAACCAAGCTTACCCAACGCGTGGTCACCACCAAGAGAAAAGCTATTAATTTTAGATATTGAAGATCTGCTTTTAAGCTCCCTGGCTATTCTAGCAAGGTTCGCTGTTCCAGCAGTAGATGTAACATTGCTATACCCAGACCCAGGAGTTTCTTCATCAACAGATTTATCAAAACGATATCTCAACCTGTTTCTGTTTTCATTATCTGTATATGTGTTTGATATAAGATTAAAATAGAGTTTTGAATCGTTTGCAAGTTTATAATCTAAACTTGTGGTAACGCCAACCCTNTCCCGACTCAAAGAATAGTTTTTTAACTGCATGTCATTTATGATAACACCATCTGTTTCATCGACAACATAGGTTTCATCCTCTTCACTGTCTACGACATCTGAAACAGTCTCATATTTGTCATTCCACTCTAATTCAATATTATCAGTTTTCATATCATTAAACTCATAACTACCAGAGACAATCAAACCTAAGTTTCCATCCATAAACTGGTTNCCATAAGTAAATGCACCCATACTACCACTTTTACCATAAAGAGGTCTATGTCCGCCAGCAACTTTTGCCTCCATAAACTGACCATCATAATCGAAAGCATTTTTTGTAATAAGATTAACGTGTCCACCAATTGCATCAGCATCCATATCTGGAGTTATGGCCTTCGTAACCTCAACAGAACCAAGTGAATAACTCGGTATAATGTCTAAAGAAATTTTCCTAACATCTTCAGGACTTGGTACTTTAACACCATTAATTGTAGTTGTGTTTAAAGAAGCTTCCGCACCTCTAATTTGAACATAACGACCTTCACCATGGTCACTTTCTANAGCAACACCTGGTAATCTTTGTAGAACATCAGCAACATTCTGATCAGGGAATTTTTCCATCTGGTCTCTTGAAACTACGTTTTTAATATTCCCAGCGCTCTTTTGTTGACTTAGCGCTTTAGCTTGCCCTTGTGCAAGTCCAGTAACATTTACACCTTCCATTGAAACATAATCAACATCAAGAGAGACGTCAACCATAACATCATCAGACCCAACCGTTACTGAATCTGAAAAATCAGCATANCCAACATAGGTTACCTTCAAAGTGTAGTCCCCTTCTGGAACACCACCTATTTTATAATTCCCAAACCTGTCTGATGAGGTTCCGTAATTGGTACCATCTAACATCACGTTAGCTCCTGGAAGAAAATCCCCAGAACTGGAACCGGTTACCTTACCACTCACATCTCCCGCATATGCAAGATGGGTAAAAGACAATAAAAAAGTTATAATTGATATCGATTTAATATTCATACTACCTCTTTCATGTTATTATTGATATGTGTTCTACCTACATTTCTAAGTAAACAAAATGTATATACAATTATAATTGAAAGTTTTTTTATATGCAAGTTTGAAAATAAAATTAGCATGCTTCAGCTTTTTCAACGTTATTTCTTGATACTTGTGAGTAACAATACCTATAATTGTACATACAATTGAACATTTAAATCAGTTATGATAATAAATAATAAAAGCTCAGTTCCAAAATATTTTCAACTGCAAACATGGCTACAAGACAGGATTGAACAGGGTTACTATGGTACCAATGAAAAAATTCCAACTGAAAATGAATTAGTTAAGTTAAGCGGGTTGTCTAGGGCAACTGTACGGCAAGCATTAAAAAATTTAGAGAACGATGGCTATATTATAAGAAAAAAAAGGGTTGGCTCTTTTGTGCAAAAAACAAGAAAGCAAACCAATGGAATTACAACTATTGGGTTACTTATTCCCGATATTAGATCTGGTTATGCGCCTATTCTAGCAAGGGGTGCGGAAGATGAAGCAATTAAAAATGATGTAAACTTAATCCTCTGTAATACAGATGACACTCTAAGCCAAGCAAACTATCATATTGAACGATTGATTAAGATGTCAATTAGTGGTGTCATTTATATACCTGTTGCAGCAAGCGATAAAAAAAATCTACAGATTATAAATAAACTGAAAAGAAAAAACATACCTGTTGTCTTGGCAGATAGAGGNATTCAAGGTTCAGATTNCGATTTTGTTACAACTNATAATTTTGAAGGGTCCNGANAAATTACTCAACACCTTATTAATANAGGACATGAGAAAATNGCTTTTTTAAGTAATAAGGTGTACAGTACGGAAAGATTGAGATATGATGGTTTTATATCAAAANTGAANGAATTAAAAATTGNTCAAGACCCATCAATAACAATAATNGATAAAAGCGCATTTAATGTTAANAGATATCTAAATCATGCTCATAAAATTTTAAANAANAGANGAAAATTTACTGCTGTNTATGCTGGGCATGATAGAATCGCTTTATTGTTTTATGCTGCTGCNAAAAATTTAGGACTCAANGTNCCAGAAGATTTTTCACTAGTCGGNTANGANAATATGCCTTTGACAACAGTTTCCTTAACNACTATGCATCAACCTATTTATGAAATNGGNCANGAAAGTATAAAACTAATTGTAGCTAGACTAAATGACAGNTCAATTAAAACCAAAAATGTTATACTAAAATCAAACCTTATAAAAAGAAATTCAGTAAAGAGTATTTAATGCATAGCCAAAAAATTAATGTGGGCCTAATTGGGCTTGGCCGTATAGGTAAAATGCATGCTAAAAATATCTGTAGAAAACTGCCTTCTTTGAATTTAAAAAGTATAGNTGACCCAAANCCAGATATAGAATTCATTCAAAATCTCGGGAAAATAACAGTACATGAAGATGCCCAAGAAATTATTTCTGATAAAGATATTAATGCTGTTATTATTTCTTCTCCAACGCCAACACACTTCAACCTGATTAAAAAATGCCTTAAAAACAATAAACATGTTTTCTGTGAAAAGCCTATTTCTTTTTCAAAAGATGAAATAAATGAAATCATTGACCTAATGGTAATCCAGAAATCCTTTGTCCAAGTTGGATTAAATAGAAGGTTTGACGAAGAATTTATTTTATTAAAAGAAAAAATAAAAGAAGGTCTAATTGGTAAAACACAAATAATACATATTACAAATCACGATAGTACTATCCCAAAATTCAAGTTTTTAAAATCGTCCGGTGGGATGCTGTTTGACCTTTGCATCCACGATTTTGATATGTTAAGATTTATTACTGGTGAAAAAATAAAAGAAATATATGTCAATGGTGCTATCTTCATAGAACCAAGGTTAAAAGACATAAATGATATCGATAATGTAATAATTACCTTAGAGCTTACGAATGGGGTTTTGTGCACTATTGATAGCTCAAGACAAACTCATTTTGGATATGATCAAAGAATTGAAGTTTTTGGCTCAAAAGGAATGATATCTATTGACAACAAACCAACCCAACTATTTTTATTAAGCAACGAATCAAAAACCGTTAAATCAAAAATTAAAGAGTCTTTTGTTGAAAGGTATGAATCCTCATATATCAACGAACTTGAACATTTTTATAAATGTATAGTAGGTGGTAAAAGTCCAATCGTGGGTCCAGAAAATATTTTAGATGCAATATATATTGCGACCGCAGGAACCAAATCGTTAGAGCTAAACAAACCTGTCATGGTAGAAAGATGAAAAAAATTAATTTGGCCATTCTAGGGTTAGGTAGAATAGGGAAAATACATGCAGAAAATATTATTTCTTTAAATGAGTGTAATCTAAAAATTATAATTGACCCTATTTCAGATTTTGATAACAATTTCACTGAACTAGGTGTAAAACAATCAAAACATTTTGATGATCTTTTAAATGAAAGTGATATTGATGGTGTTATAATATGTTCACCATCTAAATACCATGTTAGCCAGATTAAAAGTCTTTCAGAGTTGACAAAAAATATTTTTTGTGAAAAACCTTTAGGCTTATCTATCGAAGAAATCCTTGATGTTAGGTCACTAGTAGCAAAAAAAAATCTCAATCTACATATAGGTTTTAACAGAAGATATGATCCGGATTTTTCTGAATTGAAAAGGTGTATTTTAAATGATGAGATTGGTGATTTGCATATGATCAAAATAACCTCTCGAGACCCTGCACCGCCACCAATTAATTATATCAAAAAGTCTGGGGGAATATTCTTAGACATGACTATTCATGATTTTGATATGGTAAAATATTTGTCTGGATCAGAAATATCTGAATTATATGTTAAAGGTGGCTGCTTTGTTGATCCAGAAATAGAAAAAGCGAAAGATGTTGATACAGCTATTATTAATATGAGTTTAAAAAATGGTGTTCTAGCAACAATTAATAATTCAAGGAAAGCAGTTTATGGTTATGACCAACGAATCGAAGTTCTGGGTTCAAAAGGAGTTTTAAAAGTTGAAAATAAACATTTAAATAAAGTTGTAAAAGGGACAGGAGAAGGATTTATATCATCAAACCCTCAAAACTTTTTCATTGATAGATACGAACAATCATATAAAAAAGAATTGATGAATTTTGTACAATCAATAAGGGGGGACCTCGTTGATCATGCAGATGCAGATGATGGACTACATGCTCTTAAAGCAGGATTAGATGCAAATAATTCACTATTAAACAATACTCCGTTCTTGGTATAAATGACATGTTAAAGACAAAAAAAGGAAATGTTTTTAGCGT
>PAEL01000103.1 GCA_002700775.1 Gammaproteobacteria bacterium | reverse complement strand
CGAATTCCCGAACCATAGCCACAAAAAAATGCATGGAGAGCCGAACAAGAAAAAAATAAGTGATATCGACACTACTTGATTAAGATAAGCCTCGGAAGAAACGGTATAAGTAACCATTGCGCTGGTGGCCATCACCCATGCTTTCGGATTGATCCACTGGAATAAGGCCGCTTGTATAAATGTGAATGGTTCATTTGAGTTGGTAGAGTTTTGCAAGGATGTAGTCGTACCAATTTTATAAGCTAAGAAACTTAAATATGCTGAGCCAATTATTTTTAGGATTAAGTTGAGAATTGGGTAGTTTTCAAAAATTGACGCAACCCCGAGTCCTACAGCCAAAACCATCAGCGGGAAGCCTGTTATTATTCCAAGAAAGTGCGGGATGCTCAATTTGACCCCGTGATTAAGGCCTGAAGCCATCAGCATTCCGTTATTTGGGCCTGGAGTGATAGTGCTTACAATTGCAAATGTTATGATTGAGTAATAGTCCACAGCTATTTTTTGCTCGAATTGGTCAAAGATGCTGTACTTTAGTTGTAAGTTGTAGCGACGTGAGTATAGATGGTGTTAGCTTGAGTGCCAAGCAGTTCGCCGGCTAACATACGATGCTGCTCAACCCTTCTCGTTTGAGCTGGAGCGATGAAATTTTCAAGATTGTAGTAGCTGAAAAGGGAAGAGGTTTTACAGCATTTCAAGAACAGCGCGCTTTATTTGTGTAATCTTATCTAAGTTAGTTAACATGCGGTTGATAAAAATTGTGGAACGAGGTGTTATGAGATTTTCTTATTCAGTAAGTGTTATTCTTTTTTTCATCACTTTTTCGGTGAAAGGTTCAGAGTCACAATGGATAGACTTGTTCAACGGTAAGGATTTATCGAACTGGCAGGTCAAATTTACTGGGTTTCCATTGGGAGATAATTTTCGAGATACGTTTTTGGTTGAGGATGGATTTTTGAAAGTGTCCTACGATAATTGGCCCAAGTTCGACGGGGAATTCGGCCATCTGTTTACGAAAAATGCCTATTCTAATTATCGGTTAAGGGTAGAGTATCGTTTCGTCGGTGATCAAGTTGAGGGCGGTCCTTTATGGGCATACAGGAATAATGGGATGATGCTTCACAGTCAATCGCCGGAAACAATGGCGTTAAATCAAGAGTTTCCAGTGTCAATTGAGGCTCAGATGCTTGGCGGTCAAGGAGAGGGCCCAAGGCCTAATGGCAATGTCTGTACGCCAGGAACTAACATGGTAATGGAAGGTTTTTTAGTGACTCAGCATTGCACCAATTCGACGTCTAAAACGTATCCTGGTGACGAATGGGTTACACTAGAAATAGAGGTTTTGGGCAGCGAAAAAATCACCCATTTCCTGAATAACGAGGCTGTCTTGATGTACGAAGATATTCAGTTTGACCCTGACGATGAAGATGCAAAAAAGTTAGTTGAACGTGATAATGATTTGCTGTTGGATCATGGACATATCGCGATTCAAGCGGAGACAGCACCCATAGAATTTAGGAAAATCCAAATCTTGCCGCTTTAAATATTGTGCTTATATGAATGTTGCGATTTCTTCGATGGACTTTTTTTTAGTCGATGCGGCTGGGATAGTTGCCTTCTCAGCCGGGTGTCCGACCACCAATAGAAGAAAGGGCCGATGGTTTTTTGGTTGATCTAAAATTTCGTTGAGAAACTTCATAGGACTTGGTGTGTGTGTAAGAGTCGCAAGTCCCGCAGCATGCAGTGCATTTATCAGAAAACCTGTAGCGATTCCAACTGATTCTGTCATGTAATAATTTTTGTGTTTCCCCCCCTTTTTATCCTGCCACGAACGTTCTACAAATATAGCAATTAACCAAGGAGCGATTTCAAGGAAAGGCTTGTTGGCGTCAGTCCCAATCTTTTTTAGATCGTTAAGCCATTCTTGACCGGCTTTGCCGGCATAAAAAGCCTGTTCCTCTCGTTCGGCTGCGATTCGAATTTTGGTCTTTGTTGATGGATCGTTTACACAGACGAAGTGCCAGGGTTGATGGTTCGCCCCACTCGGTGCTCGACCGGCTGCATACAGTGCAGTTTCGATTATGTCTTTGCTGACTTCACGATTTGAAAATTCTCTTATGCTATGTCTTGTTCTTATAAAGTTATAGTATTTTTGAACATTTTTCTTACTCTCGATCTCATTTAGGCTGACGCTCGCTGGAAGCGTGACAGGCTCGTATTTTTCCATGAAATTTCCTCTAGCACTTTTTTTTGGGAGGTTTTGACTTTATTTTTTTACGGCCTTGCCTTAATTGGACGTCAGGAGAATATTTGTGTTGACATTAGCTACTGATTCTTTATTTTTCAAGTATTGACTTATGCAACAAGGGGGAAAACTGATGTTAAATAAAAGTCTACAGCAGGTTTATATATTTATCTTATTCCTACCAGTTATCTTTATCTGTATTGCTAGCTTAGCCCGTGGACAGGATTATGTCTTAGATCCAAATTGGCCAAAGACCTTGCCTGACCCTATAATTTGGGGGCAGGTACCCAATGTGACAATAGACTTAAGTGGAATGATATACGCGTTTCACCGTGAAGAGCCTCCGGTTCTTAAATTTGACTCATCGGGTGTTTTGGTAGATAGCTGGGGAAGTGAATGGGTGTCTCGACCTCATGGTTTTCGGGTGTCGCACGATGGAACTTTATGGGCAACGGATTACCACCGAGATAACGGGCACACCGTCACGCAGTTTTCAACAGATGGTCGTGTGTTGCTGAGATTGGGCGCAAGAGGTTTTACCGGAACGGGACCTAACACTTTTAATGGCCCCACTGATGTCGCGGTGGCAGCCAATGGGGATATTTTTGTAGCGGATGGTCACTGGAACAACAGGATCGTAAAATTTTCGGGTTCAGGTCGTTATCTCGGTGAGTGGGGTAAAAAAGGCTCTGGTCCGGGGGAGTTTAATTTACCTCATTCTATTGTTATTGATAAAAGGGGCCGAGTGCTCGTTGGTGATCGAAGTAATCATCGGATACAAATTTTTACTCAAGATGGTCAATACCAAGAGGAGTGGACGCAGTTTGGGTGGCCAAGCGGCCTTTTTATTGATTCCAATGACGTGCTATATGTTGCCGACTACCAGAGCAAACATGGAGTGACGTATGGAAATGCTGAAACGGGTGAAATATTTGGTTATATTGGTGGCGTGGAGCCGGAAGGTGTAGTCGTTGATACCTCAGGAAACGTTTACGCAAGCGAGGTTACCGGTGGAGAGCAAGGTCCGGGCAGAATTGTTAAAAAGTTTTTAAGAGTTTCAGCCCTATAAGCAACGCGACGATCCGCTAATAAAAAATATAAAAATCGGAGTATTTAAAGATGGGTATTTTTTGCAAGACACGTTTTTTAATTTGGGCGACGTCGGCTATTTTTGTAATACATAGCATTGCTGTGGGCCAGGACAACAGTCAAGGAAGATACCGACCTGACGGCCGTCAAATAGGCATCGAAGCGGGTCAACTTTTTGATGAGCGTGTTTTTGAGGTTAGAACTTATGAGCCCGATGTAGACTCTAGTTCATTCTCTGGTGCAAAGATTTTTTATCCATTAACACTGAGCTTTGATGCGCCAAGTGGAGCCGTAATATTTATGCCAGGATACAGAGCTAGTGCCTCTTCTTATGAATGGTGGGGGCCGGCATTGGCATCTTTAGGCTATGTTGTGACTATTGTAGAGACTAATAATCCAAGCGACAGCTTGGGCTCGCGCTCAGAGGCGTTGGTTTCGGCCGTAGATTTTGTGAAAAGTGAGAGCGTTCGNGAGGGTGGGCCTTTATCGGGCAAGATCGATACTTCCCGGGTCGCTATTATGGGTCACTCAATGGGCGGAGGGGCATCATTGGTAGCGGCTCAAACCCTAGGCAGTGCCATTCAAGCAGTGATTCCTCTCTCGTTGTATTGCTGTGAGATTGGCGAGAGCTTTGAACAGGGTCAATTCCGGCTGCAGACTCCCTCATTGATTATTGCGAGTGCTACAGATACGATCGCCCCGCCACAAAGTCACGCTAAATTGCTTTACGATTCCCTGACTGGGGAAAAAATTTATATGGAGTTCTCTGAAGGTGATCATAATATTGCCACTAACGGTGGCACAGATCTCCGAACCATTGGTTTGTTTACCCTAGCGTTTCTCAAGGTTCACCTTGACGGCAGGTCAGACTTGTCTTATTTCGTTGCTTCTCCAGCCGCAGAGTTTTCTGATAAGTTTTCACGGTATGAGGCTGTTGAATAGAAAAAATATTGATGTTGGTATGCTTGTGGCTTTTATAAAAATTTAGATATAAACAGTTTTGCGTAAGATTTTTTTATCGATCGTTTGTTGAGTTAATATCAGCTAAAATCTGATCTGTAGTTTAATTAACGAACAGGCCGCTGACTCAATGACTCTTTCAATGCCTCTTGTATCGATTATCTGTCGGAGCATTAACAGGCCTGAGCTCAATCAGGCTCTGGAATCCATTGCCGGTCAAGAGTACCCCTCGATAGAAGTTGTTTTAGTAGACGCCCTTGGAAAAGGAAGTTCCATTGTTCCAGATTTGCGTCAAAAGTTAAATCTTGTGGAGGTCAGCACGGGCAGCCAGCAGGATCGCTCGGCTGCCGCCAATCTTGGACTGGATAACGCCTCAGGAGAATTCATTCTTTTTCTTGATGACGATGATTTTATCGCACCTGCGCACATTAGCTCCTTGATGGAACACTTCTCCAAGAATCAAAGCGCGGGAGTCGTATATTCCAGTGTGCGCAAAGTTAATAAGCTTGGTGAGGAGCTTGAGGAAGTTTTTGCGCGTGACTACGACCCTGTTCTGTTACGGCGAGATAACTATATTCCGATTCATGCTGTTTTGTTTTCACGACTTTTGTTGGGAGATGGGTGCCGTTTTGATGAATCTTTAACAGTGTTTGAAGACTGGGATTTTTGGTTGCAGATGTCGCAGTTCGTTGACTTCACTCACGTAAATAAAATAACCGCTTTCTACAGGGAGGGTGGCGATTCGAAAACAACACACTTTAATAGTTTGAATTCTGATAAAAACCATCCTTTAAAACTTGCTAGGACCGCAGTTCTGAATAAGTGGGTAAAACGTTGGACGGGTGAGCAACTTGATGAAGCTTTTAATCAAACAGAACGAATAAATTATCAAAAAGAACGAAGAATTTCTTCGCTTTATTCCGAGTTGCTGCAAACAAAAACAGATGGGGAAAACCTTGAGAAGTCATTGCTCGAGCAAATGTCGCAGTTGAAAGATGCCTTGTTCAGTGAAAGCAACGAAGTGTTAAGGGTGAAAGCTAACATCAGCGAGCTGAATAATCGCCTGGCTTCTTCGCACAAGCATGCTGAAAATTTACGTGAGCATGCTGAATCTCTTCAGTTGACTGTGGATCTTATTTATAGCTCTAAGTTATGGCGTTTGATGGGGCCAATTAGAAGAGTTTTGAGGTTCATCAAAGGGCAATTAAATCGCACTCTGGTCAAAGAATCGAGGGAACATGGAGATCAGGAGCGGAAACAAAAAGATGAGCTTGTCAAAGATAGGGCTCCGTCAGAAACCAGCGCGTTCGTGAATGGTAATGAGGGCTCTAAATCATATTATAGAGAGGTCGCTGCAACGCGGCTCGATGAATTTTTAGGCAGCTCGGACCGAATGGTTTTCTGTAGCGAAACTACCCCTCGCGTTTCGATTTTATTAGTACTTTATAATCAGGCCCCATTAACTTTTCTCTGCCTCCAATCCGTTAAAAGAACCGTGCCTGATTGTTACGAGTTGGTGATCGTTGATAATAATTCAGACGATCAGACTGGCTTACTTCTCGAGCGATTAGATGGTGTAAAAATAATAAAAAATGACACCAACACAGGGTTTGTAAAAGCCGTTAACCAAGGGGTGAACGAATGCTCTGGGAGAGCTCTTCTCTTGTTAAATAATGATGCGATACTCCACGAGCGAGCTGTTGATTTTGCTTTAAATCGACTGGATAGTAGCGATGATATTGGTGCAGTCGGGGGCAAAATCCTTCTTCTTGATGGGTCGCTTCAAGAGGCAGGTAGTCAAATTTTTAGTGATGGTAGCTGTGCCGGTTATGGGCGGGGTGATGATCCAAACAAGCCTGAATATCAGTTTTGTCGTGACGTAGACTATTGCTCTGGAGCGTTCTTACTTACATCAAGAGAGTTGTTCGTTGAAATGGGTAAGTTCGATTTAGATTTTGCTCCAGCTTATTACGAAGAAAGTGATTTCTGTTTAAGGCTAGCAAAGCGTAATTATCGGGTGGTCTATGAGCCAAAATCGGTGCTCACTCACTATGAATTTGCGAGTTCCGGGGGTTATGATCGAGCGGCTCAGCTCCAAATCGCTCATAAGAAAATAATTCAAGAAAAGCATTCAGATTTGTTGATTCAGAAACTAAAGGAAAGCGCCCTCGAATCGCGGAGTGTTTCCCGTGGTGAGAAAATTCTTTTTATCGATGATCGTGTTCCTCACGCCGGACTTGGTTCTGGGTACCCACGATGTAAAGAGATTATTATGCTGCTTGCAGACGGTGGATTCGACATAACTTTTTACCCTTTAACTCGGCCTACTGAGGATTGGGAGGACGTCTACGCTACACTGCCTACGAACATTGAGGTTATGTTAGACCGCGGTATTGATGGTTTAGAGAATTTCCTGTTCGAGCGCATGGGTTACTACGACACGATAATAATTAGCCGCGATCACAATATGAGGTTTTTCCTTCGTGCTACGGTTGCGCGCCAAGAGCTAATCAAAGGTATAAGAATAATCTATGATGCTGAGGCTGTAGTGGCGCCCCGTCGGGTACTTCGTCGTGAGTTACTTGGTGAGGAAGTTACAGAAGTTGAGAAAAAAAAGTTGCTTAAGAACGAAGTTTCTTTGGCAACAGGTGTGGACAGAGTTATAACAGTTTCTGAAAAAGAAGCATCGTATTATCAATCATATGGTTTCGAGGCAACAACGGTACTTGGCCATTCTCTTAATCCTCAACCAACACCTCGTGATTTTTCTGATCGAAAAGACATATTATTTGTTGGGGCGTTACGTGACGACGAATCGCCGAATGTGGATTCTTTACTGTGGTTCTGTTCTGACATATTCCCAGTTTTACTTCAAAGAAATAAGGGTTTGCGACTTGTCGTAGTAGGTGATTCTTCAGCGCCGTCTTTGGATACAGTAAAGCACAAAAATATTGATTTTCTTGGTCGCGTAGAGGACCTCTCGGATATATATAATCAAGCTCGTATATTTGTGGCTCCAACACGCTTCGCCGCCGGTATACCTCATAAAATACATGAGGCTGCCTCGCGTGGAGTCCCGACTGTGGCGACGGGTTTATTGACTGCTCAACTTGGATGGTCACATGAAGAGGAGCTTTTGAGCGCAGATAATGCTGAAGATTTTGTTTGTCAATGCGATCGTCTGTTAAATGAAAAAGATCTCTGGAGTAGTTTGCGAACGACGGCGTTTGCTGCTGTGAAGCGAGACTGTTCTCCAGAAGATTTCAAGAGAAAGCTATTTTCAGTGGTTAATCCATAGGTATATTTAACGAAAGCTCGATCTTTGAGTGTCGAAAATTTGTTTTATTGATAACAACTTCCCTTTAATCGAGTTTTACGTATCGATACCTTCTCTGGTTCTTGAGTTTATAACGGAAACGTATCGAAAACGCATGAATTTTATTCCATCTGCGCGTTATAAGTACTATTCTGTCTGAAAAAGCCAGCTATCGTTTTTTAAGTAAAAAGTTTAAGAGGTCTATTATGAAAAGAAACAAAAGCTTGTGGGTAGGTATTCTTGTTACAGCTCTAGCCTTTATCATGGAAGTAAGCTGGGCTCAGGTTGTGGCGCCGGACCAACACGGTTTCATGATCGCGGAACCCTCTGATTTGGAGCCGGAAGACGGTAGTATTACGACCGTCGTTTATGGTGACCCAAACAAGTCAGGTATCTATGTTGTTCAGATTAAATGGCCTCCCGGTCGCGGCAGTCGTCCTCATTACCATAACCAAGCGCGATACATTACCGTACTGAAAGGAACGTGGTGGGTTGCGACAGGCCCTGAATCTGATGTCTATGATCCGGATAGTATGGTACCGGTTGAGGAAGGCACGTTTATTTACGAACCGCCCAACGGGCATCACTACGATATGGCCAAAGACGAGGAAGTTATTGTGCAGATCACCGGTATGGGGCCGGTCGTCACCACATCGATTCCGCAAGAATAGAGAACGCTACTGACTCGGTCCAGTGGTGCTCGATTTATTCCGCGTTTTAGCTTGAAATTGAGAGGGTTGAGGACTGCGATTACTGAAAGCAGTTGCCTTTCGTGATTGAGGAAAGCGGGTTATAGGAGAGGATTAAATGGATAAACTTAATTCAGGGGTCACCTTTCCGCGGTTGAGCCTCAAAACTGCGAGTGACAATAACTTAGTTCTTCCGGATGGTTTAGAGACCCCTTTAACAATTGTCTTATTTTATCGAGGGTATTGGTGACCATTCTGCCGACGTTTGTTAAAAGGCTATGAAGAGCGCCGTGAAGCGCTCAAAGAACAAGGTGTGAGTGTTATTGCGGCTTCGGTAGACGACGAATCAAAAACATCAGAAGTAGCAGCTGAGCTTGGTTTCCCGGTTGCTTGGGGAGTAAGCCGCGAGGACGGAGAAAAAATCGGAGCATGGTGGGAACCTGTGCGTAATTGTATGCAGCCAAGCGAATTTGTATTGAGGAAAAATGGTAAGGTATTGTTCTCTAATTACAGCAATTCGCCAGTCGGGAGAATGGACCCAGAAGAAACCTTGGTGTTGATAAAGTACCTAAATAAAAAACGGGGAAAATAAAGGAGACTTTATTAGTTCGCCTCGGAGGCTTATATGAGTTTAGTAAAAAATGATTTTTTTATTTACGGTTTTACATTTTTTTTACTCGTCAGTCTGAGTCAGGGGGCCGAATATGTTTCTCCTGAAACAAGCTTTGGTCATCCAGACCTCCAAGGCACCTATACCTTCAGAACGCTGACACCGATGCAGCGACCGGCAGAACTGGGTGAGCGAGATAAGCTAAGCCCTGAAGAGGCTGAAGAATGGGCCGCTTATGAGAATAGGCGGCAGAATCGTGATCTAATCATAGACTCTGTTGGGGGTGCAAATTATCCGCCTGGTGTGATTTCCTACAATGAGTTTTGGTATGAGAGGGGAGATCAAACGGTAAAAGATCGTCGGACCTCGCTTATCGTCTCTCCTGCAAATGGCCGTATTCCTGAGTTGACCGAGGCTGCTTTAGAGAGACGAAAGCAGAGAGCTGCGATAGCCGAGCTCAGCCTAGGTCCGGAAGCTCGTCCTTACGCTGAACGTTGTCTCGTTACTCGCACTGCTGGTCCGCCCATGCAACCAGGTTCCTATAACCTCAATGTCCAGTTCGTCCAAACGGAAAATTATTTTATGATTCTGAACGAAATGATCCACAATGCCCGGATTGTTCGAATGAACGCGACACACAGAGAAGGGCCCGCTTTGGTTTGGGAGGGCGATTCAGTTGGACATTGGGAGAATGACACATTAGTAATCGAGACGAGGAACTTTTTAAAAGGAACAGCCTTTGCTGATTCCACCCCCAGCATGAAGCTCATTGAGAGAATAACTCGAGTGGGTCCAGACACTCTTACTTATGAATTTACCGTAGAGGATCCTGATACTTGGTCGAGTCCTTGGACAGCATTGATCCCAATGCGACGATTGGACAACAGAATATTTGAATATGCATGTCATGAAGGGAACAGGGGTCTCCATGGCGTATTGGCAGGAATTCGACGACTACAGCTTGAGGCTGGTTCAGACTGATGTCCTGAATTAATGATTCTTATTTTTTAGAGGGTAAGTTGTTCGAAACGGTCTTCCAAATGAGGCTCCAGTAGGGGTCTCTCCGAGGCAGGATAAGATCTATGATTAGCATGTGAGGCACTGTAAGAGCGAACAACAGGATAAAAATCCCGCCAATAACAGAGGCATCGACGGTCGCATTGAATTCAAGAATATAGG
>PAEL01000102.1 GCA_002700775.1 Gammaproteobacteria bacterium | reverse complement strand
TGTTCGCCTCGTATCGCCCCGATATCTGTCCACCGGCGGAGGAGGCTGCGATGCTTTATGCTGAGATAGTCGAGGCGCTTTCTCCCCGTGCGGATCTTTTGTTAATAGAGACGATGTCGTCGATCGAGCAGGCTGAGGGTGCCATGAGGGCAGCAAAAAAAACTACGCTCCCTGTCTGGCTCTCCTTTTCCGTGGACGACTTTGATGGCACTAAGCTTCGCTCCGGTGAGGCATTATCTGAGACGCTAAGCCTAATTGAGCGACATGCGCCTGAGGCTGTCTTAATTAACTGTTCACGACCTGAGGCCGTCAGTGATGCGATCTCAGTGATTTCCCGCTTCGGTATCCCGTTTGGTGCGTATGCAAACGGCTTTGCACAAATCTCGGAGGCCTTTTTGGGGGATGCTCCGACGGTTGATGTGCTTGAGCAACGCTCCGATCTTGTGCCGGACAGCTACGCCGAGTTCGTAATGAGATGGATTGACGCTGGTGCTACGATTATTGGCGGGTGTTGCGAGGTAGGGCCAGCGCATATTAAAGAGATTGCTAAAAGACTGATCGCGGTGGGGCATGACATCGTTTAACTACTCACACCCCAGATGTGACATATTGAAATGCAGACCCGAAAAGAAAACCGCCCTGAAAAGCTCTGTGAAACTTGTGCTAAACCGTTTACGTGGCGAAAAAAGTGGGAGCGTGACTGGGATCAAGTTAAATATTGTTCTGAACGCTGTCGGCGAAATAAAAACAAGTTAGAAGAGTAGGGCGCGGGAGTAATTGAATAAGGGAGGTAGCCCCCCCCCATTCACGGAAGGCCTCCCTACATGCGATACATCACGCAGAGCTTGTGTCCTGCCGGGTCGAGTAAGTAGGCTAAGTAAAAGGTGAGCTCTCCCATCTCACGAACTCCGGGTGGGTCTTCGATTGCCCTGCCTCCGCTCGCTACTCCGGCCGCATGCCAGGCATCGCACTCGTCAGAACTCTTCGCGATAAATCCGATAGTTTCGCCATTACCTGCGCTGGCTGGTTGGCCATTAATCGGCTTTGTGATGGCAAAGATATGTTCCCCGGTCATATACATTACGCGTCCCGTGTCGGTCATCGCGCCGGGCGCATAACCGAGTGCACCCAATGTTGCGTCGTAGAAGGTCTTTGCTGTTTCGGTGTCTTCGGCACCAAGTACAATGTGGCTAAACAATAGAAGTTCTCCTTAGTAGGTATGATGAATTTACTTTGTAATAAATCCGAGAAAAGGCTTGTCAGCTCAGTAATCGAGCATACATGTCGCACTCAGGACGGAGTAGAGTATAGTAGTCGTCCGCTAGGCGGTAAAGCGATTGATCCATTTCAGGTCTTTTAGGATCCTATAAATTCTCTTGACGGAATGTTTCCTAAGGTTTTAAGAAAGAAGAAAAATCGTGATCGCACTGTGCGAGTAAAGCTTCTTGTGCGCTTGATCCAAGAGTCTCAAAGTTTTTGTGGATGTTATCGAGACATTTGACATGGTAATTAAAGGTCTGCTGCGTCCATGGGCGCCCCGAGAGCGTGGTGGTAAATTCAGTCGCGTCGCTTGCATGAGCCTCCGCATTAGCCTGGAGGTAGGGCCCATAAATTTTTCCGATCTCGTTTAAGAAAGAGACTAGCGTCGCTGGAAGTAAACTGGAGTCAATCCAGTCGGTCTCCAGAATTTCGTATCCAGACAAATCTTCCATCGACTCGGTCCAGGCATATACGCGTGGCACGTTTTCTACTATCAGCGCCTGTGGCGTGGGATCGAAAAGTGCGAGACAGGTGAGCTGACCGTAAATGGCAAAATCGCATGACGAGGGTCTACCTCCCAGCATAAAAGGAAAGTTCTCAAGGTGCTCGTTTAACAGATCTAAGAATCTGGCAAAACTTCTCTCGATCGTCTTTCTTGTGATCTCATTTGAACCCACATAACGGAGGCGTGAAATTTGTAGGTTGGCTATTTCTTCCGACCGGTCTTTTATAACGGCATCGGGTGCGGTTGTATTATTCCAGCGCGGGAGCATGTCGCCAGCTTTTTTTATGTCTGCTGAGTAGCTCCACCTATAATGAAACATGGCCTTCGTTAACCATTCATCCGCGTAGTCCTCGATCAAGTAATCGATAAAGGTCAACACAGGTTCATTTGGGAGGGCGCTTCGATAGTTTTTTAATGTTTGTTCAAATTTCCTTGTCAAAGGTGTAGAGTCGCAGACGGCTTCTTCTACTCCGAATTCGTTTTTCAAATAAAAGATAGGAAGGAGGTGAACCTTCGGCTTAGGCCTCTCAGGATAACGTGCCTCGCTTTCCGGATCGCGATGCCTGTTGCTGGGAATAAACCGATACGGAATTCTTCGATACCTCAATAAGGAGAGCATCTTGCGTGTGTAAGGCGAGCCAGGCGCGCCCATGATTTCCAGGGGTAATTCATGTTCTTTCATAACAAACTCATTGTCTTTAAGAATCGTGTGATGGTAAAAATATCAAAAATGTATTCTTCTTTGCTGGCTGGCACTAATCGATTGGACCGAGCGGGCTTGTTGGGCAGTTACGCGTCTTGCGCGTCCAGCTTGCGTTGCTAATCAACCAGCGCCCTTCCTTTTTTATCAGCTGGAATGAATCTATACCGCAATGAGTGAATTCTTGATCAACATGAAAGTCATAAGGAGCCCAGTAAACAGCAATATGTCCTTGCACTAATATTGTTTCGTCCCACGCCCTTTCTTTTTTTTCGTTTCCTGCGCGTGTGAGCAAATCGATCATCGAAGCATGAGTAAGCGTTGTTATTTCTATCTTATCGTTTTCTAACTCCTGAGTGGATATATTGAGTGACCCCGGCACCAAAATGGATTCCAGCAGTGCGCGGTCCTTGGTCTCTATAGCAAGGAAAAATTGTTCGGCTGTAGCGCGCACTAATTCCTTATCGTCACTCTGTCCGACTGTTAAAGGTGAAAAGGATATGGCTAGGACAAATAAAAAAAATCGCATTTATCTTCCCTCTTTAAAAATGATTAAATCTGTTTAGTTTCGCGCTGCATATTGCCCAACCGCGTAATAGATTATTCTATCAATACTTTCTCCATCGACCTCATCGTATTCGATTGATCCGTCTTCGGTTAATCGATGCGTTATGTTTTCTTCTACGAGCATTCGAAGTATATCGTCTCGTATTTCTTCATTACGCATGACGAAGCTCGCGGGGGCGAGTCCTGAAGCATCCGTCGTCACGATCTCTGGGGAGCTTTGTTGTTCGGGCGAACAAGCCGTAGCGAGGGCGAGAAGCAAGAGAGACGTCGAAGGTTTCATAGAGGGTGACCGGTTAACTATTAACTGTTTCAAGTGTAGTGAAGGTAATATATATTTCACCTACTGCCAACCACGCAATCCATAAGAGGCATTCAGAAGAAAAATAAGATAGACGGAGTGAAAAATGAAAAAACACCTTCTTCGACTTTTAACTTTGACAGCATTGCTCGTGCTCAGTCCAGGCGGCTTCAGTCAGCCCTCTGGGTGGGTTACTCCGTATCCCGCGTTCAAGGTGATTGAAAACCTCTACGGGGTCGGTACGCTTGATCTAAGTGTCTTTCTAATTACTACGTCGGAGGGGCATATTTTAATCAATACTGGGCTTGAGGATTCCACTGCCTTGATACGAGAGAACATCGAGTCTCTTGGTTACCGCTTGGAAGACATCTCTATTTTACTGACCATGCAAGCTCACTGGGATCACGTTGCCGCGTTTTCAGAGATTCAGGAAATCAGCGGTGCAAAAATATTGGCGACTGAAAAGGACAAGAGAATCCTAGAAGATGGTGGCTTTAGTGACCCACATTTTGGTGGGCGGGAAACTTTTAGACCGGTCAAGGTTGACAGAATCATTCGACAGGGGGACTTAGTCTCCTTGGGTGGTTTAGAACTTATGGTGCACGAGCATCCTGGTCATACTGAGGGAAGCGCGAGCTACTCGTTTAAGGTTCGCGAGGGCGGCAAGGACTATGACGTCGTGATAGCCAACATGGGTACGATCAACGACGGGAAAAAATTAGTGGTTGAGCCGACCTACGAGGGTGTCTCTGAGGATTTTGCTGGCACCTATCGACGACAAAAAGAGATGCCCGTGGATGTCTGGGTTGCAGCGCACGGTAGTCAATATAATCTCCATGAAAAATACTCCCCTGGCCAATCATATGACCCAGAGACGTTCGTGGACCCAGAGGGATTTGTTGCCGAGATAGACCGTCTCGAGGGGCTCTATTTACGTCAGCTCAGCTCTGAAATGGCGATGCCGTGATTAAGCCATTCGGTTATGCAAGTACGATAAGAGGAAATAAGTTTTGAGTATTCTAGAGTTAGGCGCTATTGGAAATTTTTTAGCGGCAGGTGCGACCATTGGAACGCTCCTGTATCTGGCGACTCAGGTTCGGCAGAATGTAGAGATTGCGAAGGCACAATTTGGTCATGGTCTTACTCAGCGGCTCTACGACCGATACTTCCTGACAGCCAAGGATAAAGAGTATGCCGAGTTCATCGGGAAAGACTGGTCGAGCGAGGAGTTGGAGGCGGTCGATAGAGTGCGAATATCAACCTTTACGGTTATGGTCTTTGTCGATTTGTTTGATGTTTACGACAAGGTGAAGCAGGGCCTCGTTGATCAAAAGCACCTCGATATTAGGGTTCATATGCTCCAGACAGGGATCTTTAAATCTGAACATGGTAAGCGATCTTGGTTATTTTGGAAGGCCACGAGGGATCAGGAATTTATCGAATGGTTTGAGCGTGAGATTCTCCATGCGAGTAGCAAAGGTTTTGAAAATCTCAAGAAAGAGGGGCTTGATCAAGGACCAGCGCTTAACTTTCATCGCGAATAACCGAATGTTTGGATCGGGAATTTAATATAGGGCAGGTTATGAGCAAGTCGGTTTCAATATTTGTGGGTCTTATGCTCGGTCTTGCCTTCGGCGCTAGCCTATCCTACTCTGGATCTTCCGTATTGAAGGGCGTTCTTCTTCTCACTGAGCCACTCGGATTAATTTGGATCAACGCCATACGGATGACAGTCATTCCTTTGTTGGTAGCGTTGCTGGTTACCTCGATAGCCGGTCGCAGAGAAACAGGCTTGGTCGCGAGGATCGGCATTCAAACCTTCGGGCTTTTTTTCTTTTTGGTTGCGATCTCCGGGCTCACCGCCTTGGTGGTCGCGCCATACTTGTTGCAGAGTATTGCTATTAGTCCGGACGCTGTTGAGATCCTTATAACGTCGGAGGCCTCGAATAGCGAAAGATTCCAGAACTTACCGAATTTTAAAGACTGGCTGGTCAATCTGATTCCGGTTAACCCGATTGCGGCTGCTGCTGAGGGAGCCCTTCTCTCATTAATGATTTTTACAGGACTCTTTTCCTTGGCATTATCTTCGTTGCAGATAGAGGTAAAAGATACTGTAATATCAGTTTTCGTTGGGATTAAAGAAGCCATGCTTGTGCTAATTGGTTGGGTCATGGCGTTCGCACCAATCGGTGTTTTCTCTCTTGTCTTTTCATTCTCATCCTCCCTTGGGGTTTCCGCAATCGCGGCATTGAGTTCATTTGTTTTCATTGCTGTCTGTCTCGTTCTCTTGATAACGGGTTTTCTTTATCCAATTGCGGTAGTAGGTGGGGGTGTTTCGTTGAGAAAATTCGCCTTTTCATGTCTCCCGGCACAGGTGGTGGGGTTCAGTACACGCTCTTCTGTCGCTGCGCTGCCAGCTACGTATACGGCAACAAAGTCGCTTGGAATCTCGGCGGATCTTTCCGGTGTCGTGCTCCCACTTGCGATAGCGTTTTTGAAGTACGCGACTCCTGTGGCTCGAACGACGGGGGCATATTTTATTGCGATGCTCTACGGTATAGATCTCGCATTTTATCTGTTGTTTATTCTAGCAGCCTCTATATCGTTGCTTAGTTTTTATACGCCAGGCATCCCAAGTGCTAGCCTACTTATAATGACGCCGATATTCTTAAGTCTTGGTCTTCCGGTCGAAGGGATTGGTATTTTGATTGGTGTTGATTTTATTGTTGATATGTTTTTAACGATGTCTAATGTCACGGCAAACATCGCAACAGTAACGGTTATGTCGCGAAAGGATAAGTCAAATGTATGAAGCCAATTGGCTTTCAATCCTCCCGCCGATTTTGTCAATTTTTCTTGCCATACTATCGCGTCAGGTAATTTTTTCGCTCGGCTTCGGTATATGGATCGGTTACTGTATATATGAGTCAGCGAATCCTTTGACGGGTGCGGCACTCGCTCTCGATGGCGTCATCGGCGTTTTCAGTGATGCAGGCGATACCAGAGTTATTTTATTTACTTTATTGGTAGGGGCGTTGATCGCCACGATTGAGGTGACCGGTGGAGTGCGGGGTTTCATTAATTTGTTGCAGCGCAATAAGTGGGTGAGAAACGGTAGACAAGCGCAGTGGTTGGCTTACTTCACGGGTGTTTTTATTTTCATAGAGTCAAATATTACACTTTTAGTGGCAGGTGCGGTTTCGAGACCGCTTTTTCGTGAGTACAAGCTTTCGGCGGAAAAGCTAGCTTATATAATAGATTCTACTTCAGCGCCCGTCTGCGTATTACTTCCGTTTAACGCATGGGGTGCTGTCATTATCAGTTTGTTGGTAAGTGTAAATATTGAGAGTCCGATCGAAACTTTTATTGGTGCAATCGCGTTTAACTTCTACCCTATTGCAGTGCTGCTGGTTTGTGCGTTTGCCATATTAAAAAATGTAGAAATTGGTCCTATGAAAGTCGCGCAGAATCGTGCGCAGGCTGTCTCTCAAGTCAGCAACAACCGGTATCGCGCGGAGGATGAAAATTTTGATGAAAAGGGTTCTGAGGGTGCCGCGATTTTCATGTTGGGACCGATACTTGTCCTAGTGCTTTGTATGCCACTATTTTTATTGCTGACAGGAAACGGGAGTATTACGGAAGGATCTGGGTCCAAGTCGGTACTGTGGGCTGTGATTAGCGCTTTATCTTTTTCATGGATCCTTACACTTACTACTGGGGTTTGTTCTGCAGCGACATTAAAAAGCGCGTTCCTCACTGGCACCTCTGATTTAATGCCTGTCGCAACCACGTTGATGCTTGCGCTTGCACTCGGGGACGTCGCTAATCTTCTTGGAACTGGGCCATATATCGCACAGCTGGCAAGCGAGACGTTACCTTTGATTTCGTTGGTTCCATTGTTGTTTCTTATTTCTTCATTTATTGCATTTTCTATCGGGTCAAGTTGGGGCACCTTTGCCATTATGATACCAATTGGTCTCAATATAGCCTTGGCTCTCGATGTTTCCACATCGCTATTTTTGGCGGCTGTTCTCTCGGGAGCCGTTTTTGGTGATCACGCTTCACCTATAAGTGATACCACTGTTGTTGCATCTATGGCATCAGGAAGTGATCATATTAGCCATGTGAGAACGCAGTTACCCTATGCCCTTATAAGCGGGATGATTGCAACTATAGCCTTTCTGGTTACAGGGATTTTTGTTCTGTAAAGTTTAATTATTGAATGAGGTTCAAGGTGAGAAATAGTGACCTATAGACGAATTGATTGTAAGGAAGCTTTTGAAATCATTCAGCTAGGCGGAACCGTTGTCGATGTGAGGGACGAGTCATCTTTTAAGTCTGGGCACATCGATGGAGCAATCCACATTGATAACTCGAGTTTAGCTGTTTTTATTGAAGAAACCGATTTAAGTGTGCCTCTAGTCGTTTACTGTTATCACGGCAATATGAGTCAAGGGGCTGCAGCCTATTTTATTGAGCAGGGCTTTGAGCAAGCGTCTAGTTTAGATGGCGGTTATGAGGCTTGGGAGGAATTTAACAAAGGTATGCGTACTTAAGTTTCACCTCGGCTCTTTTCAAAAGTGCGCTTTGCTGTCATTGCAGTCACCATAAAAATAAGATTGAGCATAGACCATGAAAATAACTCGAGCATCCACAATGGGTGCGCGCTTTGGTCTAATTGTTTTGCGGTTATTATAAGCCCAACCCAAATAGCGAGTGCGATCAAGGGAGAAATTGCGCACGCTTTCCATCCTCCGGACCACTGACGCATTGCGGCCAGTGGAAGGGCGGCGCTGCAGGCAAGAGTGGCAAGGACAAACCCTATTATCACATAGACCCAAATGGGTTCGTCGGAAGGGATCGTAATTGAGTCAAATGTTTGAGCGAACACGGAGGACATGTTGAGATTTACGAGAAAGAATATACTAGTCAAGCTCAAAAACTCCTGAACTTTCATTTTAGCTCTATTAAGCATTTTTGATTCCCTGCTCTGATGTCTGGACCACTGTACAACGCGAATTCGGTTGAGTAAACAGCGAAAAATTGTGATTGGACAATCTCTTGCCTCACAATTTGCTTTCATTTAACCAAATGTCACTCGCTTCAAGAGCGTTCTTCAGCGCACGCTGACTGGTCTCTGTGCTTTGTCCGAGCGACTTCAAGGCACGATTGGCGCCAAAAAGTGACCATATGTTGTGCGGGTGGTCTTCTAAATCTATTGAATATTGTTGATGAGCCGCTTCGAAGGCACCTAGGGCTTGATATGCCGCTCCAAGCCAGTGCCGTGGCGAGAATGGTAAAGGCTCAGGCTCATCGTAATTAAGGGCATCATAGTATTCTGTCGCTTTACGAAACGATTTAGCAGCGCCTTCAATATTGCCTGACTCCCACAAAATTTCGCCCTCTAAGATGCCAGCGAGGGCGCCGATAATGTCCTTGCCATCGTGAAACCTGAACCGAGCAGTTGTTGTATTCGTTGACTCCCACAAACTGCTCAGTGTTTCCGAAGCCTCGGTTGTGTTCCCAAGTTTGAGTGCTGCATATCCTTGAGAAAATTCATACATTGCATGGTTTACTTCACCATTAGGCTCATCACTTAAGTTAGCTATTTCATCAAACCGACCAAATCTAATTAGGCTCATCGCATGCATTGCTGTATTACCGTTGAGCTTCGCTAAATCTTTTGCGGCTTGGATAGAGGTGGCACTCTCACCACCCATCGCGGCGGCATAGTAGAGCATTGTTAAGTTATGCGTTGGATAGATCGCGAAACCCTCACCGATAGCTGCTTTTTGATCTGAGTGCCACGCCAACGTGTTCGCTCGAATCGCTTCTTGCCACAGGCCGAGCTCGTTCCACGTGTGGGACGGCATATGATTAATGTGACTAGCGCCGGGTATTGAGTTCCCCAAATATCTTGCGCATGGCGCGGCAAGTTCCGGGGTGGGGGTGGATTCAGTGGCGTGAACATAGAGATGACAAGCACCGGGATGGGACAGGTCTTTGCTGAGTACATCCTCTAATACGCCATGAAGCCTAATCACATTTGGGTCTTCAAGTGACCGATACCCTCGGCGCTCCTCCAGTAAAAAAAGCGCGTCCGCATAAAGCGTGGCGATTTCTAAATTCTTCGGATACTTAATATACAGGTCTGCCATAGCATTTGCGTATAACTGGTCCTGAACCCGTCTGTTAACAGGGTCAAAGTTTTCTATGTAACGACTGTCAAGCGCCTGAATCATATCGGCTTCGAGTTGAGATGCTTCGCTAAGTTTTGCTTTGGCCTCTTTTAGTTTTGCAAACGCACGAGGTGCGTCGCTTGAAGTCATCGCCCCGTTTAAATAAGATCCCCACGCCCAAGATTCTCCCCAAAGGCATATTGCGCAATTAGGGTCCGCCTTCTGAGCTTCTCTAAAAGAACGAGCAGATTCAATTTTTGCAAAGGCGTACATCAGTTGAAAGCCTTGATTAAAATACTGTTGTGCAAGTTCGGAATTAGAGGATATTTCGAAATGAAAATCACCCATTGCTGATTCAAAGAGCGGCATATGGTTCGAGAACTGATTTGGATAGTCAGGGGCTTCTTGTGCGTTGCTTGCGCCCACAAGTACAAAAAGTCCGATGGTAATCGTGCAAGCTTTTAAATATCTTTTAATAGTGTCCATTTTTATACTGAATCCTTATTGAACCGCGCTAGGATCTAGGTCGATTGAAATTAATTCCTTTTAAAGTATTGGATTACGAATCTCTTTAGTCATCTCGTAACGCTCCAAAAAAAGCGTTGAGTTCGTTTACGTAGGTCACGGGTTCTTCTAATGCAGCAAAATGTCCGCCGCTGGGCAGAACGTTCCAATACCGTAAGTCATAGCCAGCTTGAACCCATGAGCGAGGGCTTATATAAATTTCATTGGGAAAGATAGACACACCAGTAGGAACATCTATATAACTGATTGGTTTGATCGGTGGGACGACTCTGTTCTCATAATAAATGCGCATAGACGAATCTATGTTTTGATTAAACCAATAGATCGCAATGTTGGTGAGTAGCTTGTCATGGCTTATACGATCGCTAAGGCGCCCTGTTTCTGCGGCATCGACATCGCTCCATCCGTGGAACTTTTCGAGAATCCAGCCGGCTAAACCAGCTGGCGAGTCAGTAAGGCCGTACGCCGCGGTCTGGGGCTTTGTTTCTTGCAAAGAGTGATATCCTCTTTCCGTTAACATAAAGGTTTGCCTGTCTTGTAGCAGCGCGCCCTCTTCGCTACCGATGTCGCCGGCCACCTCTTCGTCCTCAGGCGGCGACGCTATTACCATATTCGTGTGCAAGCCAATGAGTCTGTCTGGGTAAGTATTGGCAATGTTTCTATTGATGACGGCCCCCCAGTCACCACCTGCGATAGCGTACTTTTCATAACCTAACTGCTGCATGAATTTAGCAAAAAGATTAGCGATTTTTTCCGGGTTATAACCAGGCCTTATCGGAGCCGAAGAAAATCCGAAACCTGGTAAAGATGGAGCGATCACGTGATAGGCATCTTTTGCTGACAGGCCAAACTGTTCTGGAGAAGTTAAGGGTAAAATAATGTCAGTAAACTCACTAATTGAGCCTGGCCATCCATGCACGAGGAGGAGGGGGATTGCGTTCTTATTGTTTGATCTCTGATGAATAAAGTGTAGATCAATATCCTCGACAAGCATCTTATAATGATCAAGCTCATTCAAAGCTGCCTCTTGTTTTCGCCAATCAAATTCATTTTTCCAGTATTGTATGACTTCGCTCACATAATTCAGTTCCGCTCCGTATTCCCAATTTATTCCGTTCAATTGATTTGGCAGTCTCGTCAATAATAATCGGTCTTGAAGATCTTGGATTGCGTTTTGCGGAATGTCTATAGTAAAGGGGCGTGAGCTTTCTGACATATTAAACTCCGTTTGGCTTATTGCAGCTTGCGCAAATAAAGTTGAAACAAAAAAGCTATTAACAAGGCAGAGCAAAAAAAAATAAAGAGAAGAATAATTTTTTGCCTGATATTTTTGCGTATGCATTTCTTTTCTCCTGTAATCCATTCTTGGCGGCACTAGCGTCTTTAATTAAAAAGTCAGACCAGCCGCTGTCTTGCAAGCAGCATTCTATTATCTCAACAGCTTCATCAATTTCAGAGACTGAAATATTGAGCGGAGGCAACAGCCGAATATAATTTCGGCCCGCCTTCACAAGCAATAACTTTTTCTCCTCTGCTAATTTCACAATGTCGCTTGCATCTTTGTGAAAACCAAGTCCGATCATAAACCCCATGCCATCGACATCTCTCAGCAACTTGGGGTATTGACGCAATAAAGTCTCTAGCTTGGCGAACAGATACTGACTTCTCTTTTTTACATCGTTAAGAAAGTTTGGGCTCAATATCTCATCCAAAACAGCATTGGCTGCTGCAGCGGCCAATGGGTTGCCACCAAATGTGCTCCCGTGGGTGCCCGGAGTCATAGCCGCAGCAATATTTTCTGTCGCTATGCATGCGCCTATCGGGACTCCACCGCCCAAACCTTTTGCTGTCGCTAATAAGTCAGGCTGTGTCCCGAGCTCTTGGTAGGCATAAAGAGATCCGCTGCGCCCAACCCCGGACTGAACCTCATCAAAGAAGAGCAACAAATTGTTTATCTTGCAGAGATCTTTTATCTCGGCAAGGTACTCCTTCATGGCGACCCGAATACCTCCCTCGCCTTGGATGGGTTCTATTACAATGCCCGCTGTCATGTCATTTATCTTGTTTTTTAAGTCATTTACATTGCCGTACTCGACCTGATCGAATCCACCGTCACCGTGAAGAAAGCCTTGAGTTTGGGATGGATTGTTCGCGAGAGCTAATGCACCAAGGGTCCGTCCATGAAAAGCACTCGTCAGTGAAATAATTCTATTTTTCTGCTCATGCCCCTTACTATAAAAATATCGCCTGATAATCTTAATCCCAGCCTCGATAGCCTCTGTGCCCGAGTTGCAAAAGAAAACACGGTCAGCGAATGTGTTGGCAATCAATTTTTGAGCTAAAGTTTCAGCTTGCGATATGCGATACAGGTTTGAACTATGCCATAGCCTCTCAGACTGATCTTGCAACGCAGCAATTAATTTGGGGTGACAATGCCCTAGGCTATTTACTGCTATTCCAGTTGTAAAATCCAGATAACTTTCGCCTGCGGTGGATGTGAGGTACGAGCCTTTACCAAAAACAAATTCAAGTTTTGGGTCGCCATAGTTTCGCATTACACCAGAGATTTTTTGGCTTGAAGAGTTCATTTTATGGCCTGAGGCAACATTGTTAAGTATTAGATATTCTTAGATTAACCTTATGTAGAGTAAGGAAGTTTACTTAAGGACAGTGTATCATGTTACTCGTAACGGTTAGACTTTTCAAAGCGGGGTTTGTTGGTTATGTTTTTCAAGACTATGAAGTCAACTGAGATGCCAAGTGCTTCTGATGTGATTAAGGATCGGACAGACTCGGCGGTATTCTCTGATATTCATTATGTTCTTGGTACGCGAATTTGTGCTCCTGTACCAGATCATTTAGACGAAGCTGTTTTGGCGCTTGGCTGTTTTTGGGGGAGCGAGAGATTGTTCTGGAAAGTTGAAGGTGTCTACAGCACAGCCGTCGGTTACGCTGGTGGCGTTACGGTTAATCCGACCTACGATGACGTATGCACCGGAATGACTGGCCATACCGAGGTGGTTAAGGTTTTTTTCGATTCAAGTAAAGTGAGTTATGAGGATCTCTTGCTAGTGTTTTGGGAGGCACATGATCCTACCCAAGGTATGAGACAGGGAAATGACGTTGGCACGCAATACCGGTCAGCTATATACGCGACTAATCCTCAGCAAAAAGCAACGGCCTTGAGTAGTCGCGAAGTTTTTCAACAAGCACTTACTCAAAGCGGTTATTCTCGGATAACGACAGAGATCGATGACTTGCAGACATTTTATTATGCCGATGATTTTCATCAACAGTATCTAGCTAAAAATCCTAACGGTTACTGTGGGTTGTCTGGTACCGGTGTATGCTATGTTTCAGAATCTGCTGAATGATCGCATCAGTTTGATAAGCAAATGGCAATTGCGAGGTGAGTAAATGTCACCCACAAAAAAAATAGATCCGTTAGTTATTGCTATCTCGTCACGCGCGCTTTTTGATCTATCCGACAGCCACAGAGTTTTTATGGAAGAGGGGCTGGAGAGCTATCATCGGTATCAAGTTGATCGTGAAGAAAAGCCGCTTGAGCCTGGCGACGCGTTCGCTCTTGTGCAAAAGTTATTGCAACTAAATACATTGTTAGAAGAATCACCCGTAAAGGTTATTTTACTTTCAAGGAATAGCGCAGATACCGGGTTAAGAATATTTAACTCCATACAGCATTATCAGTTGGACATTACTCAGGCTGCGTTTACTGGCGGGGAGAGTCCATATAAGTATGTCTCTGCTTTTGACAGCCATTTGTTTTTGTCGGCAGATGGCGCTGATGTTCGGTCCGCTCTTGACCTTGGTGTAGCCGCAGCAACCATTTTACCCTCAAAAAAAACTACCTCTGGTAGTAATACCTTAAAGATAGCCTTTGATGGCGATGCTGTCTTATTTGCAGATGACTCTGAAAAGATATACAAGCGCCAAGGACTAGAAGCGTTTACTGAAAACGAGATCAACTCGGCCAATACACCTATGAGTGGAGGGCCCTTCAAGCCGGTATTAAGTGCGCTACAGCAAATTCAAATGGCATTCGCCCCGGGAGACTCGCCCCTAAGAACATGCCTCGTTACAGCGCGAGCCGCGCCGGCTCACGAGCGCGTTGTAAAAACGCTGAGGGCTTGGAATATTCGAATCGATGAGTCGCTTTTCTTGGGCGGGCTAAGCAAGGGGGAGTTTTTGAGAGCGTTTGATGCTGACGTTTTCTTCGACGACCAGGAGGGGCATTGTGAATCGGCTCGCGATCATGTCGCGCCTGGCCATGTTCCCTCTGGGATAGCAAACGAGTAATGGTTTCGATTTGTATAAAGCAAGCTAAGGAATTTGTTACTCTCTCACTTATTTATATGACTTTTATTGTTAGCATTTGGGATATCAACTATGGAAATTGCTTGTTTAGATTTAGAGGGCGTTCTGGTTCCGGAGATTTGGATTGGTTTTGCTGAAAAAACCGGTATTGAAGAGCTAAAGGCAACAACACGAGATATACCAGACTACGATGTGCTAATGAGACAGAGGCTACACTTGCTCAAAGAACACAATCTTGGTCTATCAGATATTCAAGCGGTTATTAATGAGCTGGAACCCTTACCGGGCGCTTTAGAATTCGTTACCTGGTTAAAGCAGGACTTTCAACTAATTATCTTATCAGACACGTTTTACGAATTTTCTAGACCTCTTATGGAGCAATTAAATTTTCCAACATTGTTTTGTCATAGATTAATTTCTGATGCGAATGGACGTATTACAGACTACAAGCTTCGGCAGCCAGACCCAAAGCGTGCCTCGGTAAAAGCGTTGCATGATTTAAATTTTCGGGTTATCGCGTCGGGAGACTCCTACAACGATACCAGCATGCTTGAAGAAGCGGATGCAGGAATTCTTTTTAGAGCCCCGGAAAATGTGATAGCTGAGTTTCCACAATATCCGGCGGTTGCACAGTATTCAGATTTAAAGGCAGAATTTATAAAGGCGAGTAGCAGCTTATTTGATTAATTTATTCGATGAGGAGGCTACCACAGGCAAACAAAAGCGTGATGGTTTCCCTTATGTTATCGGAGTCCAGGTAGCCCTCGAGTTTCGAAATTTCAATGCGACTGGCTTCGCATATTATTTTTATAGATCGCTCATGCAGTCTGTCAAAAATGAAGGCCTCGCCGTCTGCAAATAACATTATTTCATTATTGTCTCCGTAAGAATAAGCGAATCTCGAGTGTGGGCTCCTTTTTAGCGTCGACCCGTTCTCAATCTTTTTATCACAATTATCATTCGAGGCCTCCACAAGGTTTGGATATTTTGGCTGTGTCATATGGCAACCAAACCATGTCAAAAAATGACTTTTATTGTCGACCATGCTTTTAATTCTTAGATAACTTTCCGAAAGGTCGTCGTTGCTTATTTCAGAAATATTCTCAGGGATCTTTTCGCGTCGGTCGACAAACCTCTCTTCAATATTAATGTTCTCAGCAAGGAAATCTGTAAATCCTTGAAGCATTTCGACCATCGACGGTGCTCGAAAACCAACCGAGTAACAGACACTGTCATTAATTGACGTACCCCAATGAGAAAATTTTGGAGGGATGTATAACGCGTCTCCCTCTTCAACTAAAAATTCCTCCGCCGTCTGAAAGTCTGCGAGTATCGATAGGTTCGTATCTGATGCAAGTAGAGAGTCGCATCCACAGCGTTGTCCGATTCTCCATTTTCGCGACCCTTTCCCTTGTATCAGGAATACATCATAATTATCGAAGTGCGGCCCGACGCCACCACCGGGCGTAGCAAAAGACACCATAGTGTCGTCGATACGCCATCTGGGGATAAAATCAAAGAGGGTCTGTAACTCGAATATTTTTTCGTTTACTTGATCTACGCTCTGAACAAGTAGGGTCCAGTTATTTTTTGGCATTTCAGCAAAATCGGATTCTTGAAATGGACCGTTTTGGAGACGCCAGGATGATCCGATTTCGGTGTTTTCTTTGTGCTCAATGATTCTTGCATCAAGAAATTCCTCGCAGGCAAGACCTGCGAGCTCGTCTGGTGAAATAAGAGCGCCGTGATGCTCTATAAACCCTTTTAGAAGCTTGGGTTTTTTCTGCCAAGTTTCTTTCAAAAACGTGGTTCGGTTAAAGGATGGGCTTATTCTAATTTTCGCGCTCAAATGCTTTTAGCCTGATCTATAGCGTTTCCTAAATAGGTCCTTGGAGTGAGAGCTTTGAGTCTATTTCTTTCGGCCTCGGGAATGTCTAGAGTTTGAATAAAGTCCTCGATGGTTTCCCGGGTAATCGCTTTACCCCGTGTAAGTTGTTTAAGTTTCTCGTATGGCTCTTTGATCCGATACCTTCGCATCACTGTCTGGATCGGTTCGGCAAGAACTTCCCAACAGTTATCCAAGTCTTTTGCAATGATGTCTGGAGAGATAACAAGTTTCTCTAGGCCTCTAAGTGTCGAGCGATAAGCGATTGTGCTATAGGCAAAACCAGTACCAATGTTTCGGAGTACCGTTGAATCTGTGAGATCTCTTTGCCAGCGAGATACCGGAAGTTTTTCAATTAAATGATTAAAAATACTATTGGCTAGACCGAGGTTGCCTTCTGAGTTTTCAAAATCTATTGGGTTTACTTTGTGTGGCATAGTCGACGACCCTATTTCTCCTGCGATCGTTTTCTGGCTAAAATATCCAAGTGAAATGTAGCCCCATATATCTCTGTTTAAGTCAATCAAAATGGTATTGAATCGAGTGAACATCGAAAATAATTCGGCGAGATAGTCGTGGGGTTCGATTTGAGTTGTGTAAGGATTTACCTCAAGGCCAAGACCTGTAATAAAAGATCTCGAGACCTCAGGCCAATTTATTTCTGGGTAAGCTGAATAGTGCGCATTGTAATTACCAACAGCTCCGTTCATTTTGCCTAGAATCACTGAGCTCTCAATTTGTGTAATCTGACGTCGTAACCTTTGCGCAACGTTCGCAAATTCCTTTCCCATTGTCGTGGGAGATGCAGGTTGCCCGTGCGTTCGTGATAAAAGTGCCTGTTCGGAATACTTCTGCGCATATTCTGTAATCTTTTCATCTACTGACTTCAGTAAGGGCACCAGAACTTGATCTCGTGCATTTTTTAGCATTAACGCATATGCCATATTATTGATATCTTCTGAGGTGCAAGCGAAATGAACAAACTCTAAATGATTTTTTAGTTCTTCTTTGAGAAGCGGTGTGTTGTTGATTTTGTTTTTAAGGAAATATTCAACGGCTTTTACATCATGATTCGTGGTTGATTCAATTTTTTTAATTTCTTCAGCGTCTTCAATGCAAAAAGATTCATAAAGGCTTTCAAGCTCGGCGATTGTTGTCGCATCAAGGGAAGGAATTTCAGAGATGCTTGGCTCTTCTGATAAGCGTATCAACCATGCTACTTCAACTTGGGTCCGGAATTTCGTCAATGCAAATTCGCTAAAAAACTCGCCAAGCTCTGCGCAGTGGCGGGAGTATCTACCGTCTAATGGAGAAATTGACATTAACTGACTGCGCAGTTCATGGTCCATGAGTGAATCCTTTGTTAGCGCTATTTAATTAATTTTTCAAAGTCAAAAGCTGAGTAGCAGAAAGAAGCATTATACCTTTGAAATTGGCATCAGTGCCAAAATTTCTCAATAATTCCTGCTCCCAAGCATAACTCCCCGTCATAGAAAACAATATATTGTCCGGGTGTAACTGCGCGCTGGGGATCTTCAAAGCTAACTTCAACTCGTCCATCAGTTAAGGCGCAGACTTGGCACTTTTGATCAGTTTGGCGGTACCTAATTTTCGCATAGCAATCGAGTGGAAAAGTTGGGGTTAACGAAATCCACTTCGGTTGAGATGTGATTAGCTTTTTTGAAAACAAACGGGGGTTGTTCCTGCCCTGACCAACAATCAATCGATTGTTTGTAAGGTCCTTGTCGACTACATACCATGGACTCTCTGGATGTCCCTCTAGCCCTCCAATTCCAAGCCCCTGCCTTTGTCCATAAGTGTGATACATAAGGCCTGAGTGCTCTCCTATGATCTTACCTTTTGTAGTCTCGATCATGCCTGGTTGGGCAGGGATGTATTGTTGTAGAAAGTCTTTAAATTTTCGCTCACCGATAAAGCAGATGCCCGTGCTATCCTTTTTCTTATGGTTGTTCAGGTTGAGGCGAGCGGCAATCTCTCTTACCTCAGTTTTTTCTAATTCTCCGACAGGGAATAAGCTTCTCTTGAGGCTTTCTGTCTCAACCTCACATAAAAAATAACTTTGGTCTTTTTGTGAATCACTCCCTTTGAGTAAGTGAGTGCCTCGGGCATCGGTTCTCTTTCGTACATAATGACCTGTTGCAATATAGTCAGCACCAAGTTGCTGTGCGTGTATGAGGAACGCTTTAAATTTGATTTCTCGATTGCACAATACGTCTGGATTTGGCGTACGTCCGGCACTGTATTCCTTTAAAAAATGTTCAAAAACCTCGTCCCAATACTCAGCCGCAAAGCTGGCCGTATGGCACTTTATTCCGTAGCGCTCGCAGACGCTCTGCGCATCCTCGAGGTCTTGTTGCGCGGTACAGTATTCTGTGCCATCGTCTTCGTCCCAATTCTTCATGAAGAGTCCTTCGACAACATATCCTGCCTCGAGCAGCAGGTGAGCTGCCACCGATGAGTCAACGCCTCCGGACATACCAACAATTACCTTTGCTTTTTTGTTCAAGGTGTTTTCCAAATTATTAAACTAAACAATGGTATTCTCAACTGTCAGAGGAAACCGGTGCCCACGCAGGTAGTCATCAATATTGCTCAAAACGAGGGGGCTACGCAACTTGTCGGCCCGTTTGGTTATTTGTTCGTAATTGAGCCAGACAACACTAAGAATATCTGGGTCAAGAGCGTGACCGATATTTTCCTCCATGGGTTCTGCAATGAAACAGTGTCGAATATAATGAAAGTCCGAACTTTTCGCGATATAGTGGTAAATACCGAGAAGGTGGGTAATTTTCACTATCCAATTGGTCTCTTCGAATGTCTCTCGTATCGCGGCATCGATGAGGCTCTCCCCGAATTCAAGATGGCCGGCAGGTTGATTGCAAACTTTTACACCGTCTTGTAGCTCTTCAACCATCAGAAATTCATCTTTTCTCGGTACAATGGTGGCTACTGTGATGTGGGGCTGTTTGTCCATATTGAGGGTCTTGTGCGGTGATTAATTGCGACTGTAGCAAAACTTAATAATAAGCCATAATACCGGAAGAGAGGGTGCATATCTCTCCACTGTGATTAAAATTCGAAAAATTTCAAAGTACAGGGCGATGTTTTTATGAGCAAATTGACTCACCTCGATGAGAGTGGAAGTGCAAGGATGGTGGATGTCGGTGAGAAGCTCATTACTGAACGGCTGGCNGTTGCAAGTGGGTTTGTTTCTATGTCCGCAGATGCATTAAGGATGGTGTTAGAAGCCTCCAACAAGAAAGGAGATGTTTTAGCCATAGCGAGAGTCGCTGGAATACAGGCAGCCAAACAGTGCTCGAACTTGATCCCGTTATGTCACCCGTTAATGCTTGATTCAGCCAAAGTAAACCTTGAACTAGGTACAGACGGTATAAAAATCGAGGCCATCTGTAAGATCTCGGGGCGAACGGGGGTTGAGATGGAAGCCCTTNCAGCGGTGAGTGTAGCCGCGCTAACGATCTATGACATGTGCAAAGCTGCAGATAAGGCAATGATAATAAGGGATATTCAGCTAGACCGTAAAGTTGGTGGACGAGGCGGGGAGTATCAAAAGGACCAAGGACTATGAGTTTTGAGGTAAATATTCTTTATTTTGCCTCTGTTCGCGAGGCCATGGGGTGTAGCGAGGAAAAAATTGAGCTTCCCAGCAGTAAAGTTTGTGTTTCAGAGTTGGTTGACCTGTTAGTTGCACAAAACAAAAGGTTCCGGGAAGCTCAAAATGCAGGTGTGGCACGCCTGCTGGTAGCCGTGAATCAGGAACTTGCAACAGATGCGACCGTCGTTCGCGAGGGTGACGAGGTCGCGTTCTTTCCACCAATGACCGGGGGATGAGATGATAGAGGTTCGTGAGCATGATTTTGACATCGGGATCGAGTACGAAAATATAAGGAAATTATCGGGCGACGCAGGTGCGATAGTAACGTTTTGTGGCCTCGTAAGGGAGTTTTGTTCTAATGAGACTGAATCAGATCAGTCGATTAGAAGTCTTTTGCTAGAGTGCTATCCTGGAATGACGGAGAAATCACTACAAAAGATCGAATTAGACGCGCGGCGGCGCTGGGACTTGCTCGAAGTTCGAATTATCCATCGGATAGGGCTTCTGAAACCGCAAGATCAAATTGTTTTTGTTGGCACCGCTAGCGCTCATCGTATCTCTGCATTCGAGTCAGCTATGTTCATTATGGATTTTCTCAAAAGCAATGCGCCATTCTGGAAAAAAGAGAATGGGAAGGCAGAGAGCAAATGGGTGCAGGCTCGCGATGTGGATGCTAAGGCACTTCAGCGCTGGTCTGTTTAAATATTAAGGATCACTGATTCGCCGGGTTTTAGATCGCCTAAGGACCAATGTGCGATTGATGTTCTCACTAGTCGCAGAGTCGGAAAACCAATTTTAGCAGTCATTCGNCGGACTTGTCTGTTTTTACCCTCATTTAAAGTTATTTCAATCCAGCTTGTTGGTATTTGCTTACGTTTGCGGACGGGTGGGTTTCTGTCCCACAGGTTTGGCGAGGGTATGATACGACAAGAAATTGCTCTTGCAAGGCCATCTTTTAAAGCTACGCCTTTTTTTAGGAGCTCAACTTGTTGTTTTTTAATATCCCCTTCAACCTGAACCGCGTAAACCTTATTCTTTTTGTATATAGGATCTGAGATCTCCGATTGCAATTTCCCATCTTTGGTTAAAACTAAGAGACCCTCTGAATCTTTATCAAGCCTGCCTGCTGGATAAAAACCGGGTTCTTCGATAAAGTTTTTTAAAGTCTTCATATCAGAGTCTGAAGTGAATTGTGAGAGAACTCCGTAGGGTTTGTTCAATAGTATAATGCGCGTCAAATGTTTTCGATCGCTTTGCTGATTAATCGGACTGGCTGTCTTGCGACGCCAAGGTTTCTGCGGTTTCAACGGTTTCGATATCCGAGACAGCGATTATGTTCACTGCATGAAGTCCTTTCTCGCCTTTGGCGATATCGAAGGTTACTGGCTGCCCAGCTTTTAACGTCTTATACCCGTCCATTGTTATTGCGGAATAGTGGGCAAAGAAATCATCTTCTCCGTCCTCGGAGATAATAAAACCAAAACCTTTNNNATTATTAAACCACTTTACAACGCCCTGAGACATAGGCTGCTCCCCCTTAGCTTATTTTATTTTTTTTGCTTGCGAGGTTTTTATTTTTTTATCACCAGTGCTTTTAGCGGCACCAGTTTTTTCACACTAGACTATGCTTGCATCTATGTCAAAGGGATTAGGGGAGAATTTTTAGTACATTGATGGAGCATGTAAAAGGTATAAACTCCGATTTATTCGTGATCTTATTCTTGGTTAGTATAGAATATACCTGCGACTCCTTGTGACGTCGATTTGTTAGTGTTGAAAGGAACAAGCATCAATCCGCATGCTCATAAAAGCACGGCTTACAGGCGTACATGTATCCATCGTTGGGCACTAAAAGAAGCAATGTTTAGAGATATTATGATAATTACTTCCCAAAATGACGAGGAGACTTATGACGATTTAGGGTCTGTTGCAGAAATTTCAAAGCCAGAACTAAAGCGCCCATCTCTCTATCGAGTGATACTGCTTAATGATGACTACACCCCAATGGAGTTTGTCATTGAGGTTTTGAAGATTTTCTTTGGGATGGACGCTGAAAAAGCGACTCAGGTGATGTTAAAGGTCCATACCGAAGGTAAAGGCGTATGTGGCGTATATACAAGAGATATCGCTGAGAGCAAAGCCGCTCAAGTCAATGATTTCTCAAAAAGCTCGCAACAACCTTTATTGTGCGAGATAGAAGTCGACGGTTAAGATTTAAAAATGGTAGCTCTGTTTTGTTATACCAAGTCTCGCAGGATGAAGATATGCTCAATAAAGATTTAGAAAAAAGCCTCAATTCCGCGTTCCACAACGCAAGAGAAAAGCGTCATGAATTCATAACTGTCGAGCATCTCCTTCAAGGGTTGTTGGAAAATGATAAAGCGCTCGAAGTCCTATTGGCTTGTGGATGTGATCTCGTGCTGCTAAGTAAAGACATTGAGGATTTTATTTCTGAAGAGATGTCGGTCATAGACGTCAACGAAAAAGAGTATGACACCCAACCTACCTTGGGTTTTCAGAGAGTCTTGCAAAGAGCTGTGTTCCATGTTCAATCTTCAGGAAATAATGAAGTTTCTGGTGCAAATGTCCTTGTTGCAATTTTCGGCGAACAAGACAGCCAGGCGGTTTATTTTCTTGAAAAGCAGAATGTCTCGAGAATAGACGTCGTCAATTATATTTCACACGGAGCCACTAAAGATGGTTCTAATAGGGATGAATTTAGTAGCTCCGCACAAGGTCAACCCGCCAATGGAACAGAGGAGAAAAGAAGTGCGTTGTCTCAATTCGCAGAAAATCTCAATGAGACAGCCAAAGAGGGAGCTATAGATCCGTTAATTGGTCGAGAAAAAGAAGTTCATCGGGTGGTTCAAGTTCTCTCGCGGCGCCAGAAGAACAATCCGCTCTTGGTCGGTGAGTCAGGTGTCGGAAAGACAGCGGTCGCAGAGGGCCTAGCAAAACTTATTGTGGATCAGGATGTGCCAGATGTGCTCGCTGATAGTGTTATATACTCTCTTGATCTTGGAGCATTATTAGCTGGCACGAAATATCGAGGCGATTTTGAAAAACGGTTGAAGGCTGTGTTGAAGGAGCTCAAAACTGAAAAAAAAGCAATTCTTTTTATTGATGAAATACACACAATAATTGGAGCGGGGTCTGTGTCTGGTGGTGTAATGGATGCCTCGAACTTGCTAAAACCTGCTTTAACTTCGGGTAACCTTAGGTGTTTCGGATCAACTACTTATCAAGAGTATCGGGGCATATTTGATAAAGACCGTGCACTGTCTCGACGCTTTCAAAAGATTGATGTTGACGAACCTGACGTCAACACAACTTATAAAATTTTGAAAGGACTGAAAACACGGTTTGAGGATCATCATGACCTCAGATACTCGGACAAAGCTTTGTTGGCGGCCGCTGAATTAGCTGGTAAATACATTAATGACAGATATATGCCCGATAAAGCGATTGATGTTATTGATGAAGCGGGGGCCTATCAGAGACTGCAGCCACCGAGCAAGCGGAAAAAACTCCTCCAAACCAGTGATATTGAGAAAGTCGTTGCTGTTATTGCAAGGATACCTCCGAAGCATGTCTCAAACTCTGACCTCCAGTCGTTAAAAAATCTTGAGAAAAACTTGAAGATGGTAGTTTTCGGTCAAGATGACGCCATATCGTCGCTTGCCAGTGCAATAAAGCTATCGAGAGCTGGCCTTGGCTCTGATGAGAAGCCTGTAGGCTCGTTCTTATTCGCGGGCCCGACCGGTGTCGGAAAAACCGAGGTTAGTAAGCAACTTGCAAAGATCTTAGGTATTGAATTACTGAGATTTGATATGAGTGAGTATATGGAAAGACATACGGTCAGTCGCCTTATTGGCGCTCCGCCAGGCTACGTGGGGTTTGATCAGGGTGGGCTTCTAACAGAAGCAGTAAGTAAAAACCCACATTGTGTTTTATTGCTTGATGAAATCGAGAAAGCTCACCCAGACGTCTTTAACCTTCTCCTTCAAGTTATGGACCATGGGACTTTGACTGACAATAATGGGCGGCATGCAGATTTCCGGAATGTTATTTTGGTAATGACGACGAACGCTGGCGCTCAAGAAATGGCTCGGTCATCTATAGGTTTTAGTGAACAAGACCACTCAACCGATGGCATGGAGATAATAAAAAAATCTTTTACCCCAGAGTTCCGAAATCGACTCGACGTAATTGTACAATTTGGTAGCCTCGGGAGAGAAACAATACGAACAGTTGTCGATAAGTTTCTTGTTGAAATGCAAGTTCAATTGGATGCGAAAAATGTCGCGCTTAAAGTTGAAGAGAGCGCAGTGGACTGGTTTCAACAGCACGGGTATAGCGAGTCTATGGGAGCGAGACCGATGGGTCGATTAATCCAAGATAAACTTAAAAAAGCTATCGCTGAAGATATCTTGTTCGGAAAGCTTTCGAATGGCGGTGGCGAGGTTGTTGTCTCAGCCAACGATGATCAGATAAGTTTAAAGATACTTTCTCAAGCAGAGAAAAAAAGCGGCATCAAAAGGCCCTTTAAGGAAGTAAGTCAGTAATTGAGAGGAGGGTTTTTTACCGAGCTCGATAAGTGATTCTTCCCTTTGTTAGATCGTATGGTGTTAATTCGACTCTGACCTGGTCACCGGTAAGAATTCTAATATAGTTTTTTCGCATTTTGCCTGAAATGTGAGCTGTGACGATGTGACCGTTTTCGAGCTTTACTCGGAACATGGTGTTAGGTAGTGTATCAACTACCTCGCCTTCCATTTCTATTTGATCTTCTTTTGCCATTGATGAGCCTCGATCTAGTTAAGGCGCGCATTGTGCCCGATATTTATGAGATTAGCAAAACCTTAAATAGCTCCTAGCTATTTCGCCTTCAACCAACGGTTGCTTACTAGAAGCTCTATTGGGCGAAAATCAGTTTTGTACGACATTTTTTTACACTGCTTAATCCAATATCCTAAAAAGACATATGAAAGATTTAGAGATTCGGCTCTTTTTATTTGATAAAGGATCGCAAGATAGCCGAGTGATCGAGACGCTAGGGAAGTATCATAATAAGTATAGACAGCTGAAAGCCCATTCTCGAGATAATCGACGATGCTCACGGCACAAAGTGTATCGTGGTAACGTATTTTTATAAATTTTGTCGATGGTGTACGTATCGCAATGAAGTCTTGGAATTGTTCAGGGGTTGCGGGGTACATGTCTCCATCCCGATGTTTTGAAGCGATGTAGTTTTGGTAGAGTTGTATGCTTTCTTGATCGTCTAAGGTTTCGACTTCGGCTATTTTGAGGTCTTGATTCTTTCGCCAGACCCTTTTGAAACGGCTTGACCATTTGAAGTTTTTCACATCAATCCGGCATGGAACACAGGCTTTGCATGTTTTACAATCAGGCCGATAAATATGCGAGCCGCTTCGACGGAAGCCCACCTCACTGAGCTCGCTGTTTATTTTGGGGGTGATGCGCGTGTTAGGTTCAATAAAAACTGTACGCGCAAGCTGGTTCTCTCTATAACTGCACTGGTGCTCTGGGGTACGATAAAGCTTAAGCGTCTTACTAGTTCCTGTTTGAGCGTTCATCGTACTTCTCATTTTGTTAGACTGCGATCAGCTGTTTTTGTCGTAAGCTCTTTTAACTCAGATAAAAAAAAATCTCTTGGCATAACTTCCGCACCCATTGACTGTAAATGTGAAGAGTGAACTTGGCAGTCAATTAACTTTATTCCCCTTGTCTCCAAATGAGCAACGAGGGTCACTAATGCTATTTTTGATGCATCAGAAACTTTGCTAAACATAGATTCACCAAAAAATATTTCTCCTAAGATTACTCCATATAGGCCGCCGACTAATTGATTTTGACTCCATACTTCGACAGACAATCCGAACCCCTCGTCAAAGAGTTTGCAGTATGCTTTTTTTATTCCCTCAGTTATCCAAGTTTCAGAACCAATGTTTCGGGCCCCAGCACATGCCTCAACCACCTCTCTAAATTTTTTGTTGAAGCTCGTTTGCAACTTCTGTTGCTTGATTAGCTTTTGCAGGCTTTTTGAAATATGAAGGTTTTTGGGGCGGAGTACCATCCTTGGGTTAGGCGACCACCACAGAATTGGCTGGCCGTGCTGAAACCATGGGAATATTCCGCGTCGATATGCTGCGAGGATGCAGTTACTGGTCAAGCTTGATCCCGCCGCTAGCAAGCCGTTGGGCTCATTCATGGCATCGCTCGGATCAGGAAAATCGGTACTTCCCGCAGGCAGAAAAACCAAATTGTTCATCAAGGTGTTAAAGCTCGTTATAAATCATCAAGAAATTTTTCAGCATCGAGGGCCGCCATGCAGCCAAATCCGGCGCTTGTAACGGCTTGTCGGTAAATTTGATCTGCAATGTCGCCCGCGGCAAACACTCCAGGAACGCTGGTCTGAGTCGCATTTCCGGTAATTCCGGTATTGACAACAACATAGCCATTACGCATCTCAAGTTGATTTTCGAAGATTCCTGAATTTGGGATATGGCCAATCGCAATAAAGACTCCATCGACTGTTATATTTTCGTGAGAATCATTTTTGGTGCTGGAGAGAATAGCTCCTGTGACGCCGCTCTCATCTCCAAGAATCTCATGGAGGGTATGGTTCCAGTGTATCGAGACCTTTCCCTCGGCTTCTTTCTCGAATAATTTCTTTTGCAAAATTTTTTCGGCTCGAAGGCTATCCCGCCTATGTACTAGTGTGACATGTGAGCAAATATTCGAGAGATAGAGTGCTTCCTCGACAGCAGTATTGCCTCCACCTATCACCGCGACCGGCTTTTCGCGGTAAAAAAAGCCGTCACAGGTTGCGCACGCACTTACTCCTTTTCCCATGAAGGCCTCCTCTGATGGGAGCCCAAGGTATTGCGCCGACGCGCCAGTCGCGAGTATCAAAGCATCACAGCTGTAATTACCCATGTCCCCAGTGAGTGTAAAGGGGCGAATACTAAGATCAAGAGCGTTTATTTGATCAAAAATTATATTAGTATCAAATCTTTCTGCATGTTTTTGCATCCGAATCATTAGATCTGGGCCTTGTAGGCCCTCCACGTCTCCTGGCCAGTTGTCTACGTCTGTCGTTGTTGTCAGTTGACCTCCTTGCTCTAACCCCGTGATTACGACTGGGTTCAGGTTTGCGCGCGCTGCGTAAACTGCCGCGGTATAGCCCGCAGGTCCAGAACCTAAAATAATAAGTTTGTGATGCTGTGTGCCTTCCATAGGTTTTCCCTGTCTCAAAGTAGATAAATCGTCGTATATTAAATTCAATTTTACCTACAAATAACCGTTAAACATACTGTGATTACTGTTTGTTACAAGACAATAGTTTCGTGTTCAGAAAAAAAAGTGCAAAGTTGCTTATAGGAACGTTTCAGTGACAAAAAAAACAAGTTCAGTTGCAGTCGAAGACACCGTTTTTCAGGTTGTTGTTCAAAGATTGGCAAGAGAGGGTTTTTTGATTGCTTGTTCGCTGGGCGGGCTGTTTTTAGTTTTGGCGCTGCTAACTCAGTCAAACAATGATCCGGGATTCAACACGACAGGAACTGCCGACGTGATGGAGAACGCAATGGGCGCCTCTGGCGCTTGGTTGGCGAGTCTGCTGCTATACCTGCTTGGGTACCTCGCTTATATGATTCCGGGATTCTTGTTCTTTCAAGTTGGATCTTCGCTTCGAGACGGTAAAGATACATCTCCAATTTCTTGGCAGCTATTTGTGATCAAACTGTTCGGTTTTTTCCTGTTGATTCTTGCGAGCACTGGCTTAGCCGCACTTCACTTTGGTGTTGAACCACAATTGCCGTCGGCAGGGGGGATAATCGGTGCATTAATTGCGGATTTGTTAGTTCCAGCATTAGCACTTTTGGGCACTACTCTTGTTCTTTTCGGTTTCTTTCTGCTCGGCCTGACAATAACTGTAAACATTTCATGGTTGGCTTTTATTGACCGAGTGGGCCTGCTCTCAATCGAACTGTCATCCCAGTCTGTCGCATTAGTTAAGCGAGCTTGGAGCAACAGGAGTAACAAACATGATGCCAAATTGCTTACAGAGACTCGGAAAAAGAAATTCAATGTGCAAATAGAGAAACAAAAGAAAAGAATCCCGCCAACGATTGAGATCCCTGATTTAAAAGTCTCTCCTCGCAGCGTGAGGGTTGAGAAAGAGAGGCAAGGCAGTTTGTTCACGAGCTCGAGCAGTGATACGTTGCCTGAAATTGGGTTGCTAGATGCTTGGCAGGAAACAAATGACTCTGGCTTTTCGAAAGAGTCGTTGGAAGCAATGTCCCGATTACTTGAACTTAAATTAAAAGATTTTGGGATTGAGATAGAAGTAACGGCCGTGAATCCAGGACCCGTGATTACCCGTTTTGAGGTTCAACCTGCACCCGGAATAAAAGTGAGTCGAATTAGTGCGCTAGCGAAAGATTTAGCGCGATCGTTGGCGCTTGTTTCGGTCAGAGTTGTTGAAGTTATTCCAGGGAAGACCGTAATTGGTATTGAGATACCAAATGAAACTAGGGAGGTCATTCAGCTCAGCCAAGTGCTATCTTCTCCAGAATTCGACAAAGCTAGCTCTCCAGTGAGCGTTGCTTTAGGGCACGACATTGTTGGAAAACCTGAAGTTGTCGACCTTGCCAAAATGCCACATCTGTTGGTTGCGGGAACTACGGGATCTGGCAAGTCTGTTGGCATCAATGCCATGATTCTTAGCATTCTATTTAAGTCTACGCCAGATCAAGTCCGCATCATTATGATTGATCCAAAAATGCTAGAGCTGTCTGTTTATGACGGGATTCCTCACTTGCTGACACCTGTAATTACAGATATGAAAGATGCCGCGAACGGGCTGAGGTGGTGCGTAGGGGAGATGGAGCGTCGCTACAAACTGATGTCGCTTTTAGGAGTCAGGAATTTAGCTGGATACAACAAGAAAGTTAACGATGCCAAGGTTGCAGGAAAACCGATTTGTGATCCGACTTGGATTCCTGATCCCATGCTGCTATCCGAGGAGCAAGTTGCCCCTGAATTAGAGGTGTTACCGACAATTATTGTCATCGTTGATGAATTGGCTGATATGATGATGGTTGTCGGCAAAAAAGTTGAAGAGTTAATAGCTAGAATTGCACAAAAAGCGCGAGCAGCAGGGATCCACTTAATCCTAGCTACGCAACGGCCATCGGTTGATGTTTTAACTGGGCTGATCAAGGCGAATGTTCCGACCAGGCTGTCATTTATGGTTCAGTCGAAAGTGGATTCTAGAACTATTTTAGGTGAGGGTGGAGCAGAGCAACTTTTGGGAAATGGAGACATGCTTTTTTTGCCTCCGGGAGGAGGGGTGCCCACTCGCGTCCACGGAGCCTTTGTTAGTGACGAGGAGGTACATCGCGTGGTCGCAGACTGGAAGTCTCGGGGCTCGCCCGTTTATATTGACTCAATAACACAAGGGGCTGAGGACGGGGAAATGGGGAATTTTGTGTCCTCGGAATCAGATTCTAGCGAGGGCGACGCCCTATATGATGAGGCAGTGGCATTCGTTCTTGAAACCCGAAAGGCGTCGATATCTTCCGTACAACGAAAACTTAGGATTGGTTATAATCGCGCCGCTCGGATGATTGAGTCAATGGAGGCTGCAGGTGTAATATCACCAATGGGGAGCAATGGTGGGCGAGAGGTCATCGCACCTTCACATATGGGCGATTAATGCAGATTTATACAATTAGAAGACAGTTTAAAGTACTTTTGGTAGCGCTTGCTATTTCAGGAGAGTTAGTTGGACAAGTCTCGGACCAGCCATTGCAAGACACCGTCCTGCGAGAGCTCGGTCTTCGTTTGGCAGCCATTTCATCTCTGAAGGCAGATGTGACCCAACTTATTATCGAGTCTGATGGTGGAGTTCTAGAGGAGTCTTCGATTTTGTTTGCGATGGCTCCTCCGAATGGCTTTTACTGGCAGACTATCGATCCTTACCCCGAGCTCATAGTCACAGATGGAAAGACGCTCTGGAATTATCAACCTGATCTTGAACAGGTGGTAGTCGAGGACTGGGATAGTCAAGATAAGACTCTAGCTGCACAGCTCTTAAGCGGTGAGACAGATGAGTTGAGCGCAAGCTATGAGCTGCAATGGCTTCTTGAATCTGATGAATTTAAATTTACACCTAAAGATCTCTCTGACCCTTTGAGTTTAATTACTATATCTTTTGTAAGCTCCAATTTGGCGAGTATTTTTTTAGAGGAAAAGAGTGGCCAAAAGACAGCTTGGATCTTTGATAACGTGAACACTAATATTCTTCTGGATGATAGTTTTTTCAAGTTTTCAATCCCAAATGATATAGAGGTGATCGACAACAGTGGCGGATGAATTCAACACAAGCTTCGTTGATTACTCTTTCGTAGCCTTTGGGGGAGCGCTGGGAGCTTCGTTTCGTTTCTTTTTATCTACGGTCTTACAAAATCAGAAATATTTAAACTTTTTGGGGCTACCGGTATTCCCGACTTCAACCTTAATGGTTAATATTTTGGGTTCGTTAATAGTTGGATGTTTTTACTTTTTTTTTAGTAAAGGGATATTGGGCAACGAGTCTATTCGTCTTTTCGTAGTAATCGGTTTTTTAGGCTCATTCACGACCTTTTCAACATTTTCTCTTGAGACTTTTGTTCTGCTTAAGCAAGGGGATCTCTCAACAGCGGTCACCTACACTTTTCTAAGTATTTTCGTATGCGTTCTAAGTACGTTTTTAGCTTTCAATACAATGCGTATTTTCTTTGGGCCCTAGGGGTATGCAATCGCGTGTCTTGAAGTTATTACGTGAAAGTATTTACGGAAGCTGTGCGTTATACTCTTGCTCTTGGTTGAAAATGTAATAATTATTGGAATAGTTATGCTGGATTTGAAGAAGATTCGTATGAGTTCGGAAGAGGTTGTTGAGCACCTCAAGAAGAGAAATTTTTTGTTAGACACTCGTCTGCTAGATAAGCTTGATTCTGATCGAAAAAAATTGCAGCAGGAGACTGAGACGCTTCAAAACGAAAGAAACCGAGCATCGAAGATGATAGGACAAGCGAAGGCAAATGGTCAGGATATCCAGCCAATGCTAGCATCAATAAACAATTTAAAGGAAGAGCTTGATACAAATAAAAGTCAGCTTGAAGTTGTCCAAAACGAGCTTAAAAAATATCTTTCAACCGTACCAAATATACCCTCAAGCGACGTTCCAGGTGGTTTAGATGAATCTGCTAATTTGGTTGTTTCATCGTGGGGTGAATGCAAAGAATTCAGCTTCACCCCCAAGGAGCACACTGATCTCAGCCGCGACCTAGACTTTGAATCAGCATCGAAAATAACGGGATCACGATTTGTAGTAATGAAGGGGGCTGTTGCACGTCTTCATCGTGCCTTGTCTCAATTTATGCTTGACAAGCATGTGGATATTCACGGTTATACCGAGATAAATGCGCCTCTAATTGTTAATAGTGAATCACTTTTCGGTACAGGTCAGTTACCCAAGTTCGAAATAGATTTGTTTAAAGTCTCTACAGAAGATAACTACTATTTAATACCAACCGCCGAAGTTCCAGTTGCAAACTTGGTTCGCGATACGATTCTTAATAGTGATGAACTGCCATTGAAACTTGTTTGTCATACGCCTTGTTTCCGCTCAGAGGCTGGAAGCTATGGCCGTGATACTAAAGGAATGATTCGGCAGCATCAATTTGAAAAAGTTGAGCTAGTACAAGTAGTGCGCCCAGAAGAATCTGAACATGCTTTGGAAGAATTGACCTCGCACGCGGAAGAAATATTGCGAGCGCTTGGCTTACCGTACCGTAAGGTTCTGTTATGCGGTGGCGATCTTGGGTTTTCGGCAACAAAAACTTTTGATTTAGAAGTATGGCTCCCATCTCAGAATTGTTATCGAGAAATTTCTTCTTGTAGTAGTTGTGGAGATTTTCAGGCACGCAGACTTCAAGCACGTTGGCGAAATCCTGACAGTGGTAAACCCGAGCTTGTGCATACTCTCAATGGCTCTGGTTTAGCAGTTGGAAGAACGCTCATTGCTATTCTGGAAAACTTCCAGAACTCAGACGGTTCAGTCGATATTCCCAACGTCTTAAAGCCGTACATGGCCGGGCTAGAGTGCATTAATTAAAGAAAGTTGAAGTGGGCTAGCCTCAATACTGTAGCTCACATAAACGTGTTGTTTTATTACGATGAAACACTAATGGTTGCGGTGTTAAAAACAGTTCTCAGGTCTTGGCAGCCCAGATATTTTACTTGCAAGCTTTGCAGGGCTTCCACCAAAAAGATTCATTAAGTAAATGCTTTTACCTTTTTCAAAACCCAGTTCATTCTTAACTAAATTTACAAGGGCGCGATTGGCGGGTGCTATTTGATGATTCTCGTAAAACCTTCGCAACAAGTAGATAATATCCCAGTGTTCTGCGTTCAGGATTATATTTTCTTTAGAGGCAGCGGTTCTTGCAATCTCTTCATCCCATAATGAAACGTCTTTGAGAAAGCCTTCTGAATCCCAAAGGTCTGAGTTTATTTTTCGTCTCATTTCGGCCAGCTTATGACGTTATCAAATTCTTCGCATAGACCAACGAAAGCATCGTATCCAATACAGCGTTCGGTTGGCACCTCTAGACCCCGGACCTGTATATCGTTCTCTAAAAAAAAACAATGGAATTCTGGTTCGGTAATTGTGCTCGCATGAAAAACTCCGTCACCGAGAAAGAGAACCGTGTCGTTTTTCCCGACCACAGAGAGTGATAATTTTGCTGTCGGTGAATGTGGCGAACTAAAAACTAAATATAGAGTCTGTTTGATGTCATTCATTTTAGTATCGACTAAGGTAGAGTACGGAATAAAAGTTAAAAAGAAAGCAGAGTGTTACTCCCAGAAATAAGTTGGTTAATTTCTTCTGTTCCTACGAGAGTAGGTGAAAGAATTAATTTTTCCTTTTCAAGACTCCGCTCTCTCAATGAGTGCTCACAAGCATAAATCTTTTCAATGCCATACATAGGTGCAGCTCCTAAAACTTTCCCCAATGTCTTCTGACCAAGGCTTGTCGCATTCTGTTCATGGCACAGCTGAAAAACTCCATCGGTTATGAACAAAAGCGTTACGTCTAGATCAAATGCCGCTGCTGCAAAACACACATTTATCGCCTCCATGGGGATAAGTGAAGCATACGGGGGCAAAGAGGTAACAATCGTTATACTTTTGTTTTCTTCTGGCAAAATGCTGCTCAACATTAGTCTAATGGAACTGAATCAGTCGATGGCCTTGTTGATAGGCGTCGATCAACTCTCCGAGGCCCGCAATTCGATAGCAGGGCAGGCACGTCATATTGTTAGTGTTCGTGCGTGAAAATCGCTCATCGTCGATAATACCTCTCTGAGTTGCAGACGATATACAAACGAGGGCGTCTATCGAGTTTTCTTCAATGAAATTTTGCCATAGCTCAGAGACAGATTTGTCATCTTGTGCCGCAGCTGTTTGTGCACCCGCCGTGTAGACTCCGTCTCCATAAAAAAAAACTTTATCGATGGAATGCCCCCGTTTTAACGCCGCAGCTGAGAAGTTCAGTGCATTAAGAGAATCTGAATAGGCTTGAGGGGGACATTGGACGAGGATTGTAAGTCGCATGTTAAGTCAGCTGACTGAAGTCTAGAAATGCTCCTGTAAGCGAGCGCTGCAGGCCCACAGGAGCGGATCCATTATTCCCGACCGGTAAGGGATCCAAGGAGATGTAAGAGATGAACAAAGATGTTGAAAATACTCAGGTACAGGCTGATTGTAGCCATTATATAATTTGTCTCTCCTCCGTTTATGATGCGGCTTGTGTCAAATAAGATAAATCCAGACATGAGCAAGATGACGGCGCCAGAGATCGCTAAGCTAAACGCAGGAATCTGTAGGAATAAATTTGCTATTATCGCGACGAACATTACCATCATCCCTGTGAACAAGAATCCGGCTAAAAAGTTGAAGTTCTTCCTCGTTGTCAGCGCATACCCAGATAAGCTGAGGAAGATCAACGCTGTTCCGCCTAAAGCTTGCGATACGATTGCTGAGCCATTCACATAAGCGGCCAGGTACATTGAAATCACCGGCCCAAGGGATCCTCCCATTAGCCCGGCGAAAACGAACACCGCAGCGAGACCTTTAGCTGAGTTTGCGGTAGCTCGAACGACAAAAGTCATTATGAAGCCTCCTATAAGCATCAGCATTGATGTTCCGCCACCTAATTGCATTGCCATTGTAGCTAGGGCGCATAGAGCACTAAAAAATAGCGTCATTGAGAGAAGCGTGTAGGTATTTCGTATTACCTTATTGGCCGAGAGTATGCTCTCTTGGCCTGACGCGGTTCTAATATCGAGGTTATTCATGCCATACTCCAAATGTAAGTCAAGTCTTTAAAATATAGTAGTCTTGTGCCTAAATATAGCACATATAGAGGTTTATCGGACTATTTTTTCAAAAATCAACATGTAATACCACACGTTTTACTTTTAATACGGCTTGGTTCTTTGCTGAGTTTGCTTTTCTTAGACAATTATTACTTAAATTACGCTCGCGAATTTATTTGACGCAGGAATTAAGTTAACATGCGGTCTGCGCGGAGGGGTGGCAGAGCGGTTGAATGCACCGGTCTTGAAAACCGGCAAAGGTGAAAGCCTTTCGAGGGTTCGAATCCCTCCTCCTCCGCCATATTTCCCCACGAAAAAGCAGTTTCCTCGGATTATCAGCGATCCGCGTTCCCAGTAACACCATCACAATGTCAGTCTATGCAATTTCTCGTAATCTATTGTTAGTTAATAATTCTTTGCAAGACATGTTCAAAAAGTCTTGCTATTACCTTGTCTAAGTAGTATTGATTATCATTATCATTATTACTTGCTTTGAGCACGGCAAGGGAAAAAGTTCAGCGCATTCTATTTTCATTCTGAGTGTTCCGAACCTACCGGAGAAATTCGTTTGGCCGTTATTTGTGGAGCTAAACTAATGATCTCATTTGGGGCTTTTTGTTCCGTTGCTGCATGCTTTTGGTGCGCTCAAGGCTTCTAAAATGAAACAATCGATAGCTTTTATTTTTAACTAATTGATCTAAAGATGGATTTAAAAGATGGCATGGACATTGCTCCATTTAATATGTTCCAAGTGAAGGACAGAGGCTGTGTTGTATTTGTCTTTTTGTTGTCTGGAATGCTGCGGTCACGGTGAGAGGAGGAGCGATCTTTCTACATTATGGCCGCAGTACTTAAACGAATGAAACTCCGACATTCACTTAAAATATAGGAAAATTCAATGAAAAAAACTACGCTTGGAATTCTGCTGTTACTGGCAATCAATTCAGTGTTTGCGCAAGGCAAGCACGCTCTTCATGCTTTTTACTTTTTTAATGTCACCAGCCCGGCCGGCGTGGTGGCTGCAATGGATAAATTTAGAGCCTCCAGCTGTGGCAGTCAGATGCCTGCCGACATTGGGCTTATGGCGGAAACTATTAATGGTTCTGCAAGCTCAACCCATTTTTTCATTGCTTCTTACGAAACTATGGCGGACTTCAGTAAAGGGCAAGAGTTGGTTCAGTCATGCGCCGACGCTGCAACCTTTCTTCAAGAAATGAGCAGTGCCGCGACGCCGGTAACGGAGTACGCGATTATACCAGCAATTGAAGTTGGGGACTGGACCCAAGACTCAGTTTTCATGAAATACGACATTAAGGTCAGTGACGAGGGAGTTTTTGCTGCTGCGTGGAGTGAGTTGATGGACGCGAGTGTCAAAAATGGCAGCATTTCTGACTCTTATGGGTTGAACAGAATATTTTTAGGCAATAGTGACGCTAGTCATTTCGTTTACATCGGAGCACAAGATTTTCAGTCCCTCGTTGCTCAGGATACAGAGGTTCAGGGATCAAATGATTTTGCAAGATACTTGAGAAAGGTAGGTGGTGTTCGGGAAATATTGAATACGTCGTTGATAACACCCGTGATGAGTTGGCCTAAACAGTGACCAAATAGTCATATGGACAGAAGTTTAGGTCAGTACGTTGGCACAGAGACAGGCAAAATCCAAATGCTTTTTGCCAAAATCGGGTGCTTTGGGCTACTACTCCGTTCTATAGAAGTAATTAGTCTTTGCTTAATCGGGCCCAGTGGATGAAGCAGTCCCTTTTCTTTTTCTGTAAATGCAGA
>PAEL01000101.1 GCA_002700775.1 Gammaproteobacteria bacterium | reverse complement strand
GAAGTTATTGGATCGAATCGCTGATGCTTCAGATATCCCAAGAACGAGATTAAGTCCACATGTTTTAAGACATTCATTTGCAACCGGACTTCTAGAGAGAGGAGCGGATTTAGTAACAATACAAAGACTTCTAGGACATGCAAATATTTCAACGACAAGAGTGTATCTAGAAATTGGTGACCAGACATTAAGAGAGATTTACCATAGAGCTCAGTCTTCAATCAGTATCGCCGAACTAGAATCGGAGAATTCCGAAACGACAGAAGAAATTACCCCGCGTCTACTATAATTTAATGTCTAAAACCCCCCCAATTAATAGGCAGTTTCTTGTCTTACCTAGGACAACAGGAACTCAGAGTTCTCTTCTTTGTTGGAAATTATACATTATTCCCCAAATACGAGTGAGGGCGTGATGATACCACTCATCTTTCTCGCATTGATTCTTGAAACTAGTGTAATCAATTACATTAATTTCGTCAGCGAGAACAGACACAACATCATCTTTACTGATTGTAATTCTGAATCTGTAATCAGCCCAACTAATAACTTCAATGTCGTGATCTGGCCAAAGGATTTCCAATGGTTCAATGACTCTAGACTTTACCTGAAAGTAACTCTCCATAGAGTTATGTTGAACTATACTCAAGAATCCATGTTTGGTGAAGATCCACATTAAGCCCACTCCTCCACAAATTGTAGCCAAATTTCTTCTTCCCTGGTTGCTTCACTCAACCTTCTGTTACAAGCTGAAGGATTTCCGCATTCCCATTCTCTATCACTGCCTCTATGAAAGTTGCAGGCTTTACCCCATAATTTACGGGCATTAGGACTTTGGAATGGACTCAATTAAGCCTCCCCCATTGATTTAAATCTTGAGAAAGCGTTATTAAAATCAGAATAACTAACATTCTTGGCATAACTTATATCTCCAAATGTTTCCCAAGATACTGAGTTATTGACCTCTTTTAGCAAAGCTTTCTGTGTCTCATAGTTAAGACTCCTAAATTCAATCCATTGTCCATTATGTCGACCATATCGTAACTTATTTGCTACTGACCGGAGGGCTCGTATTTTTGCACTGGTGAGTGTTCTACAAGCATCATCTTTGAGTTCTCTATTTTCGTTTACGCCAGCCTTACCAAGTGAGGTCAACCAGCCATGACTTTCGAAGAAACCTTCTGCAATTGCACCGTAATTACCCGTCATTTAAGCAACCTCCAAACCAATTTCATCAACCTCTATAATATCATTATTTACAGTTTCATTCTGGTCTTCAGGGCTTTCTATGTAGGGTATGACTATTGCAATGTCAACCTCTAAATTGTGAGAAATTGAGGACAATGTGGCCATCATAAAGGCAACGGTCTTTAACGGCCACTCATGGTTTACAACTGACAATAATCGAAATCCTCTGTCAATTACTTGCATCGAATATCCGTTTTCATTATCTACCCAAACATTTCCTATTCCTAATTTCAGTTTGTTGTATACCCATGCTGTTTGACGAGGTTCTCCTGCCCAATCTAATTCATCATCATTCAATTCTGGAAGAAAAACTTCCAATTTATCATTCTTATTGTATGCATCTTTTATTTTATTTTCATTCATATTTTATTCTCCTTTTGAGAGGGATTTTTACGGACTCTGGTAAGCGATAAATTACCTAATTATCAGGGGCCGAAATCCTTCCTATACTGGTAAGTAATTTAAAGTTGAGGCGAAGCCTCATTTGAGGCGAATAATTGCTTAAAAGGTATTCGCTTACACAAGTTCAGAAATATATCCACTAATTACCATGCAGAACAATTTAAGACGAAATAGAATAACCGACATACATGTCTTTGAGCCGGGACGAACTAGAACAAATTGGTTCATACTTCGCTAGACATTATCATGAGGGAGAAAGAGTCAAAGTTCCCGATAATTTTTCAGATGACCCCCTTAGTTGGCTGAGAAAACAACCAATGTTTGAGAAAGGCAAATTCCCGTTAGAATCGGAAAAATACTCTCCAGAAAAAAACAAACCACGCATTTTACTTAGGGAGCCTTTCAAATTCACTGAATTCATTGAAAAAAGATTGAAAGAAATTGATAGTATGAAAGCAGACGATAGAGCCATACTTGATATTTCGGAATTTCCAGATTATGATTTATCTAGGGGGCATTTTGAATGGAAAACATGGTTACAATACAATGTGGAGCAGATTGCTAATGGAAAAGGATCGATTAAATTACTCGCAACAGAACAAGGTGATCGCGACTCTGAGAAGATAAGAGCCTTTGAAAAAAAGGAACAAATTTCTAATCTCATTCTCGAAACTCTCGAAAAAAATCTCCTTCATGATGAAACAAAGAGTGCGCCACAATCTAAGCGAGCTAAAGTTATCAAAAATATTCAATTACTAGAAAAAATCAATAATTTCAAAGAAAAATCACTGCATGATGAACTTTTTCAACCTCGAACCAATGTCACATTTCCAGTTGACCGAGTTATTTGGTCAAAGATTTGCAATGCGGTAACAAATACATTATTCTCCCTAGCTAAATTCAATCATCCACCATCGAAAGATGAATTTAAAAAATTGAATTTTGTAGAAATATCGATGCCTGCAAATAGTTTCTTAAGCGAATTATCGACTTCAATCTCAAATATTCTATTCGAAGAAATAGCACTTGCAGTTAAATTGCTGACGAATTCTAAACACAAGGAGGAAATTGGATTATCTAAGGCTGAAGAGGAACTTTTTCGGGTAACTGAAAACAAAGGATTCGCCAAAGGCAATGAAAAATGGCATTCTTTCGAAAAAACCACAAAAAATAGTTCATTAGGTATTTCATATCATATTTTAATTTTTTTAATGTGGAATGGATTAATCGAAGCAAAAACTATGGATTGGAAGGATTATAAAATATTTTACGAAAAAAATAATGATGGTATAAACAAAAAAAAGCAAAAATATGATTACCCACATAAATTGATTTTTTCTGAGGAATTCAAAGAAATAATTGGTAATTGTCAACTAGAGGACTCAAAAAATAATAATCTTCATCCTATTTTTCGATGGCTGGCTAGAGAGCCTGATCGTTACATGTACTGCCCTCCTAGGAAACCTACTCAGAAAGAGGGAATTTGGTCAGGTGGATTATGTGTACCTCGAGGTTCAATTATCTCATCTCACTCAGATTATGAAGAATTCAAGACCCCGAGATGCGCCCCTAGTGAAAAGGCAGTGAAATCAATACATTTACTCCAGACAACTCAATGGGAAATAAATCTAGATTTTTTGAGCGCTGTTTCAAATTTTGCCTCCAACGAAGAATCGATTGGCAAAATTTCAATTAAAAAAGAACTCGAAAATGCTTTTTTCTACGAAATAAAAGATGATTATATTGAACGAGACAAAATAGAAAGGAATTATCAAAGGGAACACAAGTTAGAAATGGTTAAGCGAATAATCGAACATAATGCCAATGTTTTTTGGCATTCTTGGACTTTTGATTTTAGAGGTAGGATGTATCCGAAGTCAAGAAACTTAAGCCCTCAGGGTGATGATTTAGATAAATCTTTGATTAGATTCAAGGAATGGAAAAATCTCGGAGAAAGAGGAATTTTCTGGTTGCACGTACACGTCCATAATCTATTCGAGGGGGTTCAAAATGAAAGATGGCAAAATGGAGTAGCGGAAAAAAGACGACCTTTTCAAGATAGAGATAAATGGGTACGTGAAAATCTAGATGAGTTGCGGAGAATTGGGAAAAATACAGTTAATAAGAAGAATCTAGAGATACTTGAATTAAAGGAATTTAGAGGAGGTGGAAGTGAATCTTTCCAAAGACTCGCTGCTATTATTGAATTAGATCGAGTATGGTCAGAATATGATAAAACAAATGATTGGGGGAAGGTGAAATCAGGCTTACCTATTCATCTAGATGCTAGTACTAATGGCTACCAACATCTTGCCGCCTTGTTTAAGGATAAAAAATTAGCAGAAGCAGTAAATATCGCTGAAGTCGATAATCCGCATGACTTGTACAAAGAAGTCTCAGAAGAGGCGAAACGTATATTCCAGATGAATGATTTTTCGTTCATAAAAAAAGGAGATGAATATAAAAAAATTCTTGCTGGATTTTCGGAATCAGAAAAAAAATTCTTAGAAGATACTTTGTTCACAAGGAATTTTGCCAAGCAACCTACAATGCGTTTAGCATATGGTGGACGTAGACTTGCAAACTGTTTCGATGGAAAAAACTCGTCCGGAAATCCTCGTTATGAAAAAATGAAAAAGACTCAAAGTCAAAAAAAGAAGGAAGAGATACTTAGAAGTAAAATCTCCGATGACATGAAGGAAAATTATGCTAAATATGAGAGTTTGGAAGGCCCAAAATATTACAGGAATCCCAACTGGAAGTGGAGTTGGTTCCAAGGCACCTGTTCAGGAGGAGAGGCAGAAGCTAGAAAGATTCAAAATTTATTGAGAGAATGGGTGTGGGTAAGGTGTTGGAGTGAAGAATCATTACTATACAAATCGTTCATGGAGCGGCAGGATGAATTACCAGATAGGTTAGCCAGTTGGAAGGAAAACTTCATTTTCCAGAGAAACATTACTGAACTATGCGATGAAATTTACAAACATTCGGTAGGGAAGGTGACCCAAAAATCGAATTATAAACTTACTAATCAATTTAACGAATTGTTCAAGAAACAAAAAGCTTCGCTGGGAAATAAACAAAATTTCAGTAATGAAATGGTGGCCTCATGGAATTTACCTGATGGTTTCCATGTAAAAAATTACTATATTAAATACCTTAATTCGGGCGAAAGTAGTGGAGTAGCCAGAGAAAATAGGAGATATTCTAATATTATGCCGAATTGGCTGAAGAAACGGGAGAAAGGTGGCCGAACTAATGCCATTAATAATAAATTGAAGGAGTGTCTTGGGCATGATGAATATGAGAAAATAGAGAAAGAATACAATCTCGAAGAAAATATTGGAAAGAAAGGATTTATCGCTATTGTAGAACAAATACTACATAAGATAGACAGGGAAAAAGAAAACAAAAAACTTGATGAACTTCGAAGAGAAGTTGTCATAAGAAACCATAATATTAATCAATATTCGGATAAAGAATCGGATAGACTGAATCCAAATAAAGTCAAGTCCTCTATCGCTCCAAACTTTATCCATTCATTGGATGCATACCATATGAGAGAAATAATCAGGAGAATGGGATCGGATAATGACAAGTTAGATTTCTGGGCTGTACATGATTCGTTTGGAACTCATGCTTGCGAAATAGATAAATTAAAGGAAATAGTAACGAGATCTTTCCAGGAGTTCTACAAGGACTATCATATCAATTCCTTAGGTAAAGAAATATCAAAAGAATTTTGGAGCGAGGTAAAACTTGGAGATTTTGATATAGAAGAAATCCTGAAATCAGAATATATGATTTCATAATTACTTACCAGTATTACATGATACGTAGATATGTTTACAGTAGCAGTAGAAGAAAGGAGGAATGGATATGAGTAAGTTAGGTGGTTTAGCAAGATTAGCAGTGGGTGTCGTAGTAATATCGACATTGTGGCCTATTGGATTGTTCGGAGATGAATGAATGGGAATGTTAGGTAAGATAGTAGGGGCGACAATAGGATTTTGTGTTGGCGGACCCGTTGGAGCAGCAGCAGGAGTTTGGATTGCTGAAGGTGGTACAAATGGAGACTCATATGAAGTTTGAATAATTACTTACCAGTAATACGAGGTTTACAAAATGAAAGAAATAAATGAAAGAAAAATTACGGTAGAAATAGCTGATTATACCGGTCACAGTGTAGTTCTATTGAATAGAGAAGAAGTCCTGGACATGGTATCAGAAACTGATAGTTGGATATATTCAGGAGGGCGTAGAACTGACTCCGAGGAGTTAGCCCAATCCGATTGGTCCGGCATTGTAACAATAAGTATAATGCCCCAAATCCAATATGGTTAGATTCAACATTAGAATTTTACTGAAACGGAATAACGCAAAGCAAATGAGGATATATTCTCATTTGAAAATTAAATTTAGTGTAATATTAGTGAATTAGGATTCCTAATTACACATAAACTTTCGAGACAATTCAGTCTTGAATATATTTTATGATTTAATCATAAAAATTGTATATGGAGGAAAAAAAATGACAAAAAAAAATAAAGATGAAAATAATGATGGAAGAAAATTGAAACTAGACGATGAAACGCTCAGAAGGATAGTGAATTTGGCAATAGAGAGGTGGTTTTTTGAAACGAATTACACAGATGAATTTAAGGGGGAATTTGAATAAATCAACCAGATATGACCAAAATATACGAAGCTATTTCTCAACTACTGGAACTTACCATCTTCGTTGCAAAAATGAATGATGAGTCTGAAGAAATAAGTTCTTGTAAGGACGGGGATCTTAGAGATTGGCCTGAAATGAATGATGATTACACAGATGAATTTAAGGGGGAATTCGAATAAATCAAANGAANAGTCAATCAGTACTAGATTCTTTTCGTGTAAATGNATTTAATGAACATAATCGGTCACTAGATTGGATTGTAAATACTGCCAATAATATTGGAGCAACCATTAACAAAGCTACAGAAGGTAGATGGAGCAGATTCTGTGAGAACTTTGAAATTACACTCAATGGAAGAGATTCTGGTATAATGTATAGAATTTCAGTACACCATAATATGAGGCAAACTAAGATTCTAGCAAAAAGATTTGATGAAATCAAGATAAATGAAAACAACTGCCAAATAATTCTGAATGCTTTTCCTGAGATTATGCATTATGATGTACATTGGTTCGACTTGCGTACATTAGAGTGGTCAAGCGTCTGCATGGAAGATGTTCGCGATAAATCAAAGCCCTATTGGCCAGGAGATGGAATTGTATCTGCTATGTTTGCACTGCATAATGATCTTCGAAGTTGTCTTGATAAAGAAATGAGGACTCTACGAAGAGGAATGATCAGTGCTTTGGTAATGTATTGGTTCGAAGGATTAATGCCAGGAGAATATCCATTTGAATATTCAATTAATCAGGTCTGTGAATATATTGAAAATCTAAATTTACTTGAAGAAACATCAGATAAAGTAGAATTTCAAGAGATGGTCGAGAATACTTTGAAATTAAGCATTTTCGAAACTGCAGAGGAAACCTACAGAAATATTGGAGGTATTTCAATATGAGATTCAGAGTGGCTATGATAGGGGCTGGCGGGATAGGATCAAATTTACTTCGTATCTTAGCACCGACTCTCTCACAAAGTATCTTATCAGAAAGACTTGGAGGTATTGAAATTACAATTTTTGATTCAGATTTAGTAGAACAGAATAACCTACATCATCAGGGCTATTCAGCCTTTGATATTGGTAAATATAAAGTTCATGCATTGGTAGAATCTCTAAGTATATTTGAATCATCATTAATTAGTTTCAAACCTATTAATTGCGATGTGAATGAATCTACTAATCTTGATAGATTTAATTTAGTAATCGTCTGTGTTGATTCACCACATGCAAGAATAATTACTCATTCAAGTTGCTTAAGGTGGTTAGATTTGAGGTGCAGAGGAGATAATTTCATGGCTCTAGATTACAATGCAGATGACAGTGTGATAAAATCGCTCACAAATTTGAGACAAGAAGCGGGTTCCTGTCAGTTTGAAGATGCTATTCAAACTGGAAACATTCAATTTGGTAACACAGCAGCCGCCGTCTTTGGAAGTCAATGGATAACCCAACATATCAGGATAGTATTAGGTGAAAAGAATGCTTTACACCCAAAAATTAGATCTGAATCAATAACATTTGGAACCCTGAATAGATATTTATGAGTATGAAAAATATAATTTTCTATCCAGTATAATTNGCTCTCCCGGGAATACAAAATGGGGGGAGAGGCCCCCGGGTGGAGTACTGTCATGTATCTTGCNTTCTCNGCCTCTCTCTCCACACTATGANANTNAATTATGATNCCCTATTATTCGTGACTTAATCATNACACTTTTAATTATTAATCAGTAATTCGATTTTGATAAATTATTTCATTTGTCTGAATATTATAAGCAGCCAAAACTTTTGGTAAATTAAAGTCATGATATAGGCAAGTATCCAGTCCTATTGCCATTGAGCGCCCATCCTCCAACTTTACATCAGAAAACCAAACTAGGCCTGCTTTAGATTCNTCTTTATGCAAATGCTTGAGTGTTGGAGTATGCCCAAATAGGATAGTTCTCTTAGGATCAATTGGTTTTTTTGAGGTATAGAATTGCTCCCTTAACCACATATGATTATGTTCATCTTGTTCTTCAACATCGTGATTTTGATCGTATCCTGCATGAACAAATCTCCAATCATCTAGTGCAATTTCTGTTGGTAAATTTTTCATCCAACTTACATCATCCGATGCTTTTGATAATACTGCATTGGCATCTGAGTAAAGTGCGACATATGATGATTCAGTAGCCCGACCTCCATTGTGGTACCAAAATCGGGAGTCATAATTTCTTTCAATAAAAAATTCTGATTCATCGAATCCTTCTATCATCATTTGTTCATGATTGCCACGAATGCAATAAAAATTCTCAGTTGTTCTCACATAGTTCACTACATGAGCTGATGTAGGTCCTCTATCTATGAGATCCCCTATCATCACAACGATATCATTTTCTTTTAATTGTAATTTTTCAACTAATACTTGAAAGGTATTAAAGTATCCATGGACATCACCTATTANCCAAATATTATCACCATTATTCATNGNATTTTGNAGTTTTTCTTCTAAATCATTATCTCTCATTTTTACCACCAATTCGGCTAATTGACAACATTTGTATGTCGCCTAATNNGCNNANTTATTCTATCNATTTCAACCTATATAACAGCACTNATTATCTGTTTCAAACTANGGNCAAAACGAGTGATTTAGTATTCAGCAAACTTCTTTTGGGTTTTCCTATTGTAATTTTTCAACTGTCGGTTCAAGTCCGAGAACGCGGACCCAAAAATCCTCATTTTACTGGGATTATTTTCCAATCACTATTCATATTTCCCATTCCTTTGAATTCTGACCTAAACGGACCATCATCCATTACAATCCGCCCTTTTTCTGAAAGAATTTTTGAGGTATCAATTAGTGACCTCCGAAGGGCCTCAGTAAAACATCTCAAATCAAATAATCTAGATTGGTTGAAAAACCCCCGCTGCTTGAAGTGGAAGTTCAACACCACCACCATGATTGCCGGTGGCATCTGTAAGTATGCTACCACTCTACGCTCAAAACTCTCAGTCGCATCTTTTGTC
>PAEL01000100.1 GCA_002700775.1 Gammaproteobacteria bacterium | reverse complement strand
GAGTTATACAATAACGCTAACAATTTCCGCAGACGTAATTCTCTCTCGTCCTCACCTTGAACAGCCCTATCAACTAAAGATTTTATTTCTTGGCTGATGTGAAGAGGGGCTACTTCTGGATAGCGATCGAATTTCTGATCAATGACCTTCACAAGCAAGGCGGTGTCCCCTTCGAAATCTATGTCTAGAAATTGACAACCTTGAAAAAGACAGGCAAAAGGAACTAAATACAAATATTGTTTTAGGAAAATTTTCATCAAAAACTCAAGGGGGAAAATCACAAAAGCACTTAAAAACCCGCAATCAGAAACATTGAGACTCAGCCCAGGTTACACTTCTGAATCGATTACTGCAGAATCATCAACCTGATCGTTTTAACCCCGATCAGAACACATAGATATTAGCGATTCAAAAAGTCCAAATATTACATTGCCGGATATACCGGGCCTCCTCCTCCCTCCGGAACTACCCACTGAATATTTTGGGATGGATCCTTAATGTCGCAAGTTTTACAATGCACACAATTTTGGGCATTGATTTGGAACCGCTTATTGCCGTTCGCATCTTCTAAAATCTCATAGACCCCTGCGGGGCAATATCTCTGAGCCGGCTCATCAAACTTCGGCAAATTAACACTTATAGGAATCTGTGGATCTTTTAACTTTAAATGACACGGCTGATCTTCTGCATGATTTGTGTTCGATAAAAAAACGGACGAGAGCTTGTCAAAGCTTATTTTACCATCTGGCTTCGGATATTTTATTTGTTCTGCACTCTCAGCTGGAAGCAGCTGCGCATGATCTTCCGACCGGTCTCGAATGGTAAATGGCGATTTTCCGAAAAGAATATTTTGCTCAACAAACGCTAGGGCTGCCCCTATCCAAAACCCTAATCGATGAATCCCAGCACTAAAATTTCTCGCTTCATACAATTCCCTGCGTAAACTAGACTGATCAAAAAGCTCGTTAAAATTCTCCAATGTTTTCGCTGGCGAGTCACTATTTAACTCTTCAAAAAGCGCCTCAGCCGCAAGCATCCCCGACTTCATCGCTGTGTGACTTCCCTTAATTTTTGCGGCATTAAGTGTCCCCGCATCACAGCCTATCAGCAGCCCCCCTGGAAAATTCATTTTAGGTAACGAATTCAACCCCCCTTTTATGAGCGCCCTTGCACCATAACTAAGCCGTTTCCCACCCGTTATTGTTTTGGCGATAACAGGGTGATGCTTGAATTTTTGGAACTCGTCAAAAGGACTAATGTGAGGGTTCTTGTATCCCAAATCAATAATCAAACCCAACGCAACCTTGTTACCCTCTGCGTGATATAAAAATCCCCCACTGGATCCAGCATAACTCGATCCAATCATAGGATATCCTGCTGTATGCTCGACAAGACCCTCCTCATGCTGCTCGCTGGGAACTTCCCAAACTTCTTTCAACCCAATCCCATAATGTTGGGGATCGCTGTCTTTATCTAAGTCAAACTTTCTAATAATCTCTTTTCCGAGATGCCCTCTGCAGCCTTCAGCAAAAATCGTGTACTTCGCATGAAACTCAAATCCCGGCTCAAACGACGCTTTTTGCTCTCCATCGGCCCCTAAGCCCTGATCACCAGTCGCCACCCCTTTAACACTGCCGTCAGCATGATATAAAACCTCGGCCGCCGCAAAGCCGGGGAATACCTCAGCTCCCAACTCCATTGCCTGCTCACCTAACCATGAGCACAAGCTACCGAGAGAAATAATGTAATTTCCGTCGTTATGCATCGCCCTTGGCATCAGAGGCCCTGGGAATCGAAAATCACTACTCTTACTGGTTAGATAGTATATTTTATCTTTCACGACCGGCGTTTTAAGCGGCGCGCCTCTCTCTTTCCAGTCCGGGAACAATTCAGACAAGACAGTGGGCTCAAAAACAGCACCTGAGAGAATATGTGCGCCGACCTCGGATCCTTTTTCGAGCACACAAACAGACAGCTCTTTACCAGCCTCATCTGCCAATTGAAGTAAGCGGCAAGCTGTTGATAAACCGGCAGGACCTGCCCCGACAATCACAACATCAACTTCCATCGATTCTCGTTGCATACTCATTTATCTCCACATTCCAGAACCATCACAAACATTATAACAAGCCTTGCAGGGCGTTTTTTATAATATTTGCCCATCGAACAATTAAAACAAGAACTAGTAATCTCTACACAACATGATAAGGTCAATTTCAAATACGACACGGTTAGGAACGATAGATCTCAACAAAGGGAAACGAAATTAGATCGTCATTAACCTCAGATCGTTAATTATGATGTCGGTAGAGAATTCTCGACCAAGCCCTAGCAACAAATTTAAACCTTTGTAAACACCATCATGTGTTGCCAAGGCAAGAAATCAAGAGTCTCCGTCCACTGCAAACCGAAAATCTCCATCTCTTTAATAACTTGTTTTTGAGTCATCTTGTGCAAAGGTCTAATTGGAACTGTCTCATCTTCTCCACGATACTCAAGCAAGAAAATTCTACCACCGGGACGCAAAGCATTATAAATCCCGTTTATCATCTCAAAGGGATGCGAGAACTCATGATAAGCGTCAACCATGATGGCGGCATCAATGCTTTCAATTTCTAAGCGAGGGTTGTCGATTTCACCCAAGATTCCAGTGATATTTTTTACGCCGTCCTCTTCTTTTCTCAGCTCAATTATATCCAACATCTCTTGCTGAATATCTACAGAAAGAACCCTTCCTTGCGGCACAAGTTTTGCAATTCGAAAGGAAAAATAGCCTGAGCCCGCACCAATATCTGCGACAACTTCATTTGGTTTGAGATTCATATTGGCAACCACATCATCAGGCATCTCTTCTTTGATGCGACCTGGTCGATTGAGCCAGCCGGCTGCTTGATGCCCCATCACAAAAGAAATTTCTCGACCCATGTAAAATTTCCCAATCCCCGTTGTTCGACGAACCGGGTCATTTAGATATCCAGGGTTTTCAGCTGCATATATCAGCGTTGATGCGAATAGGATATTACACGCTATGCATAAAACCTTCCCAAACACTTTTCTTATACCAAAAAAAGATACCAGATTTTGAAACATAGCTTCTCCGCGTTATAGTACAGATTCGTATGTGAATCTACATAACAAGATTGTAATAGAGCACAGACGCATCGACAAGACGGCGCGGTCAAGAATCGCAATACTACCTCGATCAAAAAATTACAGAAAAGACAATAAGGAATAAAGACCCATGACACAAGCTCTCAAAGGAATTCGTGTTCTCGACTTTGGTCGCTACATTGCCGGGCCATTTTGTGGGGCTCTCCTCGCGGATATGGGCGCTGAAGTTATTCGGATTGAGAAAGTTGATGGCAGCGAAGATAGGTACTTAGCGCCAATTTCCGAGGGCGGAGAAGGCGGAGCGTTCATGCAATTAGCACGAAACAAACGCGGCCTTACGCTGAACCCAATGAAACCTGAGGGACGAGAAATAGTAAAAAAGCTTGTTGCCAAGACAGACGTCGTGATAGCTAACCTTCCACCAGATACCTTGAAAACTATGGGTCTCGACTATGAAAGCCTTAAAAAGGTAAAACCCGACATCATACTAACCATGATTTCTGCATTTGGAACCGGAGGCCCCTACAGCAACCGTGTTGGGTTTGATGGACTAGGACAAGCAATGTCAGGTGCAATGTACCTTTCAGGAACTCCAGAGCAGCCGGTTAAGTCGTATACTCCCTTCATCGATTTTGGCACCGCAAGCTTGGCTGCTTTTGGAACCATGACGGCACTGTTTGAAAGACAAAAAAGCGGCCGTGGTCAGATTGTTGAGGGCTCTTTATTTAACACCGCGTTAACAATGATGAATGGCACTGCAATCGAGCAAGATGCCCTGAAAGTGAATCGCGTCGCTTCACTAAATCGTGCTCAAACCACGGCTCCCAGTGACACATTTAAAACAAAAAATGGCTGGGTCTTGGTACAGTCTGTAGGAGGACCGCTATTTGAGCGCTGGGCGCGATTGATGGGCGAAGAACATTGGATAACCGACCCAAGGATGAAAGATGACCTCTCTCGTGGGGAACATGGCCAAATAATCAGTGATCGTATGTCAATATGGTGCGCCGAAAGAACATCAGAAGAAGCTCTAGCCGAAATGGAGGAAGCAAGACTTCCAGCCGGTCCAGTGCTCTCCCCGCAACAAGTATTGGATGACCCACACATAAAGGCAAAAAATCTGTTTCAAGCTACAGATTTTCCTGGACTCGATAAACCCGCACCGTTGATGCGGACTCCTGTGGAGTTGTCAAAAACGCCAGGGGAAATACGACATCGGGCGCCGCAACTCGGGGAACATACAGACGCTATCTTGATGGAAATCGGATACAACGCTTCGGAAATAGCCGAGCTGAGAGCAAAACGGATAGTCTGACAGGACCGTTATTGCAATTTGAATATTTGCCGGCCCTCTTAGTGTTATTATCGGCTGGCAGCTACTGTTTTGGCAGCGAGTACACAATGATACTCCCCTCGCGAGAAGTTTCGTGACCGGTCTTAAAAGTCATCATTGCATTGCCAGAGCTGACCGCAATATATTGCTTTCCCATCGCAGAGTATGAAACAACACCCCCTCCGAGCGGTGCTCCAGTATCAATTTGTCTTAAAACCTCTCCGGTAGATGCATCTAAAAACAATAAATTTCCAGTTAACTCGCCTGCAACAACAAGCCCTCCCTCGGTCGATGTAACCCCAGAGACCATTGGTGCTGGAGAGTGATATTTCCACCACAACTCTCCACTTTCCGCACCGACAGCGGTCAACCAGCCAGACTGATCCTCCATTGGAGCAACATCGCCGCCCATATACAGGCGGCCCGGTACATGCTCGATAACTCGCGCTGCACTAAATCGCGCACAATAATCAATTGCCGGAGTCACGAGCAAATGCTCACTCGGAACATACGCTGGACCATTCCACAACACTCCGCCAAAAACACCGGGACAAGCTATAACTCCCTCTCTTGTAACAGGAACGTCGGCGTTAAGTCGGGTAGTTATTTCGGTCTCGTATATCGTGGACTTGGACTCTAGGTCTATAGCTCTCAAAACACCATCTTTTCCGACCGTGGCTACTAAATCGTTTTTTGTATTATCGAGATTCGACTTCAAAACTGGACTCACCTGAGTGAGGTCCCAATCATGATCATCGTTTGGAACAAGAGACTTATGCCAAATTAGTTTCCCGTCTTCAGGATTAAGCGCAACGATATTATTGGTGTATAAATTGTCACCCGGTCTAAGGTAAGCAGGCAAATCCGGCGCGGGGTTGCTGACCGCTACGTACAACTCTTTCATCTCGTAATCGAGGCTCAAAGGCGTCCAAACGGCGCCTCCACCAAGAGGTATGTTCTCTGGGTTTCCCCAAGTCGGTCCTCCTCCAGCCGCGGCCTCTGGTACTGTCTCGAACTTCCAAACAAGGCTTCCATCAGACAACGAAAATGCACCAACCCACCCCGAGATAGCGTTTTCGCTGCCCGCAGGACCGATTAAAATCAGATCTTCATAAATCATCGGTGGCATGGTGAAAGTCTCACCCAACCATGGATCCGCTACTTGGCGCGCCCACAGAAGTTTACCGTCAAAAGAATCTAATGCGAGTAAATATCCATCATTGGTACCTCGGACGACGTAGCCATCCTTTATTGCAACACCCCGATTATTGCCCCAAACAGTTCGATCTCGTGCTTCCCAATCATAACTCCAAATTCTTTTGCAAGTAGCAGCATCTATCGCCGCGGTGTGAGTCATATTGGTGACATACATTACTCCATTACTAACGATCGGTCCGGTCTGCATTGTGTGCATCGAGCCCATCTGATAGGCACAAACTTGAACAAGATCGGAAATATTAGAACGATTGATTTGGGACAACGCTGAATATCGAGTTCCTCGGTAATTCTGATTATGGTAAAGCCAATCTACCGAGTTTTTGTCAGCCTCCAATAATTCTGTAAAGCTTGGTCCGCTGCCAGACGGAACCGAGCCATCATCTCCTTCGATAAAGTTTTTTGAAATATTCGGTTTCTGATCGCCGCGCGCTAAAGGAATCGCACTGAGGTAGCTTGCTTGGCTTTTTAAAGCCTCCGTACCAGCCAGCACCCCATTACTTCCAAGAACGAACGCTAAAACTGCGAGGTTTTCTGCCTCAGATAAACGGTCAGGTTGCCGGGGCGGCATCGTGTCGCTGATTACATTCAGCAAGGACTCTACATCAGAGTCACGACTCGAGTAACTCCTCCTAAAATTCGGTCCAGTCAAGGCAGCAGCAACGCCACCCTCAGCATTCTGTCCATGACAAGAGGCACACGATTGGGCATAAATAACTGCACCAGCTTCAAATTGGCTATCAGTGAAAGTGCCCGAGGCAAATTGCTCTGCCGCGCCAGCTGTCATTAAAGTGAATACAAATGTAATTGAATTAACGCAAATAAAAACGAAGAGGCGCGTTACTTTTTTAACGAGACATTCCATAACTGAATCCTTACCCACCACCATATCAATTGACTTTGCTTAGTTGCATTCCTTTTACCAAATGGCCTTATTAAATTTCAAAAAAGGATGTATTCCCCGGTATTATGGGGATTCTAGGGGATTATATTAGCGTCAGTGAGAAAGTCTGAAATAGCCTGATTCACTACGTCGGGCGCCTCTTGCTGAACCCAATGCCCCACCTCAGGCACAAGAATAACTCCACGTAAGTCGTTTACCACGCGACTCATTGCGCCTTGCAACCTCGCTTCAGATGCACCGCCGATAACAACATCGCGCTCTCCAGCAATAAATAGAGTTGGTATACCAATATGCGCATTTTTTAAACTTTCTGTAAGCTCCCAATTACGATGAAAATTCCGATAATAATTTACCCCGCCACGGAAACCCGCTCTCTCAAACTCACCAACAAAATAATTTAAGTCAAAGGCACTGAGCCAACTGGGGAGGCTTTTAGGAGCTCCTAGTCTACCGATCCACCCACCCGCTGATGCACGTGGGTCGGTTATTGCTGGAGACTCTCTTGGGCTTCGAGGGGATAGGTACAATCGACTCAACAATTCGCGGGGATTTGAGTCATATTCACGTTCTGCAACACCATTGGGCTCGTTATGGTATAAAATATAATAAAAGTTGTCTCCAAACGTCTCTCTCCACTCGACCATCGGAGAGCGCTCTTGTCTTCCAGCGAAAGGAACGCTCATAGCGATCAGTCCATCGAACCGATTCGGATAAAATTGAACTGTCTGCCAAGCGACGATAGCACCCCAATCATGGCCAACCATGACCGCCCTTTCCTCGCCAAGATGATCCAGAATACCAACCATATCAGCCGCGATGTTCTCAATATTATAGTCATCCACTGCGATTGGGGCATCAGTACCTCCATACCCACGCATATCTGGCGCAACAACTCTATACCCCAATTCCGACAAGTACTTTAACTGGTGCCTCCACGAATACCAGGACTCGGGCCAGCCATGCGCTAAAAGAACAAGAGGACCATCATCACCGGCCTCAGCTATGCGCATTCTTATATCGTTAACCTCGATATACCTTAGCGTTACACCATCAACGGGGGAATTAGTTATTGCGCCATCTGAGTTAGTCATTATTTCCCCCAGCGGGTTTTCGGCTCCAAACGCTAGTCCAGCTAGAGCAAAAGAGGCCACCAACGTCCTCAACAAGATACTGCTAAGCTTCGCACGTCTAAAAGCACTCATGCTTAATACACCTCAAAAAAATCATGTTCGATATTCATATCTCATCAGAAACCCTGTCGCTCCTGATACTCTGCCGAATAACCTATTAATCCATACCTGAATCTGTCTGTCCAACCCCACTTATCTGCCAGCGCGCAAACAAGCGCTTTGCTGCACTAAGATCCTTAGGGGACAGCCTCTCCTCAATGCGACTCAACAACGCGCGGGCCTCTTTATACTCATTGTAGATTGCCTGATTAGCCCAAGCATGAGCCTCAATGAGATCCTCCGGAACTAGATCAGCCTCGAAATTCATCAAAGCTAAGCGATAAGCGGCCTCCGGATGACCGCTTCGCGCTGCTCTTCCATACCACTCAACTGTCGATTGAGAATCCTTTTCAACACCAAAACCATTGTAGTAGAGACTCGCAAGATTAAACATTGCCGCCACATGGCCCTGCGATGCCGCGGCGTAAGACCACTTAAAAGCCTCTTCAGGGTTTTTCTCAACCCCTTGACCGGAATAGTAAAGGATACTTAAGTTATATTGCGCGAGGTCAAGCCCTCTCTCTGCTTCAATCAAAAATTCATCATATGCAGTTTCAAAATCTCCACTAAGAGCAGCGTCCACTCCTTGCTTATAACCCGCAAGTGATTGCCAGGAACTCAGGAGTGAAAAACAAACAAGACCACCTATAACCGCCTGCCTAAGCCTTTGCTGCTTATGTCTTAAGAATAAATTAAACAAGATTCTTCAAAACCCCTTAGATTCAGTTATAATGATGACTGCCGCACCCGTAGCTCAGCTGGATAGAGTACCTGGCTACGAACTAGGGGGTCGCACGTTCGAATCGTGCCGGGTGCGCCACATCAAAAAATTACCTGCTGTAATGACAAGTCTTTCAATAAATATATTTAGAATGATCGGACCAAAAATGAATGCCCGAGGTATTTAACAATTACCTCCTCACTTCTTCCAATAATCCGTCGAGCCATCGCGCCCACTCGCCGGGCTCCACAAATGGATGAATTCCTCCGTCTAAACGCGCCTTAAATATTCTTGCCTTCTCAAAAAAATCATCCAACCGTTCCCCATTAGGGATATTCACATCAATGCCCTCTAAGCTCTTTAGTTTTTCAATACTCTTAACATACATACCCAACGCCATTTTATCTGAGGTATCAACCCCAACTCCGCCAAAGATTATTGCCTCATGAGGATAACCATTATCATAAACGGTAAACCCGACGGATAATACTCCGGGGGTATGTCCAGGGGTCTTGAAAAACGAAATTCTGTCTCTTCCAAGGGTCACACTGCCACTCTCAGTCGCGGTTAAATGCCTAACCGGCGGGATATAGCCCTTTTCCTGTCCGACTTGCGTTGCGCTGGCTGCCCAAGCCTCCTCTGTCATAAGCACAACTGCACCAAATTCTCCTTGCATACGTTTAGCGCCACCGACCTGATTGTAATCGCCGTGGGTGACGATTAAATACCTAATATCAATTGGATCAAGCCCAAGCTTTCTAATATTTTCAACCAAGGTCTCTGTCTCGCTACTTGGACCAGAATCAATAACGATCAGCCCTTGATCAGTCTGGAGAACCCAAACGGCCGCGGTATTTGTACCAACAAAAAAAAGGTTATCGAAAAGCTGAAAGGGCCCTGGCCTTTCTGCGTGCCCTGCGATAGATTTATCTTGCCCAAAAGAAAACGGCATCACAAATGAACTCAAAACTACAAGAAGAACCATTAACAAAGCATTACGTATAAACATAAGCGTAACAAACCTCCTGAAAATCCAATTCTAATACGATCGGGGCATCCCTAGTACATGCTCTGACACAAAATTTAGAATCATCTCCTGAGAAATTGGTGCCAACTTCATCAAGCGAGCCTCACGCCAATATCGCTCCACATGGAATTCTCGCGCATAACCGAAGCCTCCGTGCGTCTGAACAGCCGCATCTGCCGCAAAGAATCCAGCCTCCGCCGCGAGATACTTAGCCATATTAGCCTCGGCAGCGCATGGCTTACCTTCGTCGATTAAATATGCCGCTTTACGAATCATCAGCTCAGCCGCATCGAGTTGAGTTTTTGCAATAGCAAGAGGAAAGGAGACGCCCTGGTTCTTTCCGATTGGTCGATCAAAAACAACCCGCTCATTAGCATAGGCTACCCCACGCCTTAATGCTGCGCGACCAATGCCTAACGCTTCAGCAGCAATTAAAACTCTCTCCGCATTCAAACCGTCTAACAAATACCTGAAACCCTCTCCCTCTTCACCGACACGATCATCAACGTTCACTTCTAGGTCTTCATACACAACTTCACAAGTTCGCACAGCATTGCGACCCAGTTTTGCAATCGGAGAAATTGACACCTGTGGCTTATTTAATTCGGCTAGAAGCAGGGTCAACCCATCAGTTTTTCTTTTTACGTCAGACCTTGGTGTAGTCCGAACGAGCAAAAGAACACGCTCACTCTCAATAGCTTTTGTTGTCCAGACTTTTCGCCCCCTTACAATATAGTTTTCGCCTCTTCTCTTCGCAAAAGTACTAATCGCTGTTGTATCACTGCCCGCATCCGGTTCAGTAACACCAAACGCAACTTGCAATTCTCCGCTAGCAACCAAAGGAAGAAATTTTTTCCTCATAGATGCAGAACCGTGCTTAACAACAGGGTGCATCCCAAATATCGACAAGTGAAGCGGCGTCGCTCCGTTCATTGCCGCCCCTGAGGCGGCAACTTCCTCGAGCAATATTGCAGCCTCAGCGATTCCCTTTCCAGAGCCACCGAACTCCTCCGGCATTGCAATGCCAAGCCATCCCGAATCTGCCATTACATCGAAAAAATTCTGAGGGAACTCCCCTTCCGAATCATGGCGCTCCCAATACTCATCAGGGAAATCTACACAAACGCGTCTCACAGACTCCCTGATAAGCGCTTGCTCTTCAGTGTCATTAAAACTCATCTTCAGGCATCTCGTTTCGTTATTGCTTTTGAACGCTCTAAAATATTTTGAGCTCGCTCTAAATGGGGAGCGTCTACCATTTTACCCCTATAAAGAAATGCCATTTTTCCTTCTCTCATATTCTCGGCGAACGCAGCGACTAATTCAGCAGCATTCTTTACTTCGACATCGCTAGGACTAAAAGATTCGTTAACTATACTTATTTGACTGGGGTGCACCGTTAGCTTACCCGTAAAACCCATCTGAGCAGAATACTTACATTCTTCGGCAAGTTTTTTATGATTAGCAATGTCAGAAAAAACGGCGTCAATAGGCTGGACATTAGCGCTAACTGCGGAAATCAAGCACATCGAGCGGACATACTTAAAGACCTCCAAATACTGCCCCTGACTATCTCGTTTAGAACGACTCCCAATCGAAGCAAAAAAATCCTCTACACCCCAAGTCAACCCATCGACCCGGTCATTATTCGATATTGACGTTAAATTAAAAACGGTCCCAGCTGACTCTGCTCCAATGAGTATTAGTTTAGTGCGACCAACCGAACAAGGGCCTCCCTTCTTTTCATACGCCGATATAATTGAATCAGCCAATTTCACGTCATCTAAACTGCTCACTTTAGGCAACACTATACCGTCAAGATCACACTCAACAATAGATTCTAAATCCTCTCTTCCTGTCCTCATCGTGATCGGGTTAATCCGAACAAATCGTTCTGTTTTATCTCGCTCACTCGCCAACCAAGAGGCCACGTTCTTCCTAGCTCCCTCCTTGTTGCTTGATACTACTGAATCTTCTAGATCCAAAATTACCGCATCTGCCGACAATTCTGGTACCTTGCTCAACATCTTAAGATTCGCGCCAGGCACAAAGTGAATTGATCTTCGCACTCCCATCTAATTTTCGACCTCAATAAAAACTGGTTTCAATATTAACTAAGCTACAATAGCTATCATGCTACTTGGCACACAAATTTACCATTAAATTGTCATAGATCATTTGACCATACTCAAATTATCAGCTAAAAAATGAGATTCTCAACAGCGAGGTGGTACACTTCCCAGACTATCAATTAGAGAGTCACGATGCAGAGCACAATCGAGTCCATTCAGTCTTGGGTAGGTAAAGAGGAAAACGTAACAGATACGATTTCCGGTTCCGTTGCTGAACGCCTCGCTGCGACTCTTAATCGTGAGACAAATAATACCTATCCTGTTCAGACAAATTTACCTCACCTTTGGCATTGGTGTCATTTTATAAAGCCATCTCCGCAATCCTCCCTTGGTGAGGACGGACATTCGGCAAAAGGAAACTTCTTACCACCAATAACTCTCCCCAGAAGAATGTGGGCAAGCAGCTCTTTGCACTTTAGGCACCCACTCCAAATTGGTCTATTTGCAAACCGACAATCTCAAATTACGAATATTCAAGAGAAGCACGGTCGGAGCGGGAAACTGATTTTTGTCACGCTGAAGCATAATTTTTTTCAAGAGAAACAGCTAGTGCTGAGCGAGGAGCAAAATCTAGTCTACCGGAACCATCCTCCCAAGAAATCAGAAGAGCCGTCATTAAAAATGTCTAACGAAAACATTGGCGACTACACCGCAGTTATACAACCAAACACAACAGAATTGCTTAGGTATTCGGCCCTCACATTTAATAGTCACCGAATTCATTTTGACCAATCTTATACAACAAAAATAGAGGGCTATCCTGGACTAATAGTCCAGGGACCACTCATAGCGACCCACCTTCTTGAACTTGCATATCGATCTTTAGGAATTGAAACTTTGAACTCTCTTGAGAAATTCGAGTTCCGCGCCAAAAATCCCGCGTTTGTAGATAAACTGCTTCATCTCAGTTGCAGCAAGCTGGACAAGAATCGGTTTATCCACTTATCTGCCAAAAATGAGCTGGGTATCGAATGCATGGCAGCTAAAGCGACTATTAAGTGAATTTAGATAGAGCCCCGCTGACGGGAATAACCGTTGTAGCATTAGAACATGCGATCGCGGGACCTCTCTGTACTAAACAGCTCGCTGATCTTGGTGCGCGAATTATTAAAATTGAACGACCGCAAGCAGGAGATTTTGCAAGAGATTACGACACGAGAACTCTCGGGCAATCCTCTCATTTTGTTTGGGCAAACCGCGGAAAACTGAGTTTCAGCCTCAACATAAAAAGCCCAGAAGGAATTAAAATCTTAAAACGACTTTTGAAAGAAAGTGATGTCTTGCTTCAAAATTTGGCACCAGGTGCAGCAAAACGATTAGGCCTAGACTACTCATCATTGCATTCACAATTTCCACAATTGATCTTATGTGATATCTCTGGGTATGGTCAAACAGGACCATATAAAGATAAGAAAGCCTACGATCTTCTTATCCAAGCAGAATCTGGATTACTTGCTGTAACAGGCACTGAACAAAATATTGTAAAAAGTGGCATCTCAATCGCAGATATAGCAGCGGGAACACAAGCGAACGCGGCAATACTGGCCGCAATAATACAACGATCCAAAGTGAATAAAGGTGCACACATCGATATTTCAATGCTTGAAGCGATGGTTGAATGGATGGGATTCCCACTTAATTATGCGCATAATGGTCAAGCTCAACCCGAACGGAAGGGCACCGAACATCCGACCATATACCCATACGGCTTATTCCAATGTAAAGACAAATCAATCGTATTTGGCATACAGAACGAACGAGAATGGAACTCTTTCTGCACCAACATTTTAGCTAAGGACAATCTTGTAGACGATATCAGGTTCGCAAGTAACGCTTTAAGGTCTCAAAACAGGGAATCCCTCAAACCTCTTATTAAAGAGTTTTTACTGTCTTGCACTGCAGAAGAAGTCATTAAGAAATTAGATGAACACAAAATAGCATGTGCAAAAGTAAATCATATTGATGAAGTTTGGCAACACGAGCAGTTAAGGTTTCTAAAAAAATTCGCTTTAACTAAAAGTCCAAATGGGAATATTGAGACTATGCTTCCACCAGGAAATAGCAATTTGTTTGAGCCGAACATGGGACCGATTCCGGAGCTTGGCGAGCACAACAAACTTTTGCTAGAGGAACTCGGATATACTGATAAAGAAATTGAGGACTTCGTTCTCTCCGGAGTCGTCTGACTCCATCTTTACTGAAGCCACGGATTCTCTGAAATAACTCGAGGCAAAGTAATCGTGTAATTCACGGCCGTCCTTTCCCTGTCGTTATGCTCTCTTTTTGCAGTCGTATGCTCGCTGCTTTTGGTATAGGCGAAGTCTATACAAAAACATGGGGTTAGTCTATGTGGCGGAGAGAGAGGGATTCGAACCCTCGATGAGGTTCCCCCCATACGCCCTTAGCAGGGGCGCGCCTTCAGCCACTCGGCCACCTCTCCGATACGTGGCATTGTAACATAGGCGTTCGGAGGTTCGAAGCGAAAGCCATAATTAAAACCCTTAAGCCTAGGAGGCCTCAGCCTCAGCCTCTTCGGATATTCGACGGTAAATCTCTTCTCTATGCACCGAAACATCACTCGGGGCGTTTATTCCAACACGAACTTGGCCGCCTTTTACCCCTAGAACAGTAACTTCAATATCATCACCAACCATGAGCCGTTCTCCAACTCTGCGGGTAAGTATAAGCATTTCAAAAATCTCCAAAGTAATATGGACGCAATCCTAGCGCTAACTAAACACGTTACGTAAACGCACTAAATTGACGGAGGTAGTCGACTTTCTGCTGACTATCTAACCATTGTAATTACTTTCTCGAGACTAATTTGGATCACCAAGGCCGAAGGCGTCATGCAATGTTCGCACGGCCAATTCCAGATACTTCTCTTCAATCACAATCGAGATTTTTATCTCAGACGTCGTTATCAATTGAATATTTATTCCTTCGTTTGCAATCGCTTCAAACATTTTGCTGGCGATACCAGCGTGCGACCGCATCCCTACGCCTACAACCGATACCTTACCGATTTCCTTATCAAGATCGATGTTTCTCGCTTGGATGACCTCCTGCTGATCTAACAGAATTTGTTTTGCTCGCTCACTCTCACCCCGTTTGACGGTAAAGGTAATATCATTCGAACCGTCGGCAGCGGCATTCTGGACGATCACGTCAACTTCGATACCTGCACCACTAACAGGACCAATTACTCGATGCGCTACACCGGGAACGTCGGGCACTCCGCTTACTGTTAACTTTGCCTCATCGCCCTCAAAAGCTATACCGGTAATTTTTGGGTCTTCCATTTTCTTCTCCATCTCAAAACTAATAAGCGTTCCATTGCCCTCTTCAAAGCTGGATAATACTCTGACAGGGACACGATGCTTGCCAGCAAACTCAACAGCACGTATCTGAAGAACTTTGGCACCCAAGCTAGCCAACTCAAGCATTTCCTCGAAAGTAATGCTATCAAGTAAGCGAGCATCTTTAACCATTCTAGGGTCTGTTGTATAAACACCCTTAACATCGGTATAGATTTGACACTCGTCAGCTTTAACCGCCGCCGCTAAAGCAACAGCAGTAGTATCCGAGCCTCCTCTCCCCAACGTCGTAATATTTTCAAGCTCATCGACTCCTTGAAAACCTGCCACCACAGCCACATTACCTTTTCCTAATTCAGATAGTATTGGACCTTCATTGATAGAACGAATTCGAGCTTTAGTGTGTGCATCCGTCGTAACAATTTGTGCTTGAGCACCCGTAAAAGATCTTGAGCCAATACCCCGCTTTCGCAAAGCAATACACAACAAAGCGATCGTTACTTGTTCTCCAGTAGCTAACAGCACGTCCATTTCTCTTGGCTCAGGATAATCAACTATAGATTTCGCCAAGGCTGTTAACCTATTCGTCTCACCACTCATCGCAGAAAGCACCACTATAATTTCATCACCTTTCTCACGATGAGCGGCTACTTTATCCGCGACAGCCTCAATCCGATCAATACATCCGACCGAAGTTCCCCCAAATTTCTGAACTAGCAAACCCATAAATAATCAACTCCCTGCGACCCTATCTATAATCCTTTATTTATTAATCCTCTCCAAAACCCAACTTTTTACGCTATCGAGAGCGGCAGGAAGGGCCGAAGGATCGCCCCCTCCAGCCATCGCCATATCCGCTCTACCACCACCCTTTCCGCCAACCTGAGTCGCAACCATATTCACCAGATCACCAGCTTTAATCCGATCCGTTAACTCCTTACTTACCCCAGCAACCAAGCCCACTTTAGTCCCTTCAACAGAAGCTAAAACAACAATAGAAACCCCTAGCTTATTCTTCAACTGATCAACTGTCTCTCGTAACTCCTTACCATCACAATCGTCAATATGCCTAACTAGTAGTTTGAGCTCTCCTATATTTTCAGCTGAATGCGCCAAATTTCCGCCCTCGCTGGTAGCTATTTTTGCCTTCAGTTGTTGCACCGTTTTTTCGAGCTCTTTTTGAGCAGAGGACATTTGCTTCACACGACCCAAGACATCCTCTTTATTAGACTTCACTAATTCACAGATTTCCTTGAACATTTTTTCTTCACGCTCAATTGTCCGATGAGCCTCGTGACCAGTCACCGCTTCTATCCTTCTCACGCCTGCTGAAATCCCGGATTCCGAAACGATTTTAATGAGACTGATGTCACCGGTATTATTAACGTGAGTGCCGCCACAGAACTCAACAGAGAAACCCTCCCCCATTGTGACTACACGAACCTCGGCACCATACTTCTCTCCAAATAAGGCAATTGCTCCTGATTTCTTCGCATCTTCCAATGCCATTTGCTGTTTTTTAACCGGAGTATTCTGCAATACCTTGGCATTCACTTCTCTCTCAACTGCTTTTAATTCGTTTTCATCTAAGGCCGCGGCATGAGAAAAATCAAATCGCAAACGCTTCGCATCCACCAAAGAACCCTTCTGCATGACATGACTGCCCAAGACTTGACGGAGTGCTGCATGCAACAAATGGGTAGCGGAATGATTGAGAGTAATCGCCCTTCTTTCTTCTATCTCTCCGCTCACAAAAACTTGCTTTCCAACAGTTAAAGACCCGCTATTTTGAACACCTCTGTGGATTAAGGCATCACCTTGCTTTTGAGTATCAAAGACTTCAAACTCGAATTGTTCACCGCTTATAACGCCCTTGTCTCCAACTTGCCCACCAGACTCACCGTAAAGCGGAGTACGATCCAACACCACCCAACCCTCTTGACCTTTTTTTAGCTCCAAGACTTCTTCACCTTCAACATACAAACCTTGGACACTCGCGCCTCCCTCTATATGATCATAGCCAATAAAATCCGTGCTCAAATCAATACTTAAATTTAATTTTGAAACCGCAGAGAATTTCCCAGCCGCCCGTGCCTGTTCTCGCTGAACTTCCATCGCTTTTTCAAAACCCTGCATATCGATTGTCAGCCCATTTTCCCTTGCCACGTCCGCCGTCAAATCTGTAGGAAATCCATAAGTATCATAAAGCTTAAAAACCGTTTCCCCGTTGATCATCTTTCCAGAAAGATTAGAAATCGCAGACTCTAGAATGCCCATTCCATTTTCAAGAGTTCGCTCAAACTGCTCTTCTTCCTCCCTTAATATTTTCTCAACAAACTCCTGACGAGAAGCTAGTTCCGGATACGCGTCGCCCATTACTTTGACCAATGGAGAAACAACTTTAAAGAAGAACACTTCCTTTACTCCTAGGCGATAACCATGACGCAAGGCGCGCCGAACGATACGGCGAAGGACGTATCCCCTGCCTTCGTTCGAGGGAATAACTCCGTCGATAATCAGAAAAGAACTAGACCGAATGTGGTCAGCAATCACCTTCAAAGAATTATTAGTGCGATCTGCGACATTTGTAATCGTGGATATATCACTAATAAGATCATCAAAAAGGTCAATCTCATAATTACTGTGAACACCCTGCATGACTGCAGCGATGCGCTCGAGGCCGGCGCCTGTATCGACTGATGGCTGAGGCAATGATACGAGACTGCCGTCAAGCTTTCGCTCATATTGCATGAAAACCAAATTCCAGATCTCGATGTATCTATCACCATCTTCTTCGGGGCTCCCAGGCGGCCCCCCCACAACCTCTGGCCCGTGATCATAAAAAATTTCTGAGCATGGCCCACAAGGACCTGTATCCCCCATAGACCAAAAATTATCTTTATCACCAAGCTTTGAAAACCGCTCCTTATCAATACCGATTTCATCCAGCCAAATTGATTCTGCTTCACCATCTTCAAAGTAAGCTGTCACCCAAAGCTGACTAGGAGACAAGCCAAGTTCAACCGTTAGAAAGTTCCACGCGAAGCGAATTGCTTCACGTTTAAAATAATCTCCAAAGGAAAAATTACCAAGCATTTCAAAAAAAGTATGATGGCGCGCAGTGTAGCCAACATTCTCTAAATCATTATGCTTCCCACCCGCTCGAACGCATCGCTGAGAACTCGTCGCCCTGTTATAGCCTCTCGACTCAACACCCAAGAAAGTATCCTTAAACTGGACCATTCCCGCATTAGTGAAGAGCAGCGTTGGATCATTGCCCGGGATCAGTGAGCTACTTTCTACCCTCTGGTGACCATTCCGCTCGAAATAATCAAGAAAAAGTGATCGGATCTCAGCGCTTGTGTGCATATTCTTTCTTTTACTGCTGTTCATAAGCTTTTAGCCAAGTATTTTTAAAAAAATAATGAGAAAACCTTCAAGAAACTTGAGAAATCTAATTATAGCGCTTAGTTCTGTAAGTTGGCAGATCTTTCGTGAGCTTTCAGAGCCGAGACATCGACTAACCTTCGGATTTTTCTGAGGTCGCACTGGGGTCGTTTAAAAGAGGGTTTAGGTTCAGCCCATCAATCATTTCTTCCGGTGGAGCTCTCAATTTACCGTCGCTACTGAGAATGATTGCAACGTACCTAGTTTGAGGAAAATAACTCAGGACGATAGTTAAAATTATCAAAAACGGAACACACAAAAACATTCCGGGGATTCCCCAGATATAACTCCAAAGACCCAAGTTTAGCAGTATAACAATCGGGCTTAAGTTAAACGAGGAACCCATTAAGCGAGGCTCTAGAATATTACCTATAATAATTTGAAGGATACCAATTCCCGCTAACACCAACAGAAACAACGTGTACCCATCAGATTGCGCTAAAGCAATGAGAGCTGGAAAAATAGTTGCGATTATCGAACCTACGGTGGGGATAAAATTCAATAAAAATATCAACAACCCCCAAACTCCAGGAAAATCCACGCCAACAAGAACCAAAAACACATAACTCACGACCCCAGTTAACGAGCTTGTTGCAAGCTTTATGGTTATATACTTTTCAATATCGCTACGTATCCGCTCTATTATCTTACGCGCATTGCCCTCGGAACCAATGGCGCCAGAGAGCTCCGTAATTTTTGCATCAAAATTCCCTTGCTCTAGAAACAAAAAAAGGATGTAAATCATTATGAGTCCGCTACTCGCAAGAATCCCAGCAAAGGACGCGGCTACTGATGCTGCCAGCACAGGAAGGTTAATCCACTCAGTGAATGATAAGTACATTTCAGGGTCTTCTGTTAAAGTTTTATCGAGAAAAGGAAGAGCCTCTAACCGGGCTATCAAATTAGCTTGATAGAGTGGAAAAATTTCGAGAACTTGATCAACGCGACCACCAAAAAACTTAACGAGCGCCCAAATCATAGAGATAAAAACAAGCAATGCGGCTATCCGCGCCAATATAGGCTTAACACGGAAGCCGAATAAAGATAGCCGCTCAATTGCATTCGACAAAGTGTTTATTAAGTACCAGAGAGCTACCGCAATAACGAATGGTAGCAACAACGCCTCACCAACGGCCAACAGGTAGAATACAGCAACAACGATGAGTGAGTTCAGAGCAAAACTTGATTTATTCATACCAGCTTATCCATGCTGTAGCTTTGATTGAAGACAACTTTAGTAAAGAAAGCGCTAGAACGTATGTCTGTTCGAAAAGGACTATCGAATTCCTCCGCGCCTAACCACCTCCAAAAACTTCTACTAGGGTTCCTGGTGTTAGTATCTGCGGTAAAATTTCGGGTTCTCCGTGAGGCGGATAGTACAGGTACAAGGGTACTGAAGGACGATTAAATTCTTCAAGGATCGTTGTGATTTCTGGATCTTCGTTGGTCCAATCACCTTTTAAATATGTGATACCCTCGTCACGCATAACATTCTTCACTCGCTCCGTCCCGAGCGATGTTTGCTCATTAGCAAGGCAAGTTATGCACCAATCTGCTGTCATGTTTACGAACACTGGTCTACCGGCTGCACGTAAATCAGCAAGCTTCGCTGCACTAAACGCCTCAAAGTCCCTATCAACTCCCTCGAGGGCATTAACCGCTGACTCGCCCGACTCGCGCGAAATACTGAGGAACGGAGTCTGCAACAAATAGAGAGCGACACTTATCGAAGCTATCGCAAACCCATAATTCAACATCCTTCCAAAAAACGCCATGCTATTCCGACGCTGGTATAACCACACTGTGAAAGCTAATAGCAAACATACCCCGAGAACAAGAGTCATCCCTGTAGTCCCAACTTGATTACCCAGAACCCAAAGGAAAAAAAGCGAGGACGCATAAAGTGGGAACGCCATAAACTGCTTGAAGGTCTCCATCCAAGACCCAGGCTTCGGCAAAAAGCGAGAGAGAGTTGGTAGGTAAGACAAGAGCAAGATGGGAAGGGCCATACCAAAACCTAAGGCGACAAATACTAGCATCGCTATCCCCCAAGGCTGAGTCAGCGCAAAACCAAGCGCAGGCCCCATAAATGGTGCGGTACAGGGCGTTGCTACCGTTGTAGCAAGTACCCCCGTAAAGAATGATCCTGCGTATCCTTCTTTCTGGGCTAACCCAGACCCCGCCCCCATAAGGCTAGTACCGACCTCAAAAACACCTGATAAGCTCAAGGCTAAAATGAAGAAAATATAGGTTATGACAGCTAAAAACCAAGGCTGCTGAAACTGAAAGGCCCAGCCGATCTGCTCTCCACCAGCCCTTAAAATGATCAGAACAGTTGCAAGCGCAAGAAACGCAGAAATCACTCCGATCGTATAAGCGAGACCATCCAGGCGCTGTTTTGTTCGACTTGCATCAATATTCTTGGCAAAACTGAGAGCCTTCATTGACAGAACTGGAAACACACAAGGCATAAGATTTAAAATTAAACCGCCGAGGAACGCAAAAAACATATACAGTCCAACGTCAGCTAGACCTGATTCCAATGACACGGAACCTTCTGACTCCCCTCCTGCAGAAAAATCCGGCGGTATAACCGAGCTTCCTGCGTCAATGGCAGGATCGGCAAACTCGAACGACGTTCTCTTCCCATCCTCTTCCTCCAGAACAAGGACACCATAGACGGCGCTCAAATCGTCCAACATTCTCCTTGGCTTTTCGTGTGTTATCTGCGCCAAATTGTCACTCAACGCAACCTGTCTTAATGGACCAGGTTTTAAAATCCTTCGCTGCGTCGGAAAAAAATAAGCATCGCTCGCTCTATCAAAAACTCCTGTGTTTGATTCAAACCCAAAACTTACACGAGTGCCTGCAGAGGCTATCATAGAAGTTATGTCGTGCTTCGTCTCAGGGAGCAACAATCTCGTTGCAGCAAAAAGCGGATCAGCGAGGTCTTGGTTTTGTGTTCCAGCGACAGGAATATTTAGATTGAGAACCTGTTCCCCCGGTATACAAATTTGTTCGCAAACGTTCCAAGATGCCACCGCAGAGAAGGCTGCACTTTCTTCAGGAAAATCAATTGGCAATGTAACTTCTATGGGGAGCAAAACCTCTTCTTCATATCCAAAATTAACCAGATCAGTTTCGTAAAATGGCAGCCAATGCGGAGCTGGAAACTGAAGCTCACCAATACGCGTGCCCTCCGGTGCTTGCCAGTTCTCTAACTCAGTCGGCTCGCCACTGTCCCCGCCCATTTTCCAATAAGTATGCCAACCGCTTGCAGGCCTCAACCTCAGGCCCAAAGTCTGCGGAACACCTGGCACAAGCACTGGCAGCTCACTCATCAATTCAAGCTCCACGCGATAGTCCCAAGCGGTCTGAGTGCGGGTCGGCTGAATCTCATAACCATGCTTGACCCCCTCAGAATCTATAAACGTAAGCAAGCCCTCGATTTCAGACAATACTTCAGGGAACCTTCGGTGTTGCTCAGTAGTAATCTGCAACCTATTCCCATCAAACATCACATCTCGCATGGGAGCGTATCGCATAATTCTTCTTTCGGTAGGGAAAAACCACGCATCTTCAGCATCTTCAAAAAGCTCGTCTGGAGATGAAACCATGACGCTCACTGAATCACCCATTGCATTGAAACTAGCAGAGAGCTGATGGTGACCAACTTCAAGAGGGAGGCTTCTTCTTGTCAGCGCGAATCCTTCAACCCATTTCGGATCTGGTGATGTCTGGTCCGCTACGGGTAAAGTAATTGAGAACTCGTGCTTGCCGGGAATACAGATCTCATCGCAGACTTGCCATTCTATTAAAGTTGAAGCGGTGAATTTATCTCGGTCTAACGAAGCAGGGACAATTACAGGAATTGGCAAAAAGACTTCATGCTCATACGTGAATGTAACCAAATCGCTACCAGGGAAGGGTGTCCATTCTGGCATGGGCCATATGATATCACCGACCGAGGCACCTTCTGGCAAAACCCAGTTAGTCGCCTCAGTAGCTTCGCCACTATCTCCACCAAACTTCCAGTATGTATGCCACCCCTCAAGCGGGTCTAGACGAATCGCCAACCAAAAGATTTCTCCAGGGACAACCTCAAGTGGCTCCGCTATCAACTCAACTTGA
>PAEL01000128.1 GCA_002700775.1 Gammaproteobacteria bacterium | reverse complement strand
ATATGTTTTTTATAAAAATTTTGGACTTACGTGCAGTATCGTAAATCAACTGGCGACTTTTAGGGAGCGAATCCAACGATGTTTCTGTAAACTCGTTTTCAATAAACCAATGAGCAGCCCCAGTCGTCAAAACGAAGATTTGAGTTACCCCTAATTTTTTTGCTTGAGATTCTAAAGAACTTAAAAGTTTCTTTCCGAGCCCTTTATTTCGATACTGGTCGCTGGTCGCGATACACGAAACCTCCGCTGTTGTCTCAGTCTCTAAATGAAGTGCTGCGCAGGCAACAATCTCTCCCTCAACATCAATGACTCGAAAATTATTTATTTCAGACTCTATGAACTCTTTTGACCGGTTTATCAGTAACCCACTCTCTTCCAACGGTCTAATCAAGTTTAAAATTTCTGCAGCGTCACTTATCCTTCCTTTACGAAGCTTCTTTGAATCGTCTTTACTAATCAAGGTTCCGCAACCCTCTGGGGTAAAAAGCTCCCGGATCAAAGTTCCATTTGAAGCGTGACTGATCATATGCGTGCGATTTACTCCTGACTCGACAGCGCGTGCCGAGCACTCAATTTGCTTGCCGAAAAAACGCTCTTCTTCGTTTTCAGAACCTTTCATCCTAGACATATGATGCACACTTTCATTTGGACTAAGATGAGCAATTAGGTTTCCTTGAGCATCTGTTACGCCATTACGTCGCGTCATGACGATCATTTTCTCCGCTTTAAGAGAGATCGCTATTTCCGTCGCTATCTCAATCTCGCACAAATTGAATAATTCACCTGTTACGGAATAACCGATATTAGATTGAAGTAAGAGGCAACCGCTATCCAATTGATCATGCAATAGATCAACTTCGACGTGCCTTACTTTACCAGTTTGCTGAAAATCAATTCCTTTTTTTACTCCAAGGGGTTTGGCTACAAGAAAATTACCTCGAATTAAGCGAATTCCATCACTTCTATCTGTTCGACCTGAGAGAAACATCGCATCTATTTTTGCAGACAGAGTACCGACAACACCAGATATAGCATCTATTTCATCCTTTCTCGTAATTGTCATATTTTCGTCATTGGGCACTTCAATAGCACCGTGGTTATATGTTTCCAAAATCTGTGAGCGTGCACCGTGAACCAAAATAAGTCGCACACCAATACTTTTAAGAAGTAATAGATCAGCAATTAAGTCCTGGAAATATGGTGAGTAAAATACTTCGCCGTCTATTGCAATGACAAACGTGCAGCCTCGATGTGAGTTGATATACCGGGTCGAAGCTCGAAACCAAGCAATCGATTGGTCGGTTGAAGATTTAGAGTCATTCGTCGAGAGATTTGTGTTCTTGGAATAATCTTTCATAAGCTTATGGATAAGTTCGAATAAATAATTGACTCAATTTTTTAGTCGATTAGAAGGTCAGTTTTCGCCGCCATAATAAAATCGTTAAGGTGCAAATTCTGCAAATTATGGGACCACCAGTATACAACAACTCTCCCCCATTCAATCAACAACACTGGGTGATGCCTTTGAGACTCTGAAATTTCAGTTACTTTTGCCGCAAATAAAAATGCAGTTTTAAAATCAACAAAGTGAAAGGCCCTTGTTAATTTAACCTTTCCTTCATCATTATACCGTTTCCAATTTGGAATTTCATTTAATGCGTGTTTTAGCTCAATTCCAGTTATAAGGTTCATCGATTGTTCGGAAAAATCCGTGCTCATCTCAGATAAATTCACTTTATAAGCCCCATAGAATAAATTTTACGAAAATTCGCCGAGTATTGTATCAATTAAAGAAAAGCCAGTATCAGTAGTTGTTATGTTGTTTTCGAATCTACGCATTAATCCTTTTGAAATCATTTTATCAACAGTATGAGCAATTTGTGAAAAATCCAAATTGGTGCGCTGCTCGTACAGCTCAACAGAAAATCCTTCACGCAGCCTCAAACTATTCAATAAAAATTCGATACTGATTTGATCAGCTTTAATTAGCTTAAAATTTTGATAATTCTTTGAAGAAACCGGAGGGTTCAAAAAATCATTCAAATATCCGTTAGGTTGCTTTTTTTTTATCGATCGGTAAATATCACCACCGCTGTAGGAAATTTTACCATGAGCACCGGCTCCGATGCCAAGATAATCCCCAAACTGCCAATAATTATAATTATGAGAAGAAGGTTTTTCTTTTTTGCAATATGCGGAGATTTCATATTGTTGTAACCCGTTAGCTTCGAGCTTTTTAGTTCCCAACTCGAATAGCTTTTGAGCGATGATTTCATTGGGAAGCGAAGGGGGCGAGGAATAAAAAACAGTATTACGTTCGATTGTTAATTCATACCACGATAAATGGGGCGGGTTAAATGCGAGCGCCGTCTCAAGATCTCGCAATCCATTTTCAACTGTTTGGCCAGGTAGTGTATGAATGATATCGATGTTGTAATTTATAAATCCAGCGTCTTTAGCGAGAGTTATTGCTTTTTGACTTTGATTTCCACTATGTAATCGTCCGAGTCTTGTTAAGTTTTTGTCGTTAAAACTTTGAACGCCAATTGATAGACGATTAACTCCTGCTTCTTTGTAGCCGCAAAATTTTTCGGCCTCAGCAGAACCTGGGTTCGCCTCAAGTGTAATCTCGATATTTGGACTATGACTTGTTTTGGATTTTATATGCTCAAGTAAGTATTTTATCGATGAGGGGCGAAATAAACTTGGTGTGCCACCACCAATGAAAATTGAGTGTATTTTGCGCGGTTCGCCAAGCCCGTGATTAGATTGTGGTGACACTCTATTTGCAATTTCAAAATCTCGATCAAAGTCATTGCAGAGAGCTTTTATATAGTCGGCTTCTGGAAGTGCGTCAACTTTTTTGTGAGAATTAAAGTCACAGTAAGGGCACTTTTTTTCACACCAAGGGATATGAATATAAATTGCTAACGGCGGGAGGGCCAAAGTTTTTTAAGCCTCTTAAGAGCAATTGCACGATGACTAATTGAGTTTTTTATTTCTGGGAGAAGTTCTGCCGACGAGCACCGATGGGTTTTTACGTAAAACAGAGGGTCATATCCGAATCCGTTTTCTCCGATTGGTGCTTCGAGAATTGATCCCTCCCAAGACCCTAAGCAAATAAGTGGCGTTGGGTCCGAGGCAAATCGTAAGTACGCTATAGCACAATAAAAACGCGCGATTCTTTTTTCAATTGGAACCCCAGCTAATGCACTCAATAGTTTTTTATTATTTGCTTCATCAGCGTTAGGACCTGAGACGGACGAATATCGTGCTGAAAAAATACCCGGCTGACCGTCCAAAATATCAACCTCAAGACCTGAATCGTCTGCAATTGAGGGTAATCCAGTTATTTCACAGGCATTTCGTGCTTTGATAATTGCGTTTTCAATAAAGCTTTTCCCTGTTTCTTCTGCATCTTTTACGCCCAGATCCGATTGATAATGAAGTTCAATAGTTGGATCCTGAATTACTGCTTTAATTTCTTTCAGTTTACCCTTATTACTTGAAGCTAACACAATTTTTTTTTTCATCTAAGGTTTACGATCTCGTAATTTGATAGATCGCGATCTCTCCGAGAAAATTAGGGAAGAGTTTCATAGCTAAACTGCCTTGATGTTCTAAATTTACAACCGTTTTATTTAGCACTTTTATGCTTTTCTCAACGCACATTAGATCAAAATCTTTAACGGTGCAAAAATGGATGTTGGGTGTATCGTACCAATTATGTGGCATAAACTTCGATATTGGCATCCTTCCCCGGAAAAAAAGATAAAGTCTACTTTTCCAATTGCCAAAATTGGGAAATGTCACGATCCCCCGCTCTCCTACTCTCAACATATCTTCTATTAAAACGTCAGGTTGACTCAACGCCTGAAGTGTCTGAGCGAGCAGAACCGTATCAAAACTATTCGACTTGAAATTTTTCAGTCCAGAATCGAGATCCTGATTAATCACATTAACGCCAATTTCAAGGCACGATTGAATTTTTTGAAGATCTTTTTCAAGCCCAATACCGTAAACGTTCCTCTCAGTATGCAGATTTTTAAGAAATTCGCCGCTGCCACATCCGAGGTCCAAGACCCTCTCATTGTTTTGTATCCAGCTTGTGATAATTTCAAGATCAGGACGCATGATCTTCTAACTCATTATAAATATTTTTTAAGAATGCTCTGAGAGCTTCCATGTATTTCGGGATGGGCATGAGAAATGCGTCATGTCCTTCGTCGGCTTCAATTTCAATATAACTTACATCACAAGATGCCGACAATAAAATTTCGACTAGTTCCCGGGATCTTTCAGGCGGGAACCGCCAATCCGTGCTAAATGATATCAATAAAAATTTACAGGTAGCGCCCGCGAACGCTTCGCTTAAATCGTTATTGAAATCGGTCGATGGATCAAAATAGTCCAGAGCCTTTGTCATGAGGAGATAGGTATTAGCATCAAAGTTATTTGAAAAACGCTCGCCCTGATAATGGAGATAACTTTCTACCTCGAAATCTACATTTAGTTCGTAGCTTAGCTCGCCAGACTTTAGGTTTCTCCCAACATTTTTTTCTGGTTTTAATTGGTCTCCTGTAAATTCCTTGCCGAATTTTAACCGCATTGCTGAATCAGAGAGATAAGTAATATGACCAATCATTCGAGCTAGCATGAGCCCTTGCTTCGGATTGGAGTTATGCTCTAAATATCGACCATCGTGGAAATTTGGGTCTTTAGTTATAGAGTGCCGAGCCACTTCATTAAAGGCAATGTTCTGAGCAGACAGCTTCGCAGCCGAAGCGATACATATAGCACCCCTTAGTTTTTCTGGATACTCGATCGCCCAGTGTTGGGCTTGCATGCCTCCTAAGCTGCCCCCAATTACTGCAGCCCATTTTTCAATGTTAAGAACCTCCATTAGCCTCTTTTGTGATTCAACCCAGTCAGCGACGGTGATAACCGGAAAATCTGGTCCGAAAGGCTTCCCAGTAACAGAATTGACAGAGGTCGGTCCGGTACTCCCACCGCAACCTCCGAGATTGTTTACAGAAACAACATAAAATAAATTTGTATCAATCGCTTTTCCGGGTCCAATTGCGCTGTCCCACCAACCCGGTTTTTTTTCTGACTCTGAATGGAAGCCAGCCGCATGATGATCGCCGCTTAGCGCATGGCATATTAGAATGGCGTTGTCTTTTTTTTTGTTTAATTCTCCATATGACTCCGTAATCAGATCGTAATAAGGAATGATTTTTCCACTACGCAGGATTAAAGGGTCTTTAAAATGAAAAACCTCAGGTGTAACTATGCCAACAGAAGTAATTGAACTATTTGCCATTTTTATACTTTCGTCTAAAGTATATAAGAGTTTTTTTTGTAATCATTTATCACAAGCCTCTAGTTATAATCCAAGAATGACAGCAGAGTATCTTCCGAGATCAAAGGCCCCGATAAAAAAGTCTTGTAGTAATCGAATTATTAAGAATATCAGAATGGGCGATAGATCTAATCCTCCCAATGGTGGAATAATTTGCCTGACTGGTGCCATTATTGGCTCTGTGAGCTGCCATATTAAAAGCAACATAGGGTGAGGGTTCATAGATCCCGAGAACATCATCACAAAAGACATAATTATCGAACCCAATATCGCATAGTAGTATATTTTAATGATAACCAATAGAGTTCCGACGATTGCCCAAGTGAGCACTAAGCCCGCCGAAGGTATCTGACTCCCATAGCTTAAAATTAGCGTGCAGATAGCAAGAGCATGGACACAAATTGCAAGAACTACACATGCTAGATCTATATTCTTATAGCTGGGTATTAACCCCCTCAGTGGCCTAACTAATGGATCGGTTAATTGAACTACTGCTTGGGAAAGCGGATTATAAAAATCCGCTCGGGCAATTTGCAACAAGAGACGGAGTAAGACTGCGCCGAGATAAAGTCCTCCTAACGTACTTATAATGAGCGTTGCAGAATTACTAAAAAAGTCCATGAGCCCTCTCTTACAGCGATTTTCTTTGATTTATAAGGTTAATTTTTCTCAGCAATTTTGACTGATTTTTTATGTGCCGCTGTAGCGGCGTCCTTCACTAATTTCCTAAAACCACCAGACTCAAAAACTTGTATGGCGGCTTCAGTAGTTCCGCCTGGAGATGTAACCCTTTTACGAAGGCCAGTAATGTCATTAACTTCTGTTTGAGCAAGGTGGCCTGCTCCTATTGCAGTTTGATTAACGAGTATCTTTGACAGGTCTTCATCAAGACCTAAATCGATTGCTATATCTTGTAACGCTTCTATGAGAAGAAAAAAGTAAGCGGGACCGCTGCCAGAAATAGCGGTAATAACATCAATTTTACTCTCATTGTCTACCCAAGCGTTTATACCCAGCGTCCTGAGAATAGAGTCAGCTTCTTGTCGTTGGCTGGCGCTTACTTTTTTGTTTGCGAAAAGGCCTGTTGCCCCAAACCCAACCATTGCTGGGGTGTTGGGCATGCAGCGGACTACGCTTAGAGAAGTTCCGCAGTAACTCTCAATTTGGGATGTTGTAACACCAGCTGCTATTGAAATAATAAGTTGTTCGTCTCGATAAAGATGGTTTGCAAGATTGGTTAGCACGAGCTCGATACTTTGTGGCTTAACTGACAAAATTATAACGTTTGTCTCTTTAGCAATTGCCTCCAAACTTTTGGGAACCACACCGTAACACTCTGCAATATAGGCGAGTCTTGCATTATCGATATCGGTAGCCCATAACTCCCTCGACTCACGCCCTGTGGCTGTCAGGCCACGAATCATGCTTTCGGCCATGTTGCCCGTACCAATGAATCCGATAATTTGTTTATTCAAGTAAAACCCCCCGAACGAATCTTAACGTTTTAACGATAATCTAAGCAAATGACACTTCCTAATATTCTCGGTTCTTTCGAGATATAACAATGTTAGGTTGCTACACAGAGTCAGATCTTTTGCCAAAAAGTGAAGTGCCTATCCTAACGAGGGTAGAATTCTGTGCGATTGCGGCTTCGAAATCACCACTCATACCAATTGAAAACGTGTCCAATGTTAAAAATTCGGTTTTCAATTGGGTAAATGTCTTTTTGAGAGGTTCGTAGGCCGATTGCTGTGCCATAAAGTCGGTGTTTGGCGCAGGAATTGCCATTAGGCCGCGTAGTTGAAGTTGAGGAAGCGAGTCTACTAAAGCGCATAATGGACGCAGTTGAGACATGGATATGCCAGATTTAGAGGGCTCATCGGATATTTTCACTTGTATACAAACGTTCAGTGGCTTCTTTTCGATCGGACGCTGATTATTAAGTCTATGTGCTATTTTGGCTCTATCAACACTCTGAATCCAATCAAAATTTTCTGCCAATAACTTAGTCTTGTTCGCCTGTATAGGCCCGATAAAATGCCACGTAATTTGACAGTCTTTTAGTTTGTCTATTTTTTCTATGGCTTCATTTACATAACTTTCTCCAAAATGAGTAAGCCCATTTTTATACGCAGTTCGAATATAGTCTATTGATTGTTTCTTTGAGACGGCGAGAAGGCTAACTGATAAATCTTCTCTTTTGTAAACCCGCTCATGTTGTCTCAATTTTTCTAATAGTGATTCTATATTTCTTTTTATCGTTGTTCTGTTCACGACGTATCTGCCTTAGTTAAGCAATGAAGATGTAATATTTTCTTGAAGGAAACTAAATATCAGTGTTGATTTTCTGTCTCATTATTTTTTTAAACCAATCTTCAAGTATTATTTTCGCCGCTGTATCGTCAACTGCAAGAATCTTTCTCTTCCTCATAAAAATTTCTTTTCCTTCTTTTTGGTCTCGCGCTTCTGCGCTCGATAATCTCTCGTCAGACCCGTAGCAAGGTATTTGAAATCTGCCGTTTAAGCGATGGGCAAACGTTACCGCTCGTGATAAAAGCCCGCCACTTGAACCGTCCATATTGTACGGTAGTCCGATCACCAAGAAATTTGGATGCCATTCTAGTATTATTTTGGCAATATCGTTCCATTCTGGGATACCATCTCGAGCCTTCAATATAGTTACCTCTTTCGCTACACACGTGATGCTTTGCCCGTACGCTACGCCAATTTTTTTTAATCCATAATCAAAAGCGAGAGCGCTAATCTCCCCTTCAAAAAACGGGATGGCTTCGAGTTCTTCTAGATGGGTTTGATTGACAAAAATTATGTCATTCATCGAATGCCCCTAAGATCGCCCAACGTGTGGTGCGTAACTACCCAAATTAAAATTAAGGCCGCTAATAATCGAGTCAAACTTTGGTTCATAGGGCTCTTCGAAAAGTGTCTTCTTTTTAGCAGGAATAGTAAGCCATATATTCGCTTCCAACTCGCTTTCAAGTTGACCAGACGACCAACCTGCACATCCTAACATTATCAAGTAATCTTTTGGGCCACTTCCTTGCGCAATTGCGTCGAAAACTTCGAATTTCGTCGTTAAAAAAATGTCTGTGCTTATCTTATGAGACGCGGATATTTGATAACTACTGTCATGTAAAACAAAACAGCTTTCTTCATAGATCGGACCGCCCAGAAGCAGTTGCTTATCTTGAAGGTTAAAAATTTTCTTATTGTTTTTAAAATTTGCCACTGTAAATACATCGTCAAACTTTCTCGGGGTAGGCTTATTTACCACTAAACCTACTGCGCCATCGACATCGTGTTGAATTATATAAGTAATTGATTTTTGGAAATAGTGATCTTTAAGGTTGGGCATGCTTATAAGAAAGTGGTTCTGTAAAGAATTAGAGAAAGTCATTTTTTTTCCAAAATGTTTTTAGATCATGCCGATTTTATTTTTGTTAAGATACATTCCATAAAGTCATCCCCAATATTCAAGCCACTAAATCTATCGATCTCTCTAATACAGGTGGGACTTGTAACATTGATCTCCGTTAGATAATCACCGATCACGTCTAAGCCAACAAACACCAGACCTTTTTCTTCCAGAACTGGGCCGACTTTCGAGCAAATCCATTTTTCGCGGTCAGATAATTCTTGAACAACACCTTGCCCACCCGCGGCGAGATTTCCTCGTGTTTCTCCTACCGCGGGAATTCTTGAGAGCCCAAAAGGAATCGGGTTTCCATTGATCATCAAAATTCGTTTATCACCGCTCGAAATCTCGGGTATAAAGCGTTGGGCCATAATTTGGCGCCGGCCAAAGCCAGTTAGGTTTTCAATTATGACATTAATATTTGGATCATTATGCTTAACTCGAAATATCGACGCACCTCCCATTCCGTCGAGGGGTTTGAGAATTATGTCTTTATGTTCCTCAAAAAATTCTTTAATTCGTTTTTTAGAGGTAGTAACAATTAGAGGGGGGCAACACTCCGTAAATTGAAGAGTAAAAAGTTTTTCATTACAGTCTCTAATACTCCTAGGATCATTTAATACAACCGTACCATTGCGAGCCGCTTCTTCTAATAGATAAGTTGAATAGATGAAGTCCATGTCAAATGGTGGATCTTTGCGCATGATTATGGCGTCTAGTTCAGAAATGGCTTGATCTTTTGTGCTCCCAAACTCGAACCATTCTTCATCGTTGTCAAATACCCTCAATTCTGTCGATGTTGCTTTAACGATACCGTCAGAAAAGCACAAGCTCTCCGGTAGCATATAATAAAGAGACCAGCCTCTAGTTTGGGCCGCTAAAAGCATAGCTAACGTGCTATCCTTTTTCGGGTTGATATTCTCAATTGGGTCCATAACGACTCCAAGCTTAATATTCACACAACTCTCCTAAATTTAGAGTAAAGATGAAATTATAAAAGTAAAATCACACAAAATTACTCAATCTCGCGATGGTGTCTATGATGAACGTCAATAGTTATATTTACAATGTAGAATGATAACGGCTAATAATGTAAATTTCTTGTTAGGATTGCCAGTTTCCTAGCCTTTCAGTATTTCACATATTCCTAGGGAGCAATATCGCTCTGTTAGTTGTGACAACAGGAATAGTATCATGACAACCCAGTTTGAAAATCGCTCAAAAAAACCAGGGTCTTGTTGTTCGATTGTCGTAACTTTTAACCCGAATATCGAGACGCTTCTTAACTTAGTGCGCCGGATTGATGAAGGCACTGACCTTGTTTTGATCGATAACAATAGCGCTAACCTAAATGAATTTAGGTTAAGTGTCGAAAGTTTACCGAGGTGCAAGCTGTTTTTTTGCCGCGAAACTAATTTAGGCTTGGCATCAGCTCTCAATATCGGAATTAAATGGTGTATAGAATGTGGTTATAAATTCACATTTTTATTCGACCAGGACAGCAGACTAGAAGAGCTTTTTTTTGACAATATGGTCGAGGCTTATTTAGAAATTGAGAGAGAGCAAGAGCAAAAAATTGCCGCGTTGGGACCAAGGATCATAAATCCGAAAAACTTTAAGCGGACCCGATTTAAAAGTTTTGACAGGGTTTTTGGAGCCAACGATCAAAGTATAGGTAAACAAAATACATACTTTCATGCCGACTTTATAATTACATCAGGTTCCTTATTACGATTAGAATATCTCTCAGATATTGGACTTATGAAAGAGTCTTATTTTATCGATAATGTCGATCTAGAGTGGTGTTTTCGCGCTCGAAAACTTGGATTTAAGGTCATTGGCACAGATTCCGCACACCTTCTTCACGCTATTGGTGAAAAAACAAACTCCTTTTTAGTGTCATCTGGAATAATCTTTCATCACACACCGGATCGAATATATTACTCAAGTCGGAATCGGGTCCATTTATGGCTGGTTGACTATGCGCCTGTTGGGTGGAAGGTAAGAGATATTTTTCGATTTGTGCTAAAAACTGTTTTTTTACTGGTGTTCTCCCGAGAGCGGATTGCATATGGTAGAAATATACTTAAGGGCCTTAGAGCCGTCAAAGAGATAAAGTAACCATGCGAAACGCTAATAAAAAAATTGGGATTTTGCTAGCTACATACAATGGAGAGCTTTATCTCGAAGCCCAACTAAATTCCTTATTAGGTCAAACCCACAGAAATTTTCTGGTAATTATTCGCGATGATCAATCAACTGACTCAACTCGAGCTATTTTAGAAATTTTTCGAAAAAATTATCCAGATAAAATTAAAATTCTTGATTCCGAACACAGTAATTTGGGTGCTAGCGAGAATTTCTCTTTCTTAGTTTCCTATGGAGTAAGATTTCAAACTGAATTTGAATTGGATTATTTCGCATTTTGCGACCAAGACGATATATGGCATTCGGAAAAGATTGAAAAGCAGCTTAATTTTATGACCGCTCTTGAATCACAATTTCAAGTAGAGAAAAATCTCCCGGTCTTAGTTCATAGCGACCTTGAAGTTGTAAATGAAAAAGCTCAGAAAATTGCCGAATCGCTCATCTGTTATCAAGGTTTAGAACTTTCAAAAGGGAATTTTTCTGGCTTGCTTACCAGTAACTTAGTGACTGGCTGCACCGCTATGTTTAATCCGTCTCTAGCTAGGCTTGCACTACCGATCCCGAAAGAGGCAATTATGCACGATTGGTGGATCGCAATTGTTGCTTCCGCGTTCGGAAAGATAGGCTTCATCGACGAAACTTTAGTCAAGTATAGGCAGCATGCGGTGAATACCCTTGGGGCAAAACCCAAACCTTTAAAAAGAATAAGTAAATTTGGTGGTTTCATAAAAATCTTATCTCCTTTTCGAAAGATAGATAAAAATTTTCACCTGTGTTGTGTCGCGGAACAATCAAAGGTGTTTAAAAGACACTACGATAATAAGCTATCTAAAAGACTCAGGTTAATATTGTGGGCGTCGATTGGTATGAAAACAGATAATGGTACGTGGCAATACTTTATTTATCGTTTGTTACGAAAGCTTAATATGAGTTAGCTTCATTTACGGGATAGTATTGCGCCGATTACCTCTCCTATAAAGTCGAAAAAGATTGTTTCCAGCGTTGGACTAAAGTGATTTTCATCTTTGCTTCCGCACCCAATTAAGCCAAGCACCTCATTTTCATAAATTACCGGGCAAATCGCTGTAGAATGAATTTCTCGAATGATGCCTGNGTTTGATTTGTCTTTTGCTTGTTGAATGTCATTTCTATCTGATTTCCCCTCTAAACTGGAGTCATCAAATAAAAACATTTTCTTATCTTTCGATATTGCGCCGCAAAATGTTTTCTTTAGCCTGAAAATTTCAGGGAAATTATCTTTTAGGCTCTCAATAGAGACTTTCCTCAGGTTGTCACACGACTCGTTAACCGTCAAATCCGGAATAATTACGCTACAAACGTCGACACCTTGGATTCTCTCAAATTGAGATTTTATTAGTTTTGGAATAGAGGAAGCGTGACTCAATTTTAGAATTTGTAAAACTAAATCTCGCACCAGATGGAAAAGTTTGTCATTATTCGAAGCGTTGGTTATTAGCTCAGAGAACTTTTCATCGGCGGTTTTAGACTGATTTCGTAAGATACTGACTTGTCGTTCTACCAATGAAATGGCTTGACCGGACTTATGTGTTAGATTTATGTCCTTTAGTATTTCTTCGTTCTCAATAAAGAAATTCGGATTTTGTTGCAGGTATAGCATAACCTGGCTGGGTTCAAGTGGGCCTTTTTTTGGGTCTTCTTGGTTTTTCATTATGTTGTTGCGTTCCTTTGGATGTATTCTATATCGAACGATCCATTGAATACTTCAGCTGCAGGCCCTGTCATTACGACATTATCTTGATCGTCATGAGACTTTCCTTTCCATGATATTTTTAAGGGGCCTCCATGTACACGGATCTCAACTTCTTCTCGAAATAAACCTAGCACTCGTCCAGCGACCACTGCCGCGCAAGCACCTGTTCCGCATGCGAGAGTCTCTCCGACGCCACGTTCAAATACTCGTAATTTACCCGCAATTTCCGAGATTTTTTCCAAAAATCCAACGTTAACTTGTTGTGTGAAATCGACGTGGTTTGAGAGAGCCGGACCGATTTCTTCAAGATTCGCGGTGGCGACAGAATCAACAACGATTATAGCGTGGGGGTTGCCCATAGATATTGCGCTAAACGAAACAGCAAGGGCACGTTTATCTTTTAGCTCGAGATTGCGCTGGTACGTGATTAATTTTTCCGGAGTTTTGAAATTGAGCTCGTGAGGTGAAAAACAGGGCGTACCCATATCGACACTGATTTCATTGTCCGGATTTTTTCTTATAAATATTTGCCTATTTTTAGTTTCAACTTTTATTACTGCGGTTTTTGTCAGATTCCTATCAAAGATATACTTCCCCAAACATCTTGCCCCGTTTCCGCAGTGCTCGGATTCCTCACCATCGACATTAAATATTTGATATGAGAAGTCAACAGAAGGGGTTTTGGATTGTCTTATTACAAGAAGTTGATCAAAACCAATTCCAAAATTTCGATTCGCTAAAAGTCTGATTTGTTTTTTGTTCAAGGAAAAAGGTTCAGCAATTGCATCAATGATTACGAAATCATTCCCAAGGCCGTG
>PAEL01000127.1 GCA_002700775.1 Gammaproteobacteria bacterium | reverse complement strand
TATTCGAAAAGAGTTGAAAAAAATTTATGGTATTAACTCTTTTTTAGCAAATCAAATTTGTGATCAATTAGGTTTCCATATGAATCTCACTGTTGGTGAGTTATCAGTTGATCAAACAGAGAAACTGGGCCGAATTCTTCAGTATTATTATTTAACAGAAAATGACTTGAAAAAACAAATTCAAGGTAATTTTCAACGTTTCATTCAAATTGGCTGTTACAAGGGATTTCGTGTCACTCAACATTTACCACTGAGAGGACAAAGAACGCACACAAATGCGAAAACAGCTAAAAGAATTTTAAGAGCATAAAAAAATATTTCTATCATGAAAAAAAAGCCTTTTCAAAAGACGGGTATCTTGTTTATTTCAACTACGTTAAACAATACATTTGTAAATCTCACGGATTTAGAGGGGAATACTTTATGTTGTCTTTCGAGTGGAAGTTTAGGATTCAAAGGCTCAAAAAAGTCTTCGAGTTATGCCGCACAAGCAACCACTGAAAAAGTTCTTGAATTCTGCTCTCAAGCTTCTATGGAAAAATTGATTATTAAATTCCGTGGTGTTGGTTATGCAAAAGATGCATCGTTAAAAACAGTTCTTGGTCAAAACTTTAAAATTTTACAAATTCAAGAAACAACCCAACGTGCATTTAACGGTTGCCGACAAAAGAAAAAACGACGAATTTAAAAACACCCTAAAATATTGATGTTGTTTAGTAATTAAACAAATTTTTTTAAAATATTCGTAGGTTATCAAAAAGATGGAATTTATGGCTGAAGGTGCAAAACTTATTGGAGCTGGTTGTGCGACGATCGCATTAGCAGGAGCGGGTGCTGGAATTGGAATCGTTTTTGGTTCATTTATTAGTTCAGTAGCTCGTAACCCATCATTAACAAAAACCCTTTTTGGTTATGCTATTTTAGGCTTCGCTTTAACTGAAGCGATTGCTCTCTTTGCTTTAATGATGGCTTTCTTAATTCTTTTCGTATTTTAATTTCTTTAAAAGCAGTTCTTTTATGGGCTGCTTTTTTTAAACTCAAAGAGCGCGGATATGTTGGAATTGGTAGACATTTCAGATTTAGGTTCTGATGAATTTTTTCGTGGGGGTTCGAGTCCCTCTATCCGTACGGGTGTGTAGCTCAATTGGCAGAGCAATAGGCTTTTAACTTATTGGTTGTAGGTTCAAGTCCTACCGTACCTATTTTTATGAATGCGGGGTTAAGTAATTGGTTAACTTATTAGGCTCATAACCTAAAGATTGTAGGTTCAAGTCCTACCTCCGCACATTGGACAGATGTCTGAGTGGTTTAAGGTTTCAGTCTTGAAAACTGATGTATTTCAATACCGTGGGTTCGAATCCCACTCTGTCCGAAAAATGAAAAGAAATATGACAATTTTTCAAATTATTTCAAAAGAAGCTTGGTGGAGAATTTTTTATTCTTTGGTCGCTATTTGTAGCTGCACTTTTTTCAATCTTTGGAAGATTTCTTCTTGGGTCCTTCTTATTTGTTTACCTATTACACAATTAGAAAGTAAAGCACAATTTATTTTTACGGATATTAGTGAAGCATTTGGATCCGCTTGCTTTTTAGCATTTATTGTAAGTCTTCAATTCTGTGCACCAATTCTGTTTTATCAAGGGATGAGTTTTTTTAACCCAGGGCTCTTTAAGCATGAAAGCAGAAAAATTTTCATTGTAGGAGTTCTCTTTATTGGGTGTAACCTTATTTTTAACTTTAATTTCTTAAATTTTTGGGTGACTTATCTTTTGACATTTTTTCTGCAGTTCCAATTTAATGCATTTGGTGTCCCTTTACTAAGTTTTCAAGCCAAAATTATTTCTTATTTACAGTTTCTTTTTAACTGGTGTTGTGGGTTTCAATTTCTCCTACTTTTAGGCTTTTCAAGCTTTTTAATCTCACCCATTTTTTTAAAAAATATTTGGTTACATAAAAAACATGTCTTTTATTTTCTAACGTGCCTTTTTATCTCATTTGTATTACCACCGGACGGGATGCTCCAATTTTTTCTTACCACCCAAATTCTTGTGTTTTTCGATTTACTCGGCTTTCTCTTGTTTCTTAGAATTTTATATCAAGAAAAACTCCAAACAAGGACATTTTCTTGATATAAATAAAAAAATTAACGAAGAGATTTTACAATTAATTCGGGTTCAATTTGAGTTGGGTAATGGATTTGTTGGGGTGAGAAAAGAAAAATAGCTTCCAAAGTTTTATAATTTACTTCAAAATGGAGGCTTTTATAAATTTGAACTTGTTGATTTTGTTGTTGTTGGCTTACAGTTTGTACATTTGCAGCAATCATTTCTTTTGTGTCATCTTTAAAACTGATTAAATCACCGGGATTAAGAATAAAACTGGGTGACTTTACAATTTGATTATTGACAAAAACTTTTTGATGATTAATGAGTTGTCTTGCCGCTAAAAAAGTTGGTGCGAACTTAAGTTGTACTAAGCAACTATCTACTCGTTTTTCGAGTAAACTAAACAAAATATGAGCCATTTTCCCTTTATATTTTTCGCTTTTTCTAATGAGTTGCTTAAATTGTTGTAATCTTAGTTGTCCGTACAAAGTAGAAACGAGTTGTTTCGCCCTTAACTGAAGTGAGAAGTTTGAAATTTTACTCATATTCATTTTCTTCTTATTGAGGAGGATAGCTTTTTCTTGCTTTAAAGTAAGCTTTCGGTGCTTCCAAAGAGCAGCCCCAAACCTTTTACAAGGTTTCGCTTTAAATTGTTTATGCATTTTCATAAAAAATATTTTTTTATTGCTTACTATCGGACTTGAACCGATAACCTAAAAGGAACAGATTTTAAGTCTGTCGTGTTTACCAATTTCACCAAGTAAGCGACAACTGAGCGGATAANGGGAATCGAACCCATGTCGTCTGTGTGGAAGACAGAAAATTTACCATTAATCCATATCCGCAAAATACTCTAAATTTTCTAAAAGATTAAAAATGCCCGCTCTTCAATTGAAGAGAGAAAAGTCCGAACTTTTTATTTGATACAAGCTAACAGCTTGCAAAAAAGATTTTTGGGAAAGTGTTACAGAAAAAATACATTGAAATTTAGTTAAGGTAACTTAATTGAGTAAAACCCTATCAAAAGCAAAACTTTAAAGTTGCTCGACGTACTATGTGAATAGATACGCAGACAAATGGGCAAAAGAGGTGTTCCTCATCAGAATTCGGCTTATATTAATCTTTTCGTTGATGTATTCTTAGCTCAGCTGGATAGAGCATCAGCCTTCTAAGCTGAATGTCACAGGTTCGAATCCTGTAGAATATGTCAGGGTGTAGCGCAGTTCGGTAGCGTACNTGTTTTGGGTACAGGTGGTCGCAGGTTCAAATCCTGCTACCCTGAATTACCATTATGTTATCCAACCAAAAAACTTTAAAATTCTTATGAATTGTATTAGCTTTTTAACCTGTTCTTTACTGCTCTTTTTATTAGGGATTTGGGGGATTTTCTTCAATAGGAAAAATATTGTTGTCATGTTAATGTGCATTGAATTAATGCTTTTAGCGGTCAATCTTAATTTTCTTATTTTCTCAACGTACTTAGACGATCTTATTGGACAACTTTTCTCTCTCTTAATCTTAACAGTAGCAGCAGCAGAATCTGCGATTGGGCTTGCACTCCTCGTGATTTATTATCGAGCTCGTGGAACGATTGCTATTGAGTATATGAATCTTTTAAAAGGATAAGGTGACTGGGAAAGGCAGGATTCGAACCTGCGATGAAAACAATCAGCAGATTTACAGTCTGTCGCCTTAAACCGCTCAGCCACTTTCCCTTTAAAAAGTCAATCACAAACTTAAAAAAAATTTATTGTCTTATGCCTCAGTTAGATATTGTGTCTTACTTTCCTCAATTTTTCTGGTTTTGTATCTTTTTTACATTTTTTTATATTACATTAGTTCAAAATTATTTACCAAAAATCACTCGAATTTTTGCAGTTCGAGAAGCTGTGCAACAAAATAATACAGAAGACTCCACATCCAATGAATTTGTTGATCTTTCAACAAAAACACAACATGTTTTTTCAAAAAGTGTGCAACAAACAAAACAAAATTGTATTCAACAGTTTCAAACAACTCAAGAACTTCTTGGGATTCAAAAAGATACTTTGAATAAGCATACAAACCAAGTGTTTCAAAAGTACCAGAACAAGAAAATCCAGTTAAACATGACCGTAAAACAAACAATGCAACAAATGCAAGATGTTTTACCGTTGTATACGACACGTGCAAACCCTATGAATCAGACAAAAACTGCACAATTTTTTTATAAAGCTCTTATGAAAAAAGTCATGAATGCATCGACAAAAACAAAACTTAAGTAATTTATAAGATTTTTCTAAAAGATAAAAAAAAACAATTTACATGATTTTCCAAAATAAAACTTTAATTTTAGCTTCAACACTTGCTTTCCTCGTTTGTAGTTCAAAAAATATTATTATTTATAATGAGGAAATTTTGGTCGCGTTAAGTTTTTTATTCTTTGTTCTTTTTAGTTTTTATTCATTCCAAGATTCTGTAAAAATGACTTTTGATGAACGAAGAAAAGCTATTATGCAAGAATTAGAACAAATGCTTGTGTCGAAAGCTGAAACAATCCAAAAACTTCAGAGCACATACCAACAAAGTGTCCAACTTGTGGCAAGTTGTGAAACATTAAAGAAAGCCGCTCTTGAAGAACTTGAAATTTCTCAACAACAAAGAATCAAAGCATTCGAATCAAGTGTTCAGAAAAAATGTGTTCAAAAGTTACAACAAATCCTTTCTTTAGAAAAGCAGTTTCAACACGAACTCCATAACAAAATTCAACGTAATTTTCAACAAAGTGTGCTTCATTACTTTCAAAAACATCAAGAAACTTTAACCCCACAATTATTTGATCAAGCTTGTATGCAGTTGAAAAAATAATGGTGCATATATTATCTTGCCTTACAAGGCAAGATACCATAAATCTCTTGAGAAGAGAGAAAGAAATAAAAACCAACCGAACCCATTCTGAACTCGAATTTTGACCCTATTTCTTGCTGTAAATACTTTGGTTTCAAGGGACTCGCAGTTCTCTCAAGACCTTACTCAGAACACATATTATTTATGATGAACTTTATTAACCGTTGGGTATTCTCAACAAATCACAAAGATATTGGAACCCTTTATTTAATTTTTGGTGCTTTCTCTGGAGTTCTTGGCTCATGTTTTTCTGTACTTATCCGTATGGAACTCGCTCAACCTGGAAATCAAATTCTTGCAGGAAACCATCAACTGTATAATGTCCTCATTACGGCACATGCTTTTCTCATGATTTTTTTCATGGTGATGCCTGCTTTAATTGGTGGGTATGGGAACTGGTTTGTACCAATTATGATTGGGGCCCCGGATATGGCATTTCCACGTTTAAACAACATTAGTTTTTGGTTATTACCACCTTCACTCTTACTTCTTTTAAGTAGTGCTTTAGTTGAAGTGGGTGTTGGGACTGGGTGGACAGTGTACCCGCCATTAAGCCATATTACAAGTCACTCCGGTGGGGCTGTAGATTTAGCGATCTTTAGTCTTCATTTATCAGGAGCTTCAAGTATTCTTGGCGCAATTAATTTTATTACAACTATTTTCAATATGAGAGGTCCAGGTTTAAGTATGCACAGACTTCCTTTATTTGTATGGTCTGTCCTTATTACTGCATTTCTCTTACTTCTGTCATTACCTGTACTTGCAGGTGCAATTACAATGTTATTAACAGATAGAAATTTTAATACGTCGTTTTTTGACCCAGCAGGGGGTGGGGATCCGATTCTTTTTCAACACCTTTTCTGGTTTTTTGGACATCCAGAAGTATACATTTTAATTCTCCCAGGATTTGGGATTGTAAGTCATATTATTAGTACTTTTTCAAGAAAGCCTATTTTTGGATACCTTGGGATGGTCTATGCGATGCTCAGTATTGGAGTCCTAGGATTTATTGTATGGGCGCATCACATGTTTACGGTCGGATTAGATGTCGATACTAGAGCCTATTTTACTGCAGCAACCATGATTATTGCTGTGCCGACTGGGATTAAAATTTTTAGTTGGATTGCAACCGCATGGGGAGGGTCACTTTATTTAAGAACACCAATGCTTTTTGCTGTTGGCTTTATTTTTTTATTTACTGTAGGTGGACTTACAGGTGTGATGCTTGCGAATGCTGGAATTGATATCGCATTACACGATACCTATTATGTCGTGGCTCACTTCCACTACGTTTTATCCATGGGCGCTGTCTTTGCTCTATTTGCAGGATTTTATTATTGGATTGGAAAGATTTCAGGATATCAATATCCAGAAGTTTATGGACAAATCCATTTCTGGTTATTTTTTATTGGGGTTAACTTAACATTCTTCCCAATGCATTTTCTTGGCCTTGCAGGAATGCCTCGTAGAATTCCAGATTATCCAGATGCATTTGCAGGCTGGAATGCGGTTTGTAGCTATGGTTCGTATCTTTCTATTTTGGCAAGTGTTTTTTTCTTTTATGTTGTGTATCTTACATTAACTGGAACAGAAAAATGCCCAACAAATCCATGGAAGTTTGATGAGTCTGATGCCTCTGTACCAACATTAGAATGGACAGTCACATCTCCACCAGCGTTTCATACTTTTGAAGAAATTCCAGCGATTAAATCACCAGCACAATTAACAAAATAATTTTGTGTTTTAGGATGCTTGACGAGAGGTCTTTATAAAAGATCTCTCTCTTGCACCAGAAAAAAGAAAGAAAAACATTAGAGTTTTTAAATATACCCGTTACATAAAGGATTTACATGAACCATGCACAAAAAACTTTCCCTATTGCAGACAAGCCCACATTTTACACAGAAGAACATACCTAAGAAACAGTCCTCATAGAGAAAGATTAAACATCAAAAAAAAACACATCATATGTAGCATTTCATACATAATTCTTTTGCATACCATAAACAACTCTATGCTCACAAAAAGAACCTTTTAAAAATATGCAATAAAATATATAAAAATGTTTAACTCATAGAAAGATTTGCAAAAAGGAGTATTTAAAAAACGTAGGTGTTTAGGTCATATAAAGGGTTCAAGTCATGTCTCTGGGAAATGGAATACATATCTTCTCTGTGTCGATCAACAGAACAAACTTTATCAGTCTCTGTCTCTAGAGACAGACCCCCTTCTGCAGTAGGGAAAGTTTTTTGTTGAAAAGTATTGGTACCATAAAAAGTGTATTTTTCTACTATTTGGTTAGTAAACCACTTTGTCAAATAAAACGCATGATTTCTTTTCAAAGGTTTTTATAGAACATTTCTTTTTTGAGTGTGTAAATAGTTTTAGCTCTTATTCAATACCTCTTTTTTCGTTTTTTCGAAACCCTTCTTTAAGGTATTTTTTCACGTTCTTTTCTGATGTTTCTCTGTGCGTTGCATCGTGCACACTGTACTTTTTTTCCATAAATGTA
>PAEL01000126.1 GCA_002700775.1 Gammaproteobacteria bacterium | reverse complement strand
GTGATGGTAAATAGCAACATGTTGACCCAGTTTATGGGCGGGGTCTCAGCAAATTCAGTTTTGCTCATAAGAGCTTTCTCCGAGGGACGTTGGGCGTTATAAAGCTACTGTCTTTCATTGCAAGCGTCCATGCGCGGTCAAACCCATTGTATCAGAGTGATAAAAGAGTAAAAAGATGGCAAATAAAAAAAAGAAAGCGGATTCTCCGAGGTTTGACGCGGAGCAACGTATTGTGCAGCTGGAGGAGAAGATCAGCCATCAAGAGCGCTTGTCTGATGAGCTTAACAGTTTTGTTTCTGAGCAGAGTAACTCTTTGGATTTTATAATTAGAGAGCTTGGTTTGATTCGAGAAAAGCTGTCGGAATACAGAGAAAACGCAGACAGTGCCGCTTCAGAAACGGAGACTGAGCGCCCCCCGCATTATTGAACCTTAAAAAGGTTCGACATCCTCCGCATGCAACCCCTTACTGCCCTCACTGATTGAAAATTCGACTGTCTGACCGTCTTCCAGAGTGCGGTGGCCCTCGCCCAATATCGATCTAAAGTGGACAAAGATGTCTTCTCCACTTTCTCGAGTTATGAAGCCGAACCCTTTGCGTGAATTAAACCACTTTACTACTCCTTCCTCACGTGCCAAATCGAAGTCTTGGCGTTCTCTTGGAGAAGATTTTTTTACGTTCTTGTTTTTAGAACGAGATCGGCGGCTTTTGGTTTTTTTTGTCTCTGTCAGCTTTCCGCTCAGGTATGTAACCGAAAAGACGAAGGCATTGCAGCATAGCAAAATGGATAACAGAGACTGTTCCGATTTTGCCAAAGGTAAAAGATAAAAAATTGGGTATGCAGTTACTAGAGTAAGCAAGAATGCTGAAGTAATCGGTCTAGCGATCGGTGTCGCTTTTTTTGAACGTTTTGCCATTTTAATGATGCTCATAGTTTTCTCGAACAAAACTTATTGACGAGGACCAGATTAATAACCGAGTTGGCCGTCGTTAGTTTATCGAGTAGGTTTTTTTTCGGGATACAACTGTCTTCTTAAATTTCTTAGTAAGTTACACTAATTTTAGTTTGAATTAAACTAAGCCCTTTATTAATCCAATAGAGACGAAGACCGAAAGCCTTTTTGCACCGCTATTTTAGAGAGGCCCTTCAGGTTTAAAAATTAAAACAGCAGGCCTGCTGCAACAGCGAAGCTCGTTATCACGAATAAGGCCCATCGCATCGTTGAGGGTTTTGTCTTGATCGCTTTGCCTACTGTAAAATGCGCACCAAGCATAGAGCCGATACCGAGAATTAAGCCGGGGGCCCAAGATACTATTTCAGAGGCGATGAAGACGCAGAGAGCGATGCTGGTAAACGCGAGAGCACATAACGTTTTTAGAGCGTTTGCTCGGATTAAATCATAGTTTAAACCGGCGGTAAGGGCTCCTAACAAGATGAAACCAACTCCGGCCTGAACAAATCCTCCATAAGTCCCAGCAACAAAAAGACCCACCCATGCCTTAGGTGTTTTGCTTGGATTTTTTGGAATAGAGTCAAGATCGGGCGCCATGATGTCAGGTCGAAACAAAACAGCTACTGCCATCAAGAGTATTAAGAGCAAGAGTAGGGGTTTTAAATATAAGTTAGGTATTGCAACTGATAGTAACGCTCCCACCACGCCACCGAGGCAGGTCGGGATTAGTATAGGAAAAATTGCCTCTCGGTGGAGCGCGCCATGTTTGTCATACCCCCTCAAGCCAACGATGCACTGCAGCATCACGGCTACTCTGTTTGTTCCATTGGCGATGTCAGCGGGTAGCCCGAGAAGCATTAAAACCGGGAGAGATAGATTTGAGCCACCGCCAGCGATCGTGTTGATGCTTCCCGCTAATAAGCCCGTGGCGATCAATACTATAATTTCAAAAAAAGTTAGTTCCACGGATATTCCTAAGTGAATGATTCTGAGAGAGGTGCTTTTTCAAGGCCTAGGTTTGTATTTGTAAAAGACCGGCAAGATTGAAAAAATCGTCTTATAAAAGATCTAGGCGCTATGCTCGTCGGTGTACACATATTATACTGTGTCTACAGAGCAATTACATGTGCCATCAAACCGGCAGCAACAAGCGAATAAACGAATTAGAATAGTCTTTTAACCCCAGAATCGTGATCTTAGGAAACCTTGAAGTGTCTTTTATGGCTAAAGCTGCAGGTAGAATAAAAATTTTTATGGCTCAAACTAATTTATTGGTCGGAGCGATAGACGCGAACGCCACAAAGGTTATTTCTAGTGCGAAGGAGGCAATAAAACAGGGTGGGGATATCGTGGTTTTTCCCGAATTGACTCTAACTGGGTATCCACCAGAGGACTTGCTATTGCGCCCTGGTCTGGACCTGCGCATTCAAAAGGCTTTGGATCGGATTCTTGATGCGAGGCTCTCAATCGTAATTGTGGTTGGCGCTCCGCAACGGGAACACGGTCAGCTTTACAATTCTGCTCTTATAATTGAGAGCGGCAAGTGCTTAGGGGTATATCACAAACAAGCCTTACCAAATTACCAGGTCTTTGACGAGCAGCGTTATTTTACTGCAGGTTCTGATCCTTGTGTCGTTAGCCTGAAAGAATGCGAGGTAGGCTTGACCATTTGTGAGGATCTTTGGGATGGAGGCCCTGTTCGTCAAGCAAGTGAGAAAGGCGCGCAAATCCTGATTAATCTGAATGCCTCCCCCTTCCACCACAATAAATTAGAGCAGCGCCAGAAACTGTTGTCACGATTGGCTGTCACTCATAAATTGGCAATTGTTTACGTCAATTTGGTCGGTGGTCAGGATGAATTGGTTTTTGATGGTGGATCAATGGCAGTCGATGGTCATGGTGAGGTTCGTGTCCAGGTTCCTTGCTTCATAGAGAGTTTAAGTTTGGTAGATTGCGTATTGCCGGAAGCATCAGGTAACTTTTTGAGGATTGTTCCTGTAGTCCCCACAGCTACAGTAAAGCCTTTGGCTCAGGTATATGATGCGCTTGTCCTAGGTACTCGGGATTATGTAAAAAAGAATGGCTTTAACCAAGTCATACTGGGCCTGTCCGGTGGTATTGACTCTGCGTTGACTGCTGCAGTTGCTGCAGATGCAATTGGACCTGAGAACGTAAATGCGGTGATGATGCCGTTTGAATTTACCTCAGAATTAAGTCGTAATCTGGCCTCAAGGCAAGCAGAAGATCTGGGTATTAATTATTGTGAAATTCCAATAGACGACGCTTTCAAAGCATTCGAGATTAGCCTACAGAATCAGTTTTCAGGTTTAGAACGCGATATTACTGAACAGAATATACAAGCCCGTTGTCGGGGCGTATTGCTAATGGCAATCTCCAATAAGAAGAATTTTCTCGTGCTTACGACCGGAAACAAAAGCGAAATTGCCGTAGGTTATTCTACTTTATACGGTGATATGGCTGGAGGGTTTAATGTTCTCAAGGACGTATCAAAAACGCTTGTGTATGACCTAGCTCGGTACCGTAATGAGAAACTTTGCAAGGGTGATAAGATCGCGATTCCTCAAGCGGTTATTGATCGTGCCCCCTCTGCTGAGCTTGCTCCAGATCAAGTGGACACAGATAGTTTGCCGACCTACGATGTGCTGGATTTGATCTTGGAACATTACATCGAAAATGATGATAGTGCACAGGAAATTATTGCAAAAGGGTTCGACAAAGAAGTAGTTGAAAGGGTCCTGAGGATGGTCGATCTGAACGAATATAAGCGAAGGCAGAGTCCGTTAGGTATTCGTTTGACCGAGCGTGGTTTTGGTCGAGACCGTCGATATCCCATTACAAACGGATGGCCTCTGTCAGATTAATCGTATTAGTCTGAGTTAGCTACAGTACCCCAAATGTTATTATGCTGAGCCAGGATCTCTCATTCGCTTCCGATTGAGTTTGAGTATCGATAATTTGTTGACTGCCCGAATTTGCCGGGCGTTGTGTTGGTGCTAGCGGGGGGTCTATGCGATTATCCCCTAACAAGCCGAAGCTCATTGTGTAGAGTAAAGAAGGATTAGTAATCTCTGTTCTTACAGAAAACTGACCGTCTTCAGAGAGCGACTCGTGTGTCGGATAATTCGTCGTAAGAAGCTTTAGTGATGTATCAGCAAGGTCGTTAAGGCCGAGGCGAAGGTAGCATTCGATCATTATTGCGATGCCATCTGCTACAGCAGGAGTGCCCTGGAAATTTTCTACGACATACTGCCCTCTACGCAATGCAGCGACGTAGGCTTTCCGGTCTAAATAATAATTTGCAACATGAATCTCGTAGCCCGCAAGATTGTTGCGAAGAAAGACCATGCGTGCCCGAGCGTCTGCCGCATATTTACTGTCCGGGTACAAGGCTAGCATTTGAGCAAAGTCGGAAAAAGACTCCTCAGCTCTTCCAGGATCCCTTTTTGTTTCGTCGATAGGAAGGAAACGGCTGAAGATGCCGCCACCGTCGCTAAAGGAGGATAGGCCCTTCATNTAATATGCATAGTCAACGTTTTTGCTGTCAGGATGCAAGCGAATGAATCNATCTGCAGCAGCTCTTGCTGCTTCGGTATCATTATTNTCNTAGTAAGCATAAACAATTTCGATTTGAGCTTGNTCAGCAAATTTTCCAAATGGAAAGCGNGATTCTAAAGCCTGGTATGTAGATATGGCGCCTTGAATGTTTCGACTATTTAGTTGCTCAAGCGCCCGCCTGTAGAATTGTTCTTCACTACTGAGGCCTCGAAATTCATCGTCATCCTCGTCGCCAGAAAAAAGACCGCAGGAATTAAGAATTAAAGGAAGTATGAGGAGATATGCAAATCGCCTAACAATCATAGTTTTTACATCGGCTGTTGGAGCTTTCTGGTCTTAAATTAGTGTTTGATCCGTATTTAACCACAATGAGTCGGATAAGCCCAACGATAGGAGAGCAGTCTGAGAGTTTATAGTATGATAGGTCGAAGAAATACGGGTTAAAAGTGAGATAAATTATTTTGTCAAAGGTGTTTTAACCAAATAAGGTTTTTATGACTAAGATTAAGTTAGAAGCTGTAGTTTCAGAGAGTGATGCGAAAAGAAGACTAGATCAAGTCGCTGCTTCGTTGTTTTCCGAGCACTCTCGTGCCCGGCTCCAGCAATGGATCAAATCTGGATGGCTTATGGTTAATGGTCAACAGCGTCGACCAAAAGATTTAGTATACTTAGGAGACCATCTGGTTGTGCAAGCTGATGTTGAAGAAGCAGGAGAGTGGGAATCTGAAAAGATGCTTTTAGACATAGTCTACGAAGATGACTCGCTCATAGTAATAAATAAGGCAAAAAACTTAGTGGTTCACCCAGCAGCGGGGCATCAGCAGGGGACGTTACTGAACGGGCTTTTGCATCATTGTCCTAACTTAAGACAACTTCCACGCGCAGGGATTATTCATCGATTGGATAAAGACACAACTGGTCTCTTGATGGTGGCGAAGACACTCGTAGCGCATACGGATTTAGTCGCGAAATTGGCTAAGAGAGAGGTCTCAAGAGAGTATGAAGCGATAGCCTGCGGAGTGTTAACAGGCGGAGGAAAAATCGATTTACCTTTAGGCCGCCATCCTGTAAATCGAAAAAAGCGTGCGGTTTCGGAGAATGGTCAAAAAGCCATTACTCACTATAAAGTGATAAAGCGGTTTCGCTCACATACCCACTTATTGATTAAACTGGATACGGGGCGTACCCACCAAATCAGAGCTCACATGAGTCATAAAAGTTATCCTCTCGTTGGGGACCAGCTCTATGGAACTCGCCTGTCTTTGCCGGCGGGATGTGAGCCGTCTCTTGCAGAGAGCCTGAAGAATTTTAAGCGGCAGGCCCTGCATGCTCGTCGTCTTGGTGTTAGTCATCCTGAAACCAAGAAAGTAATGCATTGGGAAGCCGATCTTCCTGCCGACATTAAGTTTCTGTTGAAAAAGTTAGAGAAGGATTTCATCATGGCGAGTTCTGATGCGTAAAAAACTTAATGAGCCGCCTTACTTCACACCTGCTTGGGAAGTAAATGACCTCGTTTGTGCGGCGGTAACAACGCGCATAAATGGCTTCAGTTTGAATGAATATGCCAATTTCAATTTAGCAACTCATGTTGGAGAGGATGCATGTGTTGTTGATAAGAATCGAGCCGAAATCAAATCATGGTTTGATTCTAACCTGCAATGGCAATGGTTGGATCAGGTCCATGGAAATAACGCTGTCCGAGTCTCTAGAGTAAGCAAAGTGATCAGTGCAGACGCAGTGGTGACTGGTCAGCAAGGATTAGTTTGTTGCGTTCTTACGGCGGACTGCCTCCCTATTTTTTTTGCATCGAAAGATGGGTCTGAAGTGGGGTTAGCTCATGCTGGTTGGAAGAGTTTGTCAACTGGGATTTTAGAAGCCACTGTTCTGAAATTCAACGCGCCGCGGGATGATATTCAGGTTTGGATTGGACCAGGTATCGGTCGATGCCATTTTGAAGTAGGTTCAGACGTTAAGGATGCTTTTTTGCAAAGCCAATCGATCAAGGATATCAAAGCGCTTGACTCTTGCTTTCAGAGAGTTGCAAGCGCCCCTCAAAAATTTTTATGTAATCTGGAGTCGCTTGCTAAACACATCTTAAACCGACTGGGCGTAACAGAAATTTGTGGAGGAGGTTTCTGTACCTATTGTGACGAAGAGCGATTTTATTCTTACAGAAGAGATGCTCGCTGCGGGCGTATGTTAAATATGATTTATATGAAAAACCGTTAAGCTGAGTTTTTGACCAATGCTTCTTGAAATTTTTCGTTTAGCCCCAACAAAATAATTGATGTAAAAATTTTTGGATTTTTAGATTAATCAGTCATCGCGATAAGGCGAGAAAATTTATGCAAATAGAAAAACTGTCGAATGAATTGCAGGAAGGTCTCTCTGAGGCGCAGTCAACGGCTGTTGTGAATGAACACAATGCTATTATGCCAGTGCACCTTATATTAGCCTTGCTCGAGAAACCAAATGGGACGACAAAGTCGCTTTTTAGCAAAACAGGATTTAATTTAAGCGGCTTAAAAAAGGGTCTCGTTGAACTCATCGATGCCTTGCCTCGAGTAAAAGATAATAGAGGGGCGATTTCAATTTCTCCTGAGTTGCTTCAGGTGCTGAATAGGGCAGAGAAAATATGTAGAAAAAGAGATTTAGGCGTTGTCGACTGTGAAACTTTTGTTTTAGCTGCCATGAGTGATTCGGGCTCGCTCGGCAAGGTCCTCAATAGTTTTGGGGTCTCAGAAAAAGTCTTGGAGACCGCGATCGAAAACTCTCGGAGCGTGAGTGCGTCAGACGAAGATATCCGCTCCTTAGAAGAATACTGTGTTGATTTTACCTTGCTAGCATTGGATGGAAAGTTAGACCCTGTCATCGGACGTGATTTAGAAATTAGAAGAACGATTCAAGTGCTCCAGCGTCGTACGAAAAATAACCCTGTTCTCATTGGAGAGCCGGGCGTTGGGAAAACGGCAATCATCGAAGGTTTAGCACAAAGGATCGTAAATAATGAGGTCCCAGAAGGCCTTCGAGACAAAAAAGTCCTTGCTCTGGATATGAGTTCATTAATCGCCGGCGCGAAGTTTAGAGGTGAATTTGAGGAAAGACTGAAGAGGGTGTTGAACGAGGTCGAAAGACAAGCTGGAGAAATAATCTTATTTATAGATGAAATGCACATGATTGTTGGTGCAGGCAAGAGCGACGGAGCAATGGATGCTGGCAATATGCTGAAGCCGGCTTTGGCTCGAGGCGCTTTGCATTGTGTTGGTGCAACAACGCTTGATGAATACCGAGAGCACATAGAAAAAGATGCGGCACTGGAAAGAAGGTTTCAAAAAGTACTAATAGAAGAGCCCAGCGAAGAGGATTCGATCGCTATTTTGCGCGGATTAAAGGAGCGCTATGAGGTGCATCATGGGGTGGAGATTACCGATTCTGCTCTCTTAGCTGCTGCTCAATTATCGGAGCGCTATATTACAGATCGTCAGTTACCTGATAAAGCGATTGATTTAGTTGATGAGGCTGCCAGCTTGGTTCGAATTGAGATCGATTCGAAGCCAATGGAGCTGGATCAGCTTGAGAGGAAGTTGATTCAGCTAAAAATTGAGCGTGAGGCGATAAGCGGTAACGATGACTCTGAAGCAGAAAGACGCGAGATAATAATTAGTGAAGATATTAAAAACTTGCAATCAGAACTTGGGGAGCTTGAGAAAATCTGGAAATGTGAGAAGGCTGAAGTTGTTGCTATGCAGGGTTTAAAAAGTTCACTTGAGAAAGCTCGAAGTGAAGCTGAGTCTCTGAGAAGAACCGGAGATTTGGCGCGTATATCAGAGCTTCAATATGGAATCATTCCGTCACTCGAGGCTGATTTAGAAGCTGCATCTTCGGGAGATAATGTCGAAAAGAAACTGTTTAGGAATAGGGTCACGGAAGAAGAGATTGCAGATGTTTTAGCTCGTTCTACAGGTATTCCAGTCAGCAAAATGCTAGAGGGTGATCGAGAGAAGCTTCTTAAGATGGAAGACATGTTGGGCAGTAGAGTTGTTGGGCAAAGCGAAGCGATAGGTGCCGTCTCTAGTGCGGTTCGACGCTCAAGGGCTGGTTTGTCGGATCCAACGAAACCTAACGGTTCATTCCTTTTTCTCGGTGGCACCGGGGTTGGAAAGACAGAGCTTTGTAAAGCATTAGCTGAATTTTTGTTTGCTACAGAAGATGCCATGCTGCGTGTAGATATGTCTGAATTTATGGAGTCGCATTCGGTGTCCAGGCTTATTGGGGCGCCGCCGGGATACATTGGACATGACCAGGGAGGATATTTGACAGAAGCGGTGAGAAGGCGTCCTTACTCAGTTTTGCTTCTGGACGAAATAGAGAAAGCTCATCCAGACATTTTGAATATTCTGTTGCAAGTTTTAGACGAAGGGCGGTTGACAGATGCTCGCGGCAGGATTGTGGATTTTCGGAACACTGTCGTGGTGATGACCTCAAATTTGGGAAGCGAATTGATACAGGAGACTATCGCAAAGCAGAGAGAAAAGGCCCCAAACTTAGAGCCGGTCCGAGATCAAATACTACAGTTAGTAGCAAAGCATTTCTCACCAGAATTTATTAACCGGATTGACGAATCAATAATATTTCTCCCATTGACTGTCAGTCAGGTGACGCAGATAGCGAGCATGCATTTGCAAGCGCTTGATAAAAGGCTCAGGAAACTTGGATTTTCGATTGTGATTGGTCCAGGCGTTGCCGAAAAAATTTCTACGATGGGCTTCGACCCTGTTTTTGGAGCGCGTCCTTTGCAGCGGGTAGTCCAAAGCCAAATTGAAAATCCTTTGTCCGAGATGTTGCTCAAATTGTCTTTGAAGCCGCAACAAAAAATTCATGTTGAACTCGACGAGAGTTCTAATTTGCGTATTCGTGTTGTTTAGCCTTCTTTGACACCTTGCCAGTTGTGAGTTGAATTACTTGACAAATGATTTGGGAATGTCAGAATTTGCATCAATTTTGCTGTAACGAGAACCGGCTGAACCCTCCTCAAGCAGCAGTTTGCGCGCCGCATCCGGCCACTAAGCAGACAAAGATGGTGTACATCACTATCAGTGCGGTTTTTAAGCTTTTACCGATCACGTTTATGCTTGATAAGCCGACATAATAACTGTTGTCTATGATTTACCGATGTGACTTGAATTCGTCGCCAAAAGGTCTGCATGGGGCAGTTAAATTTTGATTGGAATCTGCTAAACATTCCGTAGACGTAGGTATAAGTGCGGCGATAGTAAAATGAGCGCAGTAGAGGCGAAAGTTGTGAATCAAATTTCAGGTGGAGAGATGCTTGTCAGAGCCCTGCACGATGCAGAGGTGGAGTTGGTGTTTGGTTATCCTGGCGGGGCAGTATTGCATATATATGATGCTATCTTTAAACAGGATAAGATCGAGCATATTCTTGTGAGACATGAGCAAGCGGCCACGCATGCCGCTGACGGTTATGCTCGCGCTACCGGTAAGCCTGGAGTAGTTCTGGTTACCTCGGGGCCGGGCGCAACAAACGCGATAACAGGAATAGCTACCGCTTACATGGACTCCATACCTATGATTGTTCTGTCGGGACAGGTTGAGAGTCGGCTAATTGGCACAGACGGTTTTCAAGAAACTGACATGATTGGTATTTCGCGTCCAATTGTTAAGCATAGTTTTATTGTTCGCACAGCGACAGATATTCCGATAATGATTGCGAAAGCTTTTCATATTGCGACAACTGGCCGGCCTGGGCCTGTGGTCATAGATATACCAAAAGACACGACTGATCCAAAAGTCGAGTTTCCATACACCTATCCCACAGATACTGTGCTGCGATCTTATGCGGTTCCAGGCAAAGGGCATTCTGGACAAATTAAAAAAGCTGTGGAAGCCCTGTTGGGCGCGGCCCGACCCATGATTTATACTGGTGGTGGAGTTATCCAAGGGGAGGCCTCTGACGCTTTGACTAAATTAACAAAGCTGTTGGGCTTTCCGATTACGAATACACTGATGGGGTTAGGCGCATACCCTGCGTCTGACAATCAGTTTCTTGGGATGTTGGGAATGCACGGGACCTATGAAGCGAATATGTCAATGCATCACTGCGATGTTCTATTGGGAATCGGCGTGCGTTTTGATGACAGAGTTACTAATTCTGATACCAGTAAGTTTTGCCCAGAGGCTACGATACTGCATGTTGATATTGATCCTGCTTCAATATCTAAGACCGTAGTTGCCGATGTTCCGATCGTTGGTTGTGTCAGTTTGGTGCTTGAAGAAATGATAGGACTTGTAGAAGAGTCGAAAGCACGAATAAACACCAAGGCTCTCGGTGATTGGTGGACGCAAATAGAACGTTGGCGTTCAAAAGATAGCCTTGGGATAAAACCTTCGGAAGATGGCAAAGTAATAAAACCACAACAGGTAATACAATCGCTTCACAAAATAACTGCTGGAGACGCTTTTATAGCCACAGACGTCGGTCAGCACCAGATGTTTGCGGCTCAGTATTACGGGTTTGATAAGCCTCGTAGATGGATTAACTCTGGAGGGCTGGGAACCATGGGTTTTGGTTTTCCAGCAGCGATGGGAGTTCAGCTGGCTTATCCTGACGCAGTTTCGGTGTGTGTCACGGGCGAGGGCAGCTTCCAAATGAATTTGCAGGAGTTCGCGACGTGTATGCAATATGATTTACCGGTGAAAATAATCTGCATTAATAACCAAGCACTTGGAATGGTTAAGCAGTGGCAGGATATGCAGTATAGTGGCAGGCATTCTCATTCCACCTATGCAGAGTCGCTACCTGATTTTGTTCGGCTGGCAGAATCTTACGGTCACGTGGGAATACGGATTGAACAGTTAGATGAACTTGATGAAAAGTTAAGAGCCGCCTTCGCATTGAAAGATAAACTGGTCTTTGTCGATGTTTTGGTTGATCCCGAGGAGCATGTGTATCCGATGGCGATAAAAGGTGGGGCAATGAAAGACATGCTGTTGAGTAAGTCGGAGAGAACTTAACATGCGGCATATTATTTCAGTGCTAATGGAGAACGAACCGGGAGCTCTCTCTCGGGTTGTTGGGTTATTTTCTCAACGTAACTACAACATAGATTCTTTGACCGTAGCCCCGACAGACGAGAGCTCCCTCTCTCGTTTGACTCTCACTACTGAGGGTGACGATGCTAAAATTGAGCAAATCACTAAACACTTAAACAAGCTTGTTGATGTGGTGAAACTTGTTGACCTTACTGATGGGGCTCACATAGAACGTGAACTTATGTTGGTAAAAGTCAAGGCAAGTGGAAGCCAACGTGAAGAAGTTCAACGATTAGTTGAAATATTCAGAGGACAAATTGTAGATCTCACCGCCAATGTTTTCAGTATTCAGCTAGTTGGGACTGGCGATAAGCTAGATGCGTTCGTGAGTGCACAGGCAGAGGGCGCTGTAATCGAGGTCGCTAGAACGGGCGTCACTGGCGTTTCTCGTGGAGAGAAAGTGTTAAACCTCTAGTCTTTCTATGGGCCACCCCGAGTTGCGCACCTCCCAGTCATATTATCTTTTTCATCGCGGTCATATGGTGTCTTAGCGCCTTCCCTACTAATTCAATAGGATGGTTTCGGATACTCTCGTTCACTGCAATCAGTTTGGTGTTGTCAACACTTTTGTCAATGTCCCCGAGTCCTCCACCAATAACATCCACGTCAATCTTTGCCATAAATTCTTGAAGAAGCGGCACACATGCGTGTGAGAACAAATAGCAACCATACTCCGCTGTGTCTGAAATCACTTTATTCATCTCATAAAGTTTTTTCCTACCAATTAAATTGGCAATGAGAGGGACTTCGTGTAAGGACTCATAATAAGCTGACTCTTCGATAATTCCACTTGCTGTCATAGTCTCAAAGGCCAATTCTACGCCTGCTTTGACCATGGCAACCATGAGAATCCCGTGGTCGTAGAACTCCTGTTCACTGATATGCATGTCACCGGCTTCTGATTTCTCAAACAGCGTTTCTTGGGTGGCGTCTCGCCATTTTAGTAGCAGCTTGTCATCGTTTCTCCAGTCCTCCATCATCCCTTCAGAGAAAGCACCAGTTACAATGTCATCCATGTGCTTTTCAAACAGAGTTCTCATGATGTCTTTCAGTTCTTCAGCGAGATCGTTGGCGACTATTTTCGCTGGATTTTCTAATCGATCCATCATGTTAGTTATGCCGCCATGTTTTAGGCCCTCAGCTACGACTTCCCAGCCATGCTGTATCAACTTCGATGCGTACTTTGAGTCTATGCCGTTGCCTATCATTTTTTCATAGCAAAGGATGGAGCCTGTTTGGAGCATGCCACATAAGATAGTCTGCTCACCCATCAAGTCTGATTTTACTTCGGCAATAAAGGAACTCTGGAGCACTCCTGCACGATGACCGCCGGTCGCTGCTGCGTATGCTTTTGCTATTGCAAGGCCGTTGCCATTTGGATCGTTTTCTTCATGAACCGCAATTAACGTAGGAACCCCAAAGCCACGCTTGTATTCCTCACGAACCTCACTACCCGGTGATTTTGGAGCCACCATGATAACTGTTAAATCGTCACGAATTCTCATTCCTTCTTCAACTACATTAAATCCATGAGAATAAGCGAGGCATGCTCCATTTTGCATGAGAGGCATTATCGCACTGACAACGTCCGTGTGCTGTTTGTCCGGTGTAAGATTCAGGACTAAATCGGCCTCAGGAATTAACTCCTTATAGGTTCCCGCTTTAAACCCATTTTCTTCGGCGTTTCTATATGACTGTCTTCGCTCCGTTATTGCTGCATCCCGTAAGGCATAAGAGACATCCAGGCCACTGTCTCTCATATTTAAGCCTTGATTCAGCCCTTGCGCACCGCACCCTACAATGACGACTTTTTTCCCCTGAAGCGCTTCTGCACCTTCGGCGAATTCACTGGCGTCCATGAAACGACATTTCGCAAGCTCGCTTAGTTGCAAGCGCAGTGGCAACGTATTGAAGTAATTCATTAAATGCTCCAGTATCCTTGATTAAAACTTAAATTGTGGATTTTATGCGGATCGCTAAGACTCGGGTTATTGTCTAATTATTTTCGATATAAGCAAAAATCTTTTGAGGCGGGAGTTTATAGTATCTCCGTGCAAGGGTAAAATTGTTTTAGATATGGAATAATTAATTTTACTGTTAAGGGCCTTTTGGGATTGTGATGGCAGAGTTTTTTCTGAAGGATTACGTATTTGCCGTATGGGATTTAATCGTCGTAACAACTCAAGATTTAAAAAAGAGAATAAGATGAACGAAGAAGTTGATAATGAATCAGGATCAGGGTCTCCGGTGACAGACGAGAGCGAGAGCCTCTTGCCGATTGATGAGCATGAGGAAGTTGTTTCAGAGAATGGTAAAAAAGTTTTGCGACGCGGAATTTTTTTATTGCCCAATTTGATGACCTTAGGGGCCCTTTTCTCTGGCTTTTACGCCATCGTTGCAGCAATGGCTGGCGAATTTAATGAGGCAGGTTGGGCAGTGTTTCTTTCAGGCGTTTTTGATGCGCTCGATGGCCGCATAGCGAGACTAACAAATACGCAAAGCGCATTTGGAGCTCAGTTTGATAGTCTTTCAGATATGGTTTCGTTTGGCGTTGCTCCGGCGTTTATAAGTTTCAGTTGGGCCTTTCCCGATATTGGTCGTCTTGGTTGGGCTGCGAGCTTTATTTACATGTCATGTGCAGCGATGAGGTTGGCACGATTTAATGTTCAATTAGAATCTGTTGATAAGCGTTATTTTGTTGGTCTACAGAGCCCTATGGCTGCAGCCCTAGTGTGTTTCATCCCATGGGTCTCTTTTCGTCACGGGGTCGAGGTCACGGCTTTTGTTGCGTACGGGATGGTGGTTATTACAATTTTGGCAGGGATGTTGATGATCTCGAATTATAAGTATCATAGTTTTAAAGAGGTATATGTAAAGGGGACTGTTCCTTATTTGGCTTTTGTCGCTGTAATTATTTTGTTAGTAGTGATAGCACAAGAACCGCCTGAGGTGCTTTTGACGTTATGTGTCATATACGTCGCTTCCGGTCCGCTGGGAGTTTTATGGAGAAGAATAAAGAATAAGCAACCGTCTGAAAAAGGCTCGACGTAAAATTGGTTTACCCGAGCACATGGATCATAGGAGAAAATCATGCTTATAAAAAAATCGTCCGATATAAAATCGTCTGAAATCACATCGGAAAGTGCTTACATAAACCGGCGTAAGTTTTTAAAAAATGGTAGTAGTCTTTTCTTGGGGGGTGTTACATCTACCCTTGGCTCTGGGCTTGCCGTTGGGCAGTATGGAGACTCTTTAAAAGCTCGCGCGCCCGAAGGGATTCAGGTTGGCGCTCAAGCGCCCTGGTTAGTGTCAAAGTTTAAGAATATAAAGCCGGCTCCTGACAGAGAGCCTTTTTTTACTGATGAGGAGTTAACGCCCTACGAGGATGTGACAAAGTATAATAATTTTTATGAGTTTGGAATGAATAAAGGGGACCCATCGTCGAATTCAAATGAGTTCAAGGTAGAGCCTTGGTCGGTCGAAATATCGGGAGAGGTATCAAGGCCGGGACGATATAACTTAGAGGATATAATTGAGCCGCATGGATTAGAGGAAAGAATTTATCGATTACGATGTGTAGAAGCTTGGTCAATGGTTATCCCTTGGGTTGGTTTTCCACTGAGAGATCTAATAAAACGTTTTGAGCCAACTTCTAAAGCAAAGTATGTTGAATTTGAAACTGTGGTTGACCCAGAGGCAATGCCAGGTATTCGGTCTCGCTTTGCAATTGTCAGGTGGCCATATCGAGAAGGCTTGAGGATCGATGAAGCCATGCACCCTCTGACATTTATCGCGGTTGGGTTGTATGGACAGACATTGCCCGCTCAGAATGGGGCTCCAATGCGTCTAGTTGTGCCTTGGAAATATGGATTTAAGAGTATCAAGTCAATAGTCAAGATTAATTTCCGAGAAAGCATGCCTAGAACGACTTGGGTAGATTTGCAGGCGCAGGAGTATGGGTTTTATGCGAATGTTAATCCAGATGTTCAGCACCCGCGGTGGAGACAGGACATGGAACGGCGTTTGCCGCAAACATTGTTCGACCGCAGAGTAATTCCGACGCGAAAGTTCAATGGGTATGGAGAGGAGGTTGCTTCTTTGTATAGCGGCATGGATCTTAGTCGTTATTATTGATGTGAGCAGCTCAGTTAATGTGAAGAGAGTTCTCAAGCCGAGCGTTTTTTCTGTTGCTTCGATGCCGCTTCTTCTAATTTTTTGGACAGTTGTGACCAACAACTTGGGGCCTGACCCCGCTAAGGCTTTAGCGCTAGAAACTGGCGGCTGGGCTCTGAGATTTTTACTGTTAACTCTTGCAATGACACCAATGAGTCAGATTCTTGGAACGATGGAATTTGTAAAAATACGTCGGATGATGGGTCTTTTTACGTTTTTTTACGCGAGCCTACATTTCTTAGTTTGGTTAGTTTTTTTGTTAGAACTCAGGCTTGATGCTTTCGGCGAAGAGCTTTTGGAAAGGCCGTTCATCACACTAGGGTTTGCTGCGTACTTAATTTTGTTTTTACTTGCAGTCACCTCGCCACGCTCGATGGTTCTTAAATTAGGGCGCAAATGGAAATTGATTCACCGTTCAATTTACTTGGCCGCTACAGTTGCTCTATTACACCTAATATGGATCGTAAGAAGTAATTTCGGGGAGGCTTTGGTTTACGGACTTGTGCTTGCTGCGTTGTTTTTATTTCGGATCTGGGGTTTTTTACGTAAAAAGATTTTATTGTCAAACAGTGCCTCTTAGGTTTCCTACATCGGTTTAATCTGGTCTAAAATTTCTAGTTTCGCTGATAAATCGTTTTATTTGTAATAAACCCTTGTCATGGGCTCTAGCACACGTATAATGCGTCCTCCCAGAGTTTAAGAGACTCTTTTGGGAAGT